>JBGSMF010000116.1:0-7174 GCA_041740315.1 Thermoflexales bacterium
TCCTTCGACTGCGTTTCACTCCGCTCAGGCTGCGCGGCGCGTAGTCGAAGGGTGCAGGCTGAGTAGTTACATTTTCGGAATAGATACGTTATTTGCCTATCAGGGGTAGATACAATCTGTGCCACACGCGAGAAACCCACGCATCAACATTGTTCGCTTGAACCAGCTCGCTGTTGCCCGCGGCAATGCTAACAGTATTTGTCAGCGATCCCCACTGGCTATGGTCAAGCCAGGCAGTGATGGTGATTGTGCCACCGGCTCCCACCGCCAAATCAGACACGTCCCACACAAAACTAGCGCCCGGGCGAGGCGCAACCGCCGCTCCAGAACAAGAGACAGTGGGGCTAAGCAAGGCAGCCGGCAACATATCGCTGATGACGACCGCGCGAGCCTCAAACGAGCCGGCATTTGAATAGACCAGGGTATAGGTCACGAGCCTGCCCGCAACCGCGTCTATCGGGCCGTATTTGCGAATGGACAGATCGGGCCGGCCCACCTCTGTTCGGATGGCCTCGGTGGTATTGTTCAGCCCATTGGTTTCTTGCGCGGCGGCGATGCTGGCCGTGTTAGTCAGCACGCCCACAAAAGCCGGGTTGACAAGCGCAGAGATCGTAATAACGCCGCCCTGCCCCACGGCCAAATCAGGCGCATCCCACACAAAGCGAGTCGCAAGACGCGGCGTGATTTCCGCGCTAGCATAAAAGACCGTTGGCGTAAGCAAGGCAGCCGGCAACACATCGCTGATGACAACCCCGCGCGCGGCCAGCGACCCGGCATTTGAATAAACCAGGGTATAGCTGATGCGGTCGCCGGCAGACGCCCCAGCCGGCCCGCGCTTGTAAATTACGAGATCCGGCATACCGGCATCGGTGGTTACCACCGCCGAGTTGTTGGCCGCGTTGGTTTCTAGAGTTGTGGTCGTAATAAAGGCCGTGTTGGTCAATATCCCCGCAAACGCCTGGCTCACAATCGCTGAAACCGTAATCACGCCCCCCTGTCCCACCGCCAGGTCGGCCACATCCCACGCTATGGCGCTGCCCGGGCGCACTGTGACAGCAGCGCCGCTATAGGCAAAGCTCACGCCGCTCAAGCCAGCCGGCAGCGCATCGCTAATGACAACGCCACCCGCTCGAAGCGAGCCAAGGTTGGAATAGAATAGCGTAAAAGTAATGCGCGACCCGCTTACAACCTCGGCAGGACCATATTTGGAAATCGCCAGGTCAGGCAGTCCCACCTGGGTGACGATTGAGTGTGAAACATTGTTGCCCAGTCGCTCTAGCGCGGGGGTGTGGATATAGGCCGTGTTAGAAATAAAGCCGACAAAGGTGGGGCTAAGCGTAGCCGTAATGGTGATGACGCCTCCTTCGCCGGGAGCCAGGTCGGCTACATCCCACACAAACGGGCTGCCCACCCGCGGGGTGATGACGGCCCCCACCGTCAGGCTGTGAACGTTTGTCAGCGCCAGCGGCAAAAGATCAGTAATGACCCCCTGCGGCGCTGTTGCCAAACCGATATTTTCAAAAGACAACACAAAAGTAATGGGCGAGCCAATCACCAATTCTGCCGGCCCCTGCTTGTGAATCACCAAGTCTGGCACATCTACACCCGTCACCACCGGCTCGGCCACATTGTTGGCCATGTTCCTCTCGGGCCTGGCGCTGGCGATGGCGGCGCCGTTTGTGATGATGCCGGCAAACCAGGGGGTGATTGTGCCGCTAACGGTGATGACGCCCCCCTGCCCCGGCGCTAGATCGGCCACGTCCCACACAAAATCAGCGCCTAGCTGCGGCGTAATGACAGCGCCGCTGAAAGCAAACTCTACCGTCATCAATTCAGAAGGCAGCCCATCTGTGATAACCACATGGTCGGCCGGCGCATCGCCGGTGTTCGAATAGTAGAGCGTATAGGTAATTGCAGCGCCAGACGGCAGCGCGGTGGGGCCTAGCTTTTCAATGGACAGCTCTGGCACAAGCAAATGGGTGACAAGCGGCTCTGGCCGGTTATTGGTCGTATCGCTCTCTATGGCCGTCGTCGCAATAGATACCTCATTGGTCAACACGCCGGTAAAGGTTGGGCTGATGCGCGCCGCAATCGTAATGCTGCCCCCCTGCCCGGCTGCCAAATCGGCCACATCCCACACCAGGCGGCTGCCAGAACGCAGGGTGACGGCAGCGCCAAAGGAGCTGGTTAGCGCCTCGGTCAACCCCGCCGGCAACACATCGTCAATCACAACGTGAAAAGCCGTGGCCGGGCCGGGGTTGGAAAAAGTCAGTGTATAGGTAATTTTATCGCCTGGGCGGAGCGAGCCAGCCGGATCAACCGACTGGGCAAGGCTGACATCTGTTTTCAGCACATTCAGCCGCAGCGCCGGGTCGCCAAATAAAAGATAGGTGTCGAGCAGCTCGCGATACCCGCCCGTGCTGGCATAGAGATAGAGCTTGGCTCGTGTTGTGGCCGGCCCCAACTGGTTCACGCCGTCATAAAAGAAAGCGTCGAATATATCGCGATTCATGTAATCATGCCCCAACGCAACACCCAGCCCGGTGGGCGACCAACTGGCCACAGCCCCCTTGCCCGCCGCGCGGACGATGGCCTCGCCCAAGCTGGAATAATCGGCGGTAGATGGGCTGGGGGTGATAAAGTAGCCTTCCAGGCACGTCATCGGCAGCGCCAACGGCTGCCGCCCGCCGTTAGCCAAGGCGGCAATATCGGCGGTGCGCAACATTTTTTCCGACGCCCAGGCGGTGGTGGCGCCGTGGCCAATATAGTTGACCACCAAGCGCCCTTCGTTGATTGCGCTGATAATAGCAGTTCTGGCAATGGCGCCAGAAGAATGCGTAATTCCCAAATAAACCTTTTGGGGTTGAAAAGGTCCAGGCACATAGCCATTGACCAGAACATCCGACAGCGCCGCAAAGTCACCCGCCGTATCGGCATTATCGGCCACAAAAAGCAGCTTGGCGTTCCAGTCGCCAGGCGGCGGATTTTGCGTATAGTTCAGGATTTTGTCCACCAACCCAACGGCCTGCTCAACCGTCTTGACCGGCAAGCGCCCCAGGTGCATATCGGGCAAAATGTCGCTGCCGCTCACGCACACGTAGCGATTATCGGCCGCAGTCTCGCCCAGCCAGGGATCAACATCGGCCAGGTAGGGCGGAATATAGCTAGGCTCTCCCCGGTTATAAATGCTCTTGGGGTCATAGTTGCCATCGCCCACCAGCAACACATACGCCGGCGCGGGCCGCGCCCAGGCCGCATAAGCATAGCTCAAAAAGCTGCGAATGGCTTCTGGATCAAAAACCCCGTAACCAAATTCGTCATAGGCTTCTTGCACATCTACTATCTTGACGCGCAAACCTTGGGCCGCGTGAAAAGCCGCCAGCGGCTGCACCGCGGTGTAAAACTTGGCGTGAGTGATAATAATATAATCAGCGCCGTTGGCGGTAGAGCTCAGGTCGGCGGCAACATCGCGCTCTATATTGGCGGGGACAAGCCTTTGCGCCGTTGACAAGGCCAGGTAATGCCGTTCAGCCAAAATTGCCTGCTGGAAGGTTGCCGTGTATGTTCCCCCCCCAGGCTGAAGCGTGGCGCTCAAGATGCGCGCCGGGGCGAGCGGCCAAGTGATATCTAAAATATCCACGCTGGCCGTCGTCCACCCACCCACAGCATATTTCCACGTCCCCGGCTGGTCGCCATTAAACCACAGCAAATCATTGCCGGCGATGTGCCTGGCGCGGTAATCAAGCTCGAACCAGTTGACCCAAACGTAATCCCTGGTGACGCTGATACCCGCCATGACCGAAATGGTGTTGGTCCCCTCGTTCAGATACGAGCTGGGCGCGGCCACCTCCAGGTCATATTCAGTCTGAGGCAGCCACACCTGTTCCTCGAGCAAATGACCGTTGAGGAAAATCTTGGTGTGATGTTCGGGAATTGCAGAATAGCCTCTTAAAAGGCCGCGCACGGTGACGCTATACGGCGCAGCAGCCAGGTTTTGCAGGGTTGTAGTATAGCTGCGCGAAACGGGGATGCCGGTCGCGATTACCAGGTCCCAATACCAGTGGTCATTGGAGAGGCCGCTGGGGTAACTGGATTGGTACCAGCGGTCGGTTTCCATGCGCTGCGTGGCGCCAAAATCGGCCGGCGCGGGCGCGCCGCTTGGTGTCCCGTCAACTGTGGCCATGCGCAGACCATTGGTTATCCCCCACGTCAGCCAATACACGTTCGTGTTGGTGTTCTTGTTATTCAATCCTTGGCCGTAAAAGAGGATCACATCGTTGGCGTCAAAAACGCCGTCTTGCTCGCCCTGCACCCAAAGGGCCACCTCTTGCCCCTGGTTGAAAAGCTGCAAGGTGCGCGGGTCAAAAGCGGCCGGATTGATGCCCGCCGCCCACAAGTAATTGTATGTCAACTGGTAAAGGCCATCTTGGTTGATAGAAATCTTGTAATAGAATTGAGCCGTGCCAGAGATGGCGTCCGCGCGCGCAAGCGGCGCGGGCGAGGTGCGCCAGTCCCGCGCGCTGGCATAATTCACCAACACGCGCTCGAGCGCGCCCTCAAACTCGCCTTCTTCAGCCTGCTGGTCGTCAACCGGCTGGCCGGTTTTATCCTCGGCCGGGCCAAAATCAATCTGCACCCGGATGCGCTTGTAGAGGCGCAGCTCGCCAGAGACCGGGTTGTACTGCAAAGGATGAAAGCGCAACTGCCCCACCCGCTGGCTGCGGATAAAGCCCGTAGAGACCAGCTCCACAGGCGAGGCAGGGTAAAAGTTATCGGCAGCATACGCGGCCTGGTCCTGCGCGGCTGCCATCCCCCCATAGCGAGCCGTGCCGGTGGGCTGCTCGGTCTCTACAATCGGCTGCGGCGCCGGGCAAAGGTTGTAGCGGCCTGGTTCAAGTTCTGCTTCGGCCGCCAGCACGGTCACCTTTGGCTCTGCCTGCGGGGGAATGCCGATCATCGCTCCCCTTATGGGCAACCGCGGCCAGCCCGCCTGGGCCGTTTCGCCATAGCCAGGCACAGTTAACAAATCACACTCGCCGCCGTCCATCTGCGCTTGCGTCAGCTCAAAGCCGGGCGTCACCAGTTCCAGCACCAGGCCGCGCTCGCCAGATTCTATAATGCGCAAATTTTGGTCTTTATCTACCCTCTGCAGCGCAACGGCAGGCGCGCTCACCGGCCCTGGCGAATAGGCAGCCACCAGCGCCACCCCCAGCCCGGTTGCTCCAACAATCAAGCTCAAGATAAAAACCCGAATCGTTAAACTGTGTCTCATAGGTTTTTCCCCTCTTGCAACACAAAACCAAATCTGCAACCAGTATAACCGATGCGCCGCCCAGGCGCAATAGGCATTATCGGGAAAAATTTTTTTGCCACGAACACCTGCACTGCGCGCAGGCGCAGGTTTCACGAATTGACGCCAATTTCCCAATAGACCTTATCGGAAATAGCAGGACGGGCATCCCCATGCCAGTCCGCCAACGTACACCCTGGACTGCCCGTCCAGGGCAGGCTTGCACCTGCGCTGCGCTTGGCCCCTTCGGGAGTGCAGCCTGCCTGGCGCAGACAGGGTGTGGGGATACGTTGGCTGCGTTATTTCCGATAAACTCTAGGAGCTTGTCGGAGAGGGCCGTTCGTAGTGCGCGCTTTAGCGCGCTAAAGCGCGCACTACGAGCCTACCAGCCCGCTCTCCGACAGCCTGCTAGACATTATCGGAAATAGCTGCGTTATTTCCGATAGGATCTAATCGACCGCTTGGCCTTCAATATCAAAGGGGTGTGTTTCATTTCAGTTGAAAGAAACCAGGTTTTTCAGAAAAACCTGGTTTCTAGGCAAGTTTCAACTCATTTGAAACACACCCATATCAAGAGGGGCAGGCCAGGCCTGCCCCCTTTTTAGCTACGGGTCACGCTTTTATCTATTCCCAACTATAACTAAAGGCACATATAAACGATACACATTTTGGGGACTGCAGGCCGGGCTCCCACGCCCGGCCATAGGCGGCGTGGGAGCCGCCCCTGCTTTTTGAAAAAGATACCTTGTGTCTTTGTGGTGAAATTTCTTTGCTCGAAAAGCAAAGATTTGACCATCAAGGCACTAGTCACCACCTGCGGCCAAGCCGCAGGCATAATCAACCCTGGGCATTTACGAACAAAGAATCAGAGCAGTCGGCCTTGCTTAGCCACACGCGGTGACGGTGCAAAATTGCGCCGACGCGCGCCAAAAATTCGCGCTCGCTCAAGGGCTGCACCAGGCACGCATCTGCGCCGGCCTCCAAGCTAGCAATGACAGCCTCTTCATCATCTTTTGCCGCCAAAGCCAACACCGGCAAGCGGGCGTCTAGCTGGCGAATGTTGCGGCACAATTCCAATCCATCTAACTTGAGGATGGTTTTGCCTAGTATGACCAGGTCAGGATAACTAGCGATCAACATTTGCCACGCCGCCAAACAATTACTCGCAGTCGTCACCTGGTAGCCGGCATGCTCCAGCAAGCTTCCGATTGCCAGGCCATTAACTTGCTCGCCAACCACCAGGATTTTTTTTTGCATTTGCCATTCACCTGTTTTCGTAACTCACCCTCCCGCAGGTTTGAACGCTTTTGGATGAGCAAGCGCAACTCGGTCAGGATTGCCGACCAGCCCAGATATCTAGTTTTATAACCTGCGGGAGGGTAGGCTGAGCAGTAATCCGCTTTCTTTTCTTACCAATACTCTATCATAAAAAAGGCGCTTTTCGCGTTAAAAGGTTGTTTAAGTTTCGTTAAAAAAGGTTCTCCCGCCGGCTAACCGGCAGGAGAACCAGTGTGTGTCAACAAACTTTTAAAAGAAACCAGGTTTTTTCAGGAAAACCTGGTTTCCAGGCAAGTTTCAACTCATGTGAAACACACCCATATAAATTCTCAGGGTGACATTGACTTTTGCGGTACTGCGTCTAGTGATAACTGTTAATCACCACGGGCAACAACACGCGGTGGGGCAGCGCCACAAAAACCGGTTCGTGCAACTGCTCGCCCGCAAGGCCCACCGCCTCAAGCCAATAGTAATACCCGCCGCCGCCCAAGGGGGCATCTAGAAATTCATACGCCGCGCCCAGGGGCGTGCCAGAGGCCTTGCCGGGGATGAGCGCGCTGTTCAGTTGCGCGCGCGGCCCGCCCAGCGAGGCGGCGCGGTAGAGGT
>JBGSMF010000117.1:0-4963 GCA_041740315.1 Thermoflexales bacterium
GCCCGCGACTATGCGGTGGATGCGCTAGGCAATTATGCCAGCGTGAGCGCCAAAGCGGCGCGCGCCGTGCACCCCATCCTGGTGCAAGCCCTGGCCGTGTGGGGCGGGAAGCATGCCGCGCACGCGCTCCGCGGCTTGGGCAATGTTGCGTTAGCTGCGCCCGATTTGGCCGGCGAGGTGCGAACCGTTGCCTTTCAATATCACGATGCCGGGCGCGGCGTGGTGCGCAAAGCGGCCCGGACGTTGCTCAAGACATTGGATGAAATGTAGACATCAGGGTGATGTAGGCATCAAGATGATGTAGGCATCAAGATGATATAGGCATCAAGATGATGTAGCGAGGTGATGTATGCCAATCTATTATCCTATTGTTGCGCTGGTGACCCTGGGGGGTCTGTTGTACGGCGAAAAGACCGAAAATCGCCGCATGGTCTATATCTTTAAACCGCTGACATCGTTGCTGTTTATCCTCACTGCTCTGAGTGGCGGGGTAGGGGGCGTTTATGGAGCCTGGCTTTTGGCCGGGCTGATTCTCTGCCTGGTGGGCGATGTGGCGCTGATTCCCAAGAGCCGTCGGTGGTTCATGGTTGGCCTGGTGGCGTTCCTGCTGGGGCACGTGTGCTACATTGTGGCTTTTAACAGCCTGGTGCTGTTCACGTCGCTGAACTTTATTATGGCGGGTTTGATTTTGCTGGTCAGTTCTTTTGTCTTGTTCAAATTCTGGCCGCATCTGGGCAGTATGCGGATTCCGGTCGTGGCCTATATCATCGTCATTTCGCTCATGGTCTGGAGCGCGTGGGCGGTGTTCTTTAACGCGGGCGCGCCATCAACTGCCCGCTGGCTGATCGCGTTGGGCGCGACAAGCTTTTACTTTTCTGACGTGTCGGTGGCAATCAACACCTTTGTAAAACCCAGCTTTACTAATAGGGCGTGGGGCCTGCCGCTGTATTACCTGGGGCAGTTTTTGCTGGCCTTTTCTGCAGCGGCTATGTAAACAAGCCCAGCATTCATAGATGTCGGGCTTGTGCCTCTCGTCTTTTACTTGATCACCTTGCCGTTCATATCTACTGGTATGGGCAACCCCATCAAGTCCAGCACGGTCGGCGCAACATCCATAATGTTCAGGCCGCTCAACTCGCGTCCATTGCCGCTGTGGGCTGGGTTGTGCATGATGAACATGCCTTGCTGGGCGTGGTTGGCGTCGTCGGGGCCGGTGTCATTTTCAAAAGTATAGATATCGCTCAAGCCAACGCTGCCCACCGAGCGCCAGGCCAGGTTGTCAAAGTAAACAACCAAATCTGGGGCGATGCCGTTGACGGTTTTGTACAATTCCTGCGGCTTGAAAGCGCGGGTATCCAGCCGCCGGTCCTGATGGTCGGGGATGGCCTCGATGCGAGCCTTGATCTCGTCGCGAAAGCGTTCGTACTCGGCTTGCGGCACAATGCCTTGCGGCTCGCGTCCCTCTACGTTGATGAATACCCGCGCGTAATACCCGCCGCTAGACCAAACCTTGGTCTTGCTCCAATCCACTTGCACCTTTTCGAACGGCGTGATGCGGGTGGGCTTGGCATCCTTCAGCACCAATAATCCCTCGCGGATCAGCCATTCGTTGATGGCAAGGCCGCCCATCATCGTTTGCGCGCCGTGATCCGAAACAACCATCACCACAGTGTCTTGAGGGATCATTGCCAAAATTTCGCCAATTTGCCGGTCGAGGTATTCGTAATAATCGCGGATAGAATTTTGCCACTTGTTGCCGGGCTCGTGCTTGGGGTGTTCCGGCGCCATGTACTTCCACATGCCGTGATGAATGCGGTCTACGCCCATTTCCACAAACATGTAAAAGTCCCAGGGCTTTTCGGCCAGCATTTTCTTGACCACCGTAAAATGCCCGTCGCCCATGTCGTAAATTTGCTTGAGCAAATAGTCCTTGTCTTCTGTGCGAAAGTTGGGCACATCCACCAGGTATTCGCCCACCCAGCCGGCAATCTCTTCGCGCAGCTCGGGCGGGTAGGTGTACTGGCTCTTGGCGCTGGGGCTGAGAAAACATCCCACCGAGTAGCCGTTCAATGGGCGCGGCGGATAGGTGCCCGGCACGCCAATGATAGTGCATTGCTTGCCGGCGCGCGAAAGGATATCCCACACCCGGTCTGCCTTCACAGCGTTGCCGGTGGCAATGCTCATCTTGTCATAAGAATAATCGGCCCGGTTGCGAAAGCCGTAAATGCCCAACTGTCCAGGGTCCTGAGACGATAGCATCACGCTCCACGCTGGAACAGTAATGGCCGGGTAGCAGCTTTCCAAGCGGCCATAGACGCCATTAGACATTAGCCGGTTGAAATTGGGCAATTTTTCTCGCCACTGATCAAAGACCAACCCCGGATCGGCGCAATCTAGACCAATAATCAAAACCTTTGCTTCTTGCATCGTGTCCTCTTGTTTCCTGCATCCTGCATCTTGCTTCTTGCATCCTGCTTCTTGTCAGCCTGCAAAATTTTCCCGGCATCTTGCGACGCCGGGAGTTGATAGTTTTATGGGCCGGGGGGGAATCGAACCCCCACATCCTTAAGGATACAACATTTTAAGTGTCGCGCGTCTGCCTGTTCCGCCACCGGCCCGTGGGCTAATTTTACCACGCCCCCAAGAAAAAAGGTAGCCAGCCAGGGGTGGGGGGTGTTTTCTGCTTGCCATATTTCACTCAGTCGTGTTACAATCGCCCAATGTTTGACCCAGCTGCTTCTTGCAATCCGCCTCTTGACTCTTGCAACTTGCCTCTTGCATCTTGTTCCTTGCTGCTTGCTTCCGGCTCGCCTCGGCGGCGCGAGTTGTTGGCGTTGTTGGAATTGCCTTTTAACGTAACCTCTGCCGATGTGGACGAAGCTCCGCGCAATGGCGAGTTGCCATCTGCAATGGCTTTGCGCCTGGCACAGGCCAAGGCAGAGCTTGCGGCACAAAATAGCTGTGGGGGAACGGTCATCATTGCTGCCGATACCATTGGATCACTGGATAACATGCCCTTGGGCAAGCCGGTCGATGCCGCCGATGCCGGGCGAATCTTGCGCACATTGCGTGGACGGGTACATCAAGTTTATACGGGTATTGCGCTGGTTGATACGCGCTCAGGCAGGCAGGTGTGCGAGCTGGCAACTACGGATGTGTTGATGCGCCGTTATGCTGAAGCGGAGATGCTGGCTTATATTGCCAGCGGCGACCCGTTGGACAAGGCGGCGGCGTATGCCATCCAACACGCCGGCTTTCACCCGGTGGAAAACTTGATGGGGTGTTTTGCCAACGTGATGGGGTTCCCCTTGTGCCACCTGGCGCGCAGCCTGCGCAAGTTGGATATAAAGATTGTGGCCGATGTGCCCACCGCTTGCCAGCAGCACATCAGCCACCAGTGCCCCGTCTATCCCCATATCCTTGCGGCTGGATGAGGCCGTGCTTATCGGTCAATATTATTGGATGGAATGGTGAGGACCCGGGTCAGAACAGCCAGAAAGGGCAGCGCTATCAGGACTATTAATCCGACGTAACAAACAGTTTGTAGGGCGTCCATTAGATACCTCCTGCTTTGTGTGACTATTGTACGGTATCTTGCGCGCGTTTTCTATGACACCGGTCACATTTTGTAAAGTTCGAGCTCGCAGGAGGTTTGTGTATCGCTAATGAGGGCTATTCCAACCTGATGGGCCAGATGCGCGCTGTGCCATCCCAATAGCCCAACGCCACATGGCGATTATCGGAACTGGCCGCGAAACTGTAAACGTCATAATCATCTATAAAAGACATTATAGCCGTTTAAATGCCGATGGGGTCATAGTGCCATGGTCTGAAGTTCAATCTAAAGTTGTGCAACCCACAACACGTTTCCATGACCATATCGCGGAATCCTTTTTTCCAGTTTCGGATTTTATCCTTAACAATTCGATAGCGTTTCACGCCACCGATGGCGTGTTCAATCCTGATTCTGATCTTGGAGATGAGCCGGTTATCCTCTTTCTCGTCAGGGGATAGCTCGCCGCCACGGGGTTTCTTCTTGGGCTGCATGATGCTCACGCCCGCGATGGTAAAGCCTTGAAAGCCAGTGTCTTGAAACAAGATACTGCCTTCAGGGAGGGAATAGCCGGCTTCGTCGGCGCTCTTTTTATCATGCTTCTTGCCCTCACAACTCAGTGTCAGCAAGATGATTTTGCAGAGCGTGTTGATGACCACAATGTTCTTGAGGGTATGTTGCTTTTTCTTGCCGCTATAGTACTTTTTCTGCTCGTCTGGGTCGGTGGGACGAGGAATGGGACGTTCCGTGCCGTCGTGAAAGTAGATGCCCAGATCATCTTCGTCGAGTTCCAGGTCATCGGCCTGCCGGGCCGGTATTTCACCCAAGGCGGCCAGGGCTTGGTTCAGAAGCGGATGTAACAGGTGAATCCAGACATTCGCATCGGGTTGATGCATCCCGAATAGGGTGGCGTGCATCTCCTGAGTGGCACCTTGTTTCACATAGATCAAAATGAACACAAGTTTGTCCTCAATGGTCGGCAAGCAAGCGGTGATGTAATCACTATACTGGCGTTTGATGCGCGGTTTTCCCTCCAGCGTATGGGTCTTGACATATGTCTCGAACTGGGCTTGAAAGTGAGGCAGCAACGCTTGAAATTCTTCAACGGGATGGCCAGTCATGGCAAGAAACTTGACAGGATTTTGAGACAACTCGTTGTAACTGGTCATGACTATTTCTCCTTGGAGGTTTGGCTAGACAAATTCCAAGGATACCCGCCAGTTACACTGATGTCAAATTAAACAGTAGGTGCAAAACTCTCGTACTCTGATTTTCCTGCACATGGCATATTGCCTAAAAACGTGCTGTTTTTACACGGTAAGCGTGTAAAATTCATACTTGAGCGAACGTATTTCTATACGGTTGCGTGTAAAAGATGAATCGGTCATGTTCCAGTACGAGAGTTTTGCA
>JBGSMF010000118.1:0-13802 GCA_041740315.1 Thermoflexales bacterium
TAGCCAATCCCACTGGGCCGTAAACTCGCGCACTTGGTTTGGCGCGCAGGCCGTAATGGCATCCAGGCTCAGCGGCGGCTGCGGCGCAGGCCCATAGCGAAGCGCGTTGTTGCGGCGATAGCCCACCGCCAGCACGCTGACCTCGTTGGGCGCGGCGCGGTGGTGCCGCTCGTCGGGGCGCGTCTCGCTGAGGTACATGTCTTCGGCCACCGAAAGCTGGCGGGTCAGGCCGTCATCGCTCACCTGGATTTCGTACACCAGCCCATACAACTCAACTTGCCCGTTTTGGGCCGGCGCGCGCACCAGCGCGCCAAATTCAACTTGCTGGGCGGCGTCTTGCCAAAGCGGGTTTTCGCCCGGCGCCAGCCGGCAGCCAAAGGTAAAGCCGCGATTGCTGGCGCGGAGCAATCGTCCTACAATGCGCTGTTGCTCTTTCATGTTTGCTCCCTTTTCACTCGGCCTACCCTCCCGCAGGTGTAACTACTCAGCCATAGCTCATTTTTTTACCACAAAGGGCACAAAGTACACAAAGGAAATCTACCTAGTGTCCTTGGTGTCCTTAGTGGTGAGATAAAGGCATATGCCTGAGCAGTTACCCGCAGGTTACAATTCGGCTGCATTGGGCTTGACACTCGATCAAGACGCGCTTGTTCATCCGCAAGCGTTCAACCCTGCGGGAGGGTGAGCGATCCCTTTTCTATTTCAGGGCCACAGGCAAGTAACAATTGTACGGCGCAATTTGCCTGATGACAAGCGGCTTGCCAAACCTATCCAGGCGGGTGTAGAGCGTATAACCGCCATAAGCGCACTCGCCTACCTGCACAAGTTTCACTTTGCCATAGACTGTGAGAGTATGCACGAGGCCAGGATACAGGCCCACTGTGACCAGGGCAGGTGTCATGTACGAATTGAAATCTCCCGCCGCCGCGAATACGCCCGATGCCGCTGTAATCGTCACCGCTTCGCCATTGCCAAGGTAAACCGTTATGACCTGAGAAAAGTCAAGATCAGGCGAGATGACGGGCTGCACCCACAAAGGTTCGGGGGTGGCCGATGGGCAAGAGGTTGGCGCCTGCGCGATGGCAAGGCCAGGTTGGGCGGGAGAGTGGCCAAGTAACGATACCACAACCGCGGCCAGAAATAGCGGTGATATAAAAATGGCCAGACGCACTATTCTTGGTGGCATGGCAAATTCTCCTGTTGCGGATTTACAGCCGGTGCCGCCTGCGCCCGCCGCGCGCTTGCTCTTTGGCGCGGGCCTTGCGCGAAGGCGCGGTCAACTGCCCACGCTGCATCATTTCGCGCATAATGAGTGTTTCCAGGTGCTCTTTTTCCTCCGCTCCTACCACAGCCAGCTCGTCGGCGCGCGCCAGCACGTAGGGGTAGGGCGCTCCCTCTAGAATGTGCGATTGCTGAACCAGCGCGGCGTGGACGCGGTTCAACGCCGCCGGGTTGCGCGCCACCCAGGCGGGCGCTTCTACCCGCGCCAGCTCTGGTTGGCCTGGCTGCGTGCCGACATTGATGTAAAAGAACCATATCTCGTGCCCGTGCTGGGCATAGGTTTTGTTGACGTGCGATTGGATGATAAAGCGGGCCGAACGTTGGCCGGGCCTTAGAAAGGCAAAGAGTTGTTCATCCAAAAGCCCCTGTAGCTTGTCGTGGTCGGGGGCCAAATTTCCTTTGGTCAGTTGATGCAAGCCCAGTGTGCTCAGGGTGAGCAGGCGGCTGACATCAAAACGCAGCGTGCGGTCCACAAAGCCCGCTACGGCTGCCCCGCCGGCGCGCAACCGGTCGAGGGTGGCCAGGTATTCTTCAATGTTTTTCTCGCGGCGGCGTTCTGCGCCGGGGGCGGTTTCCAGGTAGCCCCACAACAGCAGTGGCCCGTCTTTGAGGGCAACGATGGGCGGGTCAGCTTTTTCGGCCAGGTCGGCCAGCATTTTCATCTCGGCCTGGTCGCGTTGGGCGTCTACCACCGAGGCCGCGATCAGGTTGCCCAGGCTATCGTGCAGCTCGTTATAGCCGCAATATAATTCCGGCTGGGTCAACACATGCGGCGTCTGGCCCGACCCAACCCGCAGCACAATTGCGCCCACGTTAACCAGGTAATACAAGGCCACCGCGTGCTGATCGGGGTGGATTTGTGAGCCGTCGGCGGCGATGAGCGTGAGTTGTTCGTTCAACTGGGGGCAGTCAATGCCCTGATCGAGCGGGTCGGCGTTGGCCGCTTCAGGCGGATACGCGCCGAGCCAGTCCAGGTTCAGGTCGCGCGTTTTCATCACCTTGGCGCGCAGCTCGTCTGGATCTTGGGCGGTCTGGCGGAGCAAAGCGAGGGCGATATCCAGTTGTTCGCTTCGCTTGGCAGTTTCATCAAGGGTGCTTTGCCCCAGCGCCTCCAGTTGCGCGTTGAGCTTGTTGAATTCGAGGGTCATGGCTTTATCACCAGGCGAAAAATAAAACCTGTACTACACTTCAAAACAAAAAACCCTCGCGTTTCAAGAATCCCTCGGACGCCATGATAAATTGTTCTGCTTTTGTCAAGTCGGCTACATCGGCCTGGCTTGCTGTTAGCGTCATACAAGTATCCCCTCGCGCCGCACGTTTTCAAATAGTGGGCTTTGTCTTCCTTGAACCCACTTTTCAGATACAGGGTAGGTTGAAATGAGTAAATTATGATTGAGGCAAATGGTTGAAAGGACGTCACTTAGCTGGTTGACCTCTTGCCATGGGTTTACTTCTCCCTTGAGTGCAATGATGAGGTCTATATCTGAACCTTCGGTAAAATCGCCGCGCGCGTAAGAACCGTATAAATAGATCCCGCTCAAGCGGTGTCCGTAAATTTTTGCCAATGCTCGTTTAACATCGTCAAGAGCTAATTGCACAGATTGGGGCAAAGGGCTTTTATCGGGCATTTTCCCTCCTGCATTTGCTCACTGACAAATTGCCTCTATCTAATTGTATCACATTCCCCGTTCTAGAGCGCCGCGTGGGCAAGTTGCTTCAAGTATTTGTGTGCCCATTAATCTATTGTTTGGGTTTGCTTGCGCATCAACTTTTCCACCCGACTGCCGCCGATGGCAAAACAGCGCGCCGGGGTGATGCGCCACAATGGCAGCGGTGAGGTTCAGCTTTCAGCTACAAGCTGAGGGCTGACCGCTGAGGGCTAGTTGCTCCGGGCTATTTTTGGGATGGATTTTTGGCCTGGTCTAACACGCGCTCGAATTCAGCCACAAAGGCCTGCGCCAGGGCAGGGTCGTCTATGATGAGCAGGTTCTCGTCATTGCTATCGTTGGCGCTCTGGGAAAAGTTGAACGAGCCGAGGATAACGGTTTGCCCGTCAATGACAAAAACTTTGTGGTGCATCAGGTAGGGGTTGCCGTCTTGCCACACATCCAGCTTGGCTTTCTTTAGCTTGCCATATTCGCTGTACTCGGTTTCCGAGCCGGTGGTCTCGAACACACCGCGCACCTTGACGCCGTCCTTGGCGCGGTCGCGCAACACTAGGCCAATGTCGTCATCGGTGAAGGAAAAGGCCATAAACTCTATGCTGGTTTGCGCGCGCCGCAGCCGGTCTACAATTTTGGCCGTGCCGTCGTCTTCGGGCGTAAAGTAATTTTCTACCGTAATGCCATTGATGGCCAGCACCGGCGCGGTGCCGCCCACCTTGCGCGAGGAGCCAAAGTCGCCGCCTTTAAACATCTTTTCAAACGTCGCCGTATAGTTTTTGGCCAGCTTGGTGGATTGGATAAGAAGGCCGTTATTATTGTAGCGATAAGTGTCGTTATCCGTAAAATTCAACGAGCCGGTCCATACCGCTGCGTTATCTACCACCACAAACTTGTTGTGCATAATGGCGTTGGGATTGCCGCCCACTACTTTGATGCCGGCCTTTTTCAATTCCTTGAATGGGGGGTTTTCTTTGTCGTCATCCAAAATATCAATATCGGTCACAACGCGCACGGCAGCGCCCCGCTCTTTGGCGGCGACAAGCGCCTGGGTCACGTTGGCCAGGTCGAGCTGAAAGATGCACATATCCACGCTTTTTTGCGCGGTGTTGATAAAGGCCGTGAGCGGTTCATCCAAACCGCCGTGATGATTGGCTTGGTCGTCTGGATAGATTGGGTTGGTGAAATAGACCTGGTACCAGTCGCTGCTGATGGTAGGTGGAGCGCCGCCCAGGGTAATGGGGGTGGGGGTGGGCTCGAGCAGCGACAAGATGAATTCCAAATCCTGTTCGCTGCAGCCAGCCAGGCTGGTCAAAAGGACGGCGGCTAAAAGAAGCAGCCCCACCAACTTGAACGCTCGCGTCAGTTTCATGGTTGCACCTTTCTAAACGTCAGTTGAGTCGCCGGTTGTCGCGCGCCGCCAAATTGACCTCAACCTGCCTACCATGCGGCGGAGAATGGACGCTTTTTGTTGGGTCGCTGTGTCTGCAACGCGCGCAGCCGCAACCGCAGAGGCAGTCAGCGGCATCATTTTCTCTAGCATTTCTTGCAGCACGGGTGGCTGGGGTGATTTCATTGTCACGTTGATAGAGTGCATGGCCTGGACGGCTTGGGCGATTTCTTGTTCGGGGTTAACGGCGGCGGCATCGGCGGCTTGCTTTAGCCGATTTTCCAGCCAGCGCAAGGTGTGATTGAGCAGCGCGCTGGCTTGCTTGTCATCCAGGTTTGAGCGCAAACTTTCATCTTCAGTCAGCCGCTCGGCGGCGCTCGCTAGAATATCTGGAATTTCCATCTTGTGCCTCTCTAGCCAAAAGCGGGTGAGTCAACTCACCCGCTCGGTGTGCAGGGTTGGTAGTGGCCCGCTTCTTGTGGGGAGCGCGCAAGCCAAGCAGACCCGGTGGTTATTTATTTCAAAAAGCGGTCAAACGAAATGCGCTCTAGCACCAACAAAAGAAAACAGCCCAGGGTGCTAATGTTCATAAAGATCAAAAACGACAAGACAAAACGCTGCCACGGCTGCAAGCTGCTAATCACCTGCCCAATAGCCGACCCCTGGCCTTGTTCTTCTTCCATCTCTTCCACCTGGGTGGCGGCCTTTTCGCGCAGCAGGTCAAACTCGCTTGGAGGCGGGGGCGGCGGCGCTGCCTCTACTTCCTCCACAGGGGGTTCTTCTGGCGCAACCGGCTCAGGCCCGGCTGGCTCCGGCTCAGGCGGAGTGCCGCCCAATTCTCTGGGCCTCATGGCCTTGAGCCAATCTGGAATGTCTGCTCCTTCCTCGGTTGGCTCGGGCTCGGGTGGGCGCAGCGCCTTGAGCCAATCTGGCAAATCAGATTGTTCGGACATAAGACTCCCTCCTGTAAAACCTCTCTACAAACATTAATAGGATACCCTGTCATGTCTGAAAAGTCAAACGGCCCTTTGTTCGCAAAGTCACGTCGCCGGCCAGCAATTTATGCACGGTTCCATCTGGGCTGCGCACCAGCAGCGCCCCATCCGCATCTACAGCTTCGGCCAGGCCATCAATGCTGCTATCGCCTACTCGCGCGCAAACTGCTTGCCCTAGTGTTGCCAGCCGGCCAGCCCACGCTGCATGCAATTGCGGCGAGGTGATTTGGGCATACCACGCGGCAAATCGCTCAACCAACGCTCGCAGCACCGCCAGGCGATCTGCGCGTTGCCCCGTTTCCATCATCAGGCTGGTGGCCAAACTTGCTAATTCTGGCTGCTCGCTAAAATCCACATTCACATTCAGCCCAATGCCCACAATGGCGTATTCAAGCAAGTCGCCAGTCAACGCGGTTTCGGCCAGGATGCCGCCGGCTTTTTTGCCGTTTAGCCAGATGTCATTGGGCCACTTGAGCTGCGCCTGCAAAGCGTTTTCTTGTTCAATCGCCTCGACCGCCGCCAGCCCGGCCACCATGGTCAGCCGCAATGCCTGCAGGGGCAAAAGAGTGGGGCGCACCAGCAGTGACATGAGCAAACTTGCGCCAGGCGGAGCCCACCACGTGCGGCCCAAGCGCCCCCGGCCTGCAGTTTGCTCGTCGGCAACTATCAGGGTCCCAGTGGGCGCCTGGTTGCGCGCCAGTGTGCGGGCAATGTCGTTGGTTGACCCGGTTAAAGGCGAGTAAACCACCTTGCGCACAAAGCTGACCCCGCTCAGGGCCTGCCGGATTTTTTCGTATGATAAAATTTCCATTACCATTTGCTCTTATTTTATTGTTAATTCCATTGCTGTCAATGGGCGTTTGCCGCATGGATAGATTTGAAGTACAATGGATGAGTGTTGGATGAGCGTTTGTTTATCTTCTCTGGCTTTCCCAAGAGCAAGTCATGAAACGTTTGTGGAGTCCATGGCGCATGACATACCTGGTAGGGGCCGATCGCCCCAGTGCTATTCCCGGTTGTATCTTTTGCAACAAGCTAAACCACCCCGCCGAGGCTGAATACATTTTGTGCGTGGGCCAACAAGCCTATATCACCCTCAACAAGTTTCCCTATTCCAACGGCCATTTGCTTCTAGTTCCCAATGCCCACGTTGCTTCGCTAGAAGACCTAGAGACAAACACGCTGACCGAGTTGATGACATTGGCAACCCGTAGTCTGGCTGTGTTGCGCGCGGCGTATCGGCCCGATGGCTTTAACTTGGGCGCAAACCTGGGCCAGGCCGCCGGCGCAGGCATTGCCGAACACGTGCACTTGCACATCGTTCCACGTTGGAGCGGCGACACAAACTTTATGCCAATCGTAGGCGAAACGCGCGTGTTGCCCGAGACGCTCGATCAGACCTACGCGCGCTTGAAACCATTGTTTGATGCCCATACTTTTAATTGCAAGGAGGTCAAATGAATATCCAAGATGTCAAACTGATCGGTGTGGTAGGCTGCGGCCTGATGGGAGCCGGCATTGTAGAAATAGCCGCCAAGGCCGGCTTTAACGTCATTGTCCGCGAGGTCAATGACGAGTTTTTGCAAAAGGGCATGGCGCGCGTGCGCGGCTCGATGCAAAAAGCGGTTGACAAAGGCAAATTGCCCGCAGCAGAGATGGAGGCGGCGCTGGGGCGCATCAGCGCCACGACCGAGCTGGAGAAATTCAGAGCTTGCCAATTGGTGATCGAGGCGGCCGTTGAAAACCTCGATCTCAAAAAACAAATTTTTGCCAGCCTGGATCACATCTGCCCGCCAGAAACGGTATTGGCCAGCAACACGTCGTCGCTCAACATCACTTCGATGGCGGCGGCTACCCGTCGCCCCGCTCAAGTATTTGGCCTGCACTTTTTCAACCCGGTGCCGGTGATGCCGCTGCTAGAGATTGTGCGCGCGCTGCTCACCAGCGATGAGACGATGACGCTGGGCCGGGCGCTGGGCGAAAAATTGGGCAAGACGGTGGTGGTGGCCAAAGACCGCCCCGGTTTTATTGCCAACTTGCTCTTTGTTCCTTTTGCGCTGGATGCCATTCGCTGGTACGATGCCGGCCTGGCCACCAAAGAAGACATTGATACCACCATGAAATTGGGTTTCAATCACCCCATGGGCCCGCTGACTTTGTGCGACTTTGTGGGGCTGGATACGCTGTTGTTCATCGCCGATGCAATGTACGACGAGTTCAAAGATTCTCGCTATGCCGCGCCGCCCCTGTTACGGCGGATGGTGCTGGCGGGCCTGTTGGGCCGCAAGAGCGGTAGAGGCTTTTATCAGTACTGAGGTCGGAAGTCGGAGGCTGGAAGGCAAGCAAAATGCCCATCAAGAGTTATCGTGATATAGAGGCATACAAACGAGCCAAGGCGTTAATAGTTCCAATACATCAGTTGGCAGCAGGCTTGCCACCTCATGAACGATTTGACTTGAGCGATCAGATGCGGCGCGCGAGCAAGTCTGTGGTGGCGAACATTGTGGAAGGTTACAGCCACAAGGACACGCCAGGCAAGGCCAAACAATTTTGGCGGATTGCAATGGGGTCCGCTGACGAGATGGTAGAGCACCTGGAAACCGCAGTGGCATTGCTTTATATTTCTCAACCAGATTGCGCGTCTTGCATCGAAGAATACAGGATTGTTGCCAAGCAACTCTACAAGTTGATTCATGCTTGGCGCACTTTCTGATGTCTGACATCCGGCGTCCGACATCTGATTTCTGACATCCAACATCTGATTTCTGAACAAGGAGTAAAAACGTGGATATGCAATTAACCCAAGAACACAAGATGATTCGTGACATGGCGCGCGACTTTGCCCAAACAGAGATTGCGCCCATTGCCGCCCACTTTGATGAAACGGGCGAGTTCCCCTCTGAGACGATGAAAAAGATGGGCGCGCAGGGCTTTATGGGCATTGAGGTGCCCGAAGAATACGGCGGCCAGGGGTTGGACTGCATGAGCTATGTGCTGGCCATGATCGAGATTGCCAAGGCCGATGTGGCTCACTCGACCATCATGTCGGTGAACAATTCGCTGTTTTGCCACGGGATTCTCAAATTCGGCACCGAGGAGCAAAAACGCAAATATGTAACCGCCATTGCTTCTGGCCAAGCCATTGGCGCGTACAGCTTGACTGAGCCGATGTCGGGGTCGGATGCTGGCACGATGAAAAGCCGCGCGGTGCGGCAGGGCGACCATTATGTGATTAATGGCGTCAAGTCGTGGGTCACCTCTGGCCCGGTGGCCGATACCATTGTAGTGTTTACCATGACCGATCCAGAAAAGAAGCATCGCGGCATCACTGCCTTTGTTGTTGACGGTGACAAGCCCGGCCTGATTCGCGGCAAAAAAGAACCCAAGCTGGGCATTCGGGCCAGCGCCACCAGCGAGCTGATCTTTGAAGATTACAAATGCCCGGTTGAAAATCGCCTGGGTGAAGAAGGCGAAGGCTTCAAGATCGCCATGACGGTGCTGGATGCCGGGCGCATCGGCATTGCTTCGCAGGCAGTGGGCGTGGCCGAAGCCGCCTTTGAAGCCAGCGTCAAGTATTGCGGCGAGCGCGAGGCGTTCGGGCAAAAGCTGGGCGAGTTCCAGGGCTTGCAATGGATGGTTGCGGATATGAAGACGCGGTTAGAGGCGGCCCGCTTGCTGGTGTACCAGGCGGCCTTAGCCAAAGACGAAAGCAAAAAGACCGGCCGGCGTTACTCGCTAGAAGCCGCCATGGCCAAGCTCTTTGCCGCCGAAACGGCCATGTGGGTGTGCGAAAAGGCCGTGCAAATCCACGGCGGCATGGGCTATAGCAAAGAACTGCCCATCGAGCGTTACTATCGCGATGCCAAGATCACCGAGATTTACGAAGGCACCAGCGAGATTCAGCGCATGGTCATTGCGCGCAACGTGTTGGGATTGAGGTAAAGGCCGACATCCCTATGTCGGCACCGAGGTAAACCATGAGCGAAACAGAAAAAATATGTCCGCCGACGCCGGGGTTGGAGCCGGCGCCAATTGATTTTGAACAGTACGTTTATCTGGTTCCCGAAGAGCTGAACTTGGTAAACGGTTATCTGGTGGATGGGCCGGATGAGCACGTCTGGCGTGAGCGCATGCTGGCGTTGCTGTTGACCAACGAAGGCTTGCTGCGGGCGGTGCAGTTGGCGCCTGAATCGTCCTGGCGCGAGGCGTTGCAGCAGGTGTATGGAATGGGGGAATGATGAAAGCATTGTATTTCAACGAACACGGCGGCCCGGAAGTGATGCAATACGGCGACGTGTCAGATTTGCAGCCAGGCCCAGGCGAGGCGCTGGTGCAGGTGAAGGCAGTGGCGCTCAATCACCTGGATTTGTGGGTGCGCCAGGGTTGGCCGGGCTTGAACCTGCCCAAGCCGCACATCGGTGGGTCGGATGTGGCGGGGGTGGTGGCCGCTTACGGCGACGGCGCAAGCGGCCCGCCCATCGGAACGCGTGTAGTGATTGACCCCGGCGTGGTGACAGGCGAAGATGAATGGACCCAACGCGGCGAAGAATCTGTCAGCCCGCACTATCACATTTTGGGCGAGACGGTGCGCGGCGGCTGCGCCGAATATGCCAGCGTGCCAGCGCGCAACCTGTTGCCCATGCCAGATGGTTTTGATTTTCCGCAGGCGGCGGCGCCCATTTTGGTTGGGCTGACGGCGTGGCGCATGCTCGTCAGGCGAGCCGGCCTCCAAGCGGGCGAGAGCGTGGCGATTGTTGGCGCGGGCGGCGGGGTCAATAGCATCGCTATTCAAATCGCCAAGCGCCTTGGGGCAACCGTGTATGCCATCACCAGCACGCCGGAAAAAATGCGCAAGGCAACAGAACTAGGCGCAGATTATGCCATCAACTATCGCGAAGAAGACTGGTCGAAAAAGCTGTACCAGCTCACCGGCAAGCGCGGCGTGGATGTGGTGGTAGACAACGTCGGCCAGGCTACGCTCAATTCCAGCATGCGCGCGGCGGCGCGCGGCGGGCGGGTGGTCATTGTGGGCAATACCAGCGGCCCGCAGGCCCAAATTGACGTGCGCCTGATTTTTGGCAAGCAAATCAGCCTGATCGGCAGCACGATGGGCAGCCACCAGGATTTTCTGGACGTGATGGAGTTGGTGTGGGCTGGCAAGCTCAAATCTGTGGTAGACCGCGTAATGCCGCTATCTGAAGGTCGTGTTGCCCACAAAGTTCTATCAGCCGGACAGCAATTTGGAAAAATCGTGCTAAAAGTTTAAAATTCGTAACTGCTCAGGCATGTGCCTTTATCTCACCACTAAGGACACCAAGGACACCAAGTAGTAGATTTCCTTTGTGTACTTTGTGCCCTTTGTGGTGAAAAAATGAGCTATGGCTGAGTAGTTACCAAAATTCCCAACTTTTTCTTGCTCGTTGGAGGAACAATGAAGGTACTCAAACATGTTTTGCCGATCTTTATGGCCATGATGGTATTATTGGGCTGCCAGGCTTTGAAGGGCGCGTCGAAATCACGAGAGCTGATCAAGATGATGTCTATGGTCCCGGCCGAGGTTGGAGCAGTATCCCAATCAGGCTGGTTAATAATCAGATATGCCGACATACGCGCCAATGAGCAGGCGCGACCAGGCGTGCCTGCACCGGTGGATTTTGCTGCATTCGAGGCGCTGGATGATCACGAGCGGGAGATGTGGAATGCTAATTCGTACCGTTTGGTCAGCATTGCAGAGGATATCTACTCACCATTGCTCTATGATGCCGAACTGGTCAAATATTACGGATTGGACTATTTTGAGATTGATCGCTCTCTGGAATATATAAGCGTTGAGTCCAAAGGGGAAACACGACAATATGGTGTGATCTATGGCGGTCACTTTGATACAGATCAGATCGCCGCAACCCTGACTGCGCGCGCCTACACGACAACTGAGCTGAATGGCATGACCGTGCTCTGCGGACCGGTCGGTTGTGAGCATGGTGATAAAACTGGCAATTTGATGCCCGATCAGGGTAAACGGGACCCGGCCACATTCAAAGCGGCAGGGCAGTACCCTTTCCTGGATGTAAATCTGGGGCGGCAGCAGCCATTGGCGTTGCTGCCAGGTTATCTCCTCAGTACACCCATCTGGGAGCAGCTGGATGCGATGACAGCGGCTGCAAAGGATAAGGAGAAATCACTCTACGATGTGCGGGAATATCGTGCTGTTGCCAATTTCGCGGTCACAGATGGATCGTTGATTCAGGTCTATTTCTTTCCGCCAAGCTACTTTGCGCCTCCTGACAAACTCCATGAAGCGCTAAAGCTAACGTATTTTGCCGGGGAAGAAGCCAGCCTGGATGATTGGGCAGAGTTGAGGGCAAAGCTGGGGCTGGATAACGATGGCCGGCCGTTGTATGTGGAGGATCTCCCCAAATACTCGTTGGGCGCTCTTGTTGACAGGCAAGAGGGAGATGAACAGGTGCATAGCATTGTGCTCGTGTATGGCCAGGAGCAAGATGCACAGCAGGCTGCTGCCGAAGTTGTCAAGCGTATTCCACTGCAATCGTCCTATCTATGGCGGAATGAAGACAAACCCTTGATTGATTACGCGGTATCTGAATACACATTGGAATCGCCCCAGGTTATTCATGATCGAGATGCTGGGCGGTGGCTGGCAGTTGCAACTGTGCGTGTCCTAATGTCCAATAACAATCCTTTTGACGATCCTTTCCCAGGAGCAGACAATATTTCTCACTCAGGACGTTTACTGGCCGTCTGGTATCGGTCGCTGACTATGGGTGATTTCACGCCGGTGCTGCTCACACGGGAATAATCCAGGAAAAAGAGGAGCAGTGAATTCGTGGGTCAACTTGATCTAGGCAATTTGGAATATGAAATTTTAAATCTGAAATTCTAATGAAATTCTTTTTTGTTCTGGCGGTGTTGTATCTATCTGTGACGAACCTGGTTTTTGGGGCGCAGGCCATAGCGCAGTGGGCCTATTTAACCGAGCAGCCATTGAGCATACCGCTGCCCTGGCTGGTAGCGGGCAAGTTGGTGTGGGGCGGCTTGTTCGGCCTGACGGCGTGGGGCTTGTGGCGGTTAAGAGCGTGGGGCCGCCGGGCGCTGCTGGTTGGCATCACGCTTTACCAGGTTCATATTTGGGCCAACCATCTTTTCTTTGATGTTTCCGTGCTTGCCCGCCAGGCTTGGCCGTTTGAAATTGGGCTTTCGGTGGTTACCCTGGCGGTGGTTTGGGGAGGAATGTTTTTGCCCAAGCTGCGCCGTTTGTACGGCGGCAAGGCGTAAGGCGCGCTGTGGTGTTTCTCATGTCGCTGTTGAGGTGGGCATTATGTTGCGTGCGCGGGTGATTGGATTGCTATGTGTGGCGCTGTTGGCCGCTTGTCAAGCTCCGCCGCCCATTGTGGTTATCCCTGCGTCAACGGCTGGGCCGACCACCGTTCCCACAGTGGCGCTCATTCGGGTCTATGTTAGCGGCGCGGTGGCCAGGCCCAACGAGGTGTATCTGTTGCCGGAACATTCCATTGGCCAAGACGCTGTCCGGGCTGCGGGCGGAGCAACCAGCGAGGCCGACCTGGATAATGTCAACCTGGCGCTAGAGCTGCACAATCACACTCAATTTCACGTGCCGCGCAAAAACGAACCTGCGCCGGCTGCCGAGGCCGGGCAAGCCGCTGCGCTGCCTCCTGGCGGGGCGCGCATCAACATCAACACGGCTACGGCCCAAGAGCTTGACCAATTGCCCAAGATTGGCCCCGCCACGGCGCAGCAAATCATCGAATATCGCACCCGCAATGGGCGATTCAAGAAAATTGACGAAATCACAAACGTCAAGGGCATTGGCGATGCCACCTTTATACAAATCAAAGACCTGATTACTGTGGAAGACTAGTATTTTACCAGTCAAATTTTTGCCGCTCCACGCCTGGCAAAGAAAATTCATCATACAGATAATGACTCGGGTGCAAGGAATGAATGTTTAACAAGATTCTAATTGCCAACCGGGGCGAAATTGCCGTGCGTATTGTGCGCGCCTGCCGCGAACTGGGCATTCAGACGGTGGCGGTGTATTCCGAAATAGACCGTGATGCGCTGCATGTGCGCTATGCCGACCAGGCCTATTGCATCGGCCCGGCCTCCTCGCGTGATAGCTATTTGCGCATTGACAAGATTCTAGAGGTGGCGCGCCAGTCTGACGCAGACGCCATTCACCCCGGCTATGGCTTTTTGGCCGAGCGGCCCGATTTTGCCCTGGCCTGCGCCGAAGCTGGCCTGGTGTTTATCGGCCCGCCGGCCCATGCCATTGGCGTCATGTGTGACAAGGCTGTGGCGCGCGCCACGGTGCAAAAAGCCGGTGTGGGAGTAGTGCCAGGCACCGAGGGCGAAGGCAGCCTGCACGATGAAGAAATTAAGGCCGTTGCGCTCAGCATTGGCTTTCCGTTGCTCATCAAAGCCACGGCCGGCGGCGGC
>JBGSMF010000119.1:0-46946 GCA_041740315.1 Thermoflexales bacterium
GCGATGCGGGCAAGATGCAGCCGGGGCAAGCGGTGCTAATCAACGGCGCGTCGGGCGGGGTCGGCACGTTTGCAGTGCAGATCGCCAAGGCGTTCGGCGCAAAAGTGACCGGCGTGTGCAGCACGCGGAACGTGGACATGGTGTACTCGCTTGGCGCGGACCATGTGGTGGACTATTCCTGCGATGACTTTACGAAAAGCGGCCGGCGCTATGACCTGATCCTCGATAATGTCGCCAGCCGCTCATTTGCCGACCTGCGCCGCGCCCTGACCGCGCAGGGCAAAATCATCCCCAACAGCGGCCACGGCGGCATGAGCTATGTGTTCAAGGCCTATTTGCTCTCGCTGCTCATGCGTCAGCATGGCAGCATGTACCTGGCCTCGCCGAGCAGCAAGGACCTGCTGGTTTTGAGAGAATTGATTGAGGCGGGCAAGCTCAAACCGGTGATTGACAAAACCTACCCGCTGAGCGAAACCCCCGCCGCCTTGCGCTACCTGGAAGAAAGTCACGCCCAGGGTAAGGTCGTCATTACCGTCATCGAGTAAAGGAGCGTCGCATGAAAGCAATTGTGTTCACCAAATATGGCCCCCCCGAAGTGCTGCGTTTGCAAGAGGTGCCCAAACCCACGCCGCGTGCGCGCGAAATCCTGGTCAAAGTCCACGCCACCACCGTTACCATCGGCGATACCATCATGCGCAGCCTGAACATCCCTGTCCCCGGCTGGCAGAAAGTCATGGCGCGGCTCTATTTGGGCTGGAATAAACCCAAACGCCCAATTCTGGGGATGGAACTGGCCGGGGAAGTCGAATCTGTTGGCAAAAAAGTGACCCGCTTCAAGCCCGGCGATGCGGTTTTTGCCTCCACCTTTGCCGTCAATTTTGGCGGTTACGCCGAGTACAAGTGCCTGCCCGAAAAAGGGGTGCTGGCGCTCAAGCCGGCCAATCTCACCTTCGAGGAGGCGGCGGCTGCGCCGGGCGCAGGGATGACCGCTCTGGCCTGCCTGAAAAAGGGCAAAATCCAGCCCGGTCAGAAGGTGCTGGTTTACGGCGCATCTGGCGCGGTGGGGACAAATGCTGTACAACTCGTCAGCCGCCACTTCGGCGCGGACGTAACCGGGGTGTGCAGCGGCGCCAATCTGGAATTGGTAAAGTCCCTGGGAGCACAGCAGGTCATGGATTACACCCAACCGGATTTCACCCTGGGTAGGGCAGTTTATGATGTGGTGTTCGACGCGGTGGGCAAGCTCTCACTGACGCAGGGCAAACAAGCGCTCAAGCCGGGGGGTGTGTATCTCAACGTTCACACGGATTCCGACGGTGGGAATAAGCGCGAGAATCTGCTGTTGCTCAAAGAAATCATCGAATCCGGACATCTGAAACCGGCCATTGACCGGGTTTATCCTTTCGAGCAAATCGTCGAGGCGCACAAATATGTCGAACAGGGCCACAAAAAAGGCAACGTGGTCATTCAAGTTGTATAAGGTGGTGTCAACCACCTACAAAATCCATAATACCAGGTGAAACTATGTGGTCTCGGACAAAATTAATGACGGCAACAATATTGACGATATGGCTTATATCCTCGTGCGTAAGCTGTAACCCACATGGGGATTTATCTTCCAATGTGACACGAGCGGCGTTCAATTTGACCCGGATGGCGCTTCTAGTAGTCACGCCATTTCCAACCGGCACACCACCCCCGACAGTGGTAGAACCTGGTCTGGCTTATGGCACTCCCTGCAAGCCGCCCTGCTGGTGGGGACTGATTCCTGGCAAATCCACAAGCCAAGAGGCCACACAGGCTATGGAACAACTGCGTGCTAGTGGGTGGGCTGATCACATTGCTGGAAGTGGCGAAGGAATGTACAGTGTTTCCCCTTCCCAATTTACTGAAAGAGGCAGAACATTTGTGATAATTGACGATGATCTTGTCGTAGCAATTCAGGGCGATATAACATTGTTTTACTATCCACTTGGGTCTCTGATCAAGCAGTTTGGTCCCCCGGAAGGCATTCACTCAGCAAGTGGCATCTGTTCCTCTTGTCAAGATTGGAAACCGCCCAATCCGCCTGATGCAATTGTGAATTACACAATGGTAGATCTGATATATCCAACCCAGGGTTTGTGGTTCTCAGTAAGGGTGCCACTGGGCGGGAGTGGATGTCTTTGCCCTGAAATGCCAGTGGATAGTTTTTGCTATTATCCTCCGGTGTCTATGTCTCAGGCGCTAAACAATAACTATCTAGTAAAGGACACATGTTGGTATGTTATGGACGGCGTCACTGAAAAAGACATAATAGAATGGCACGGGTTTGGTGGTGGTTACTAGGCTTATTGTGCTCAGGCGAATGAGGGTTTTCTGCATGCAAAGCTGATTGAAGGGCTCGATGCCTCTGGCTAGAGCAAAAGGATGAGGGATGAAGAATAAGGGATGAAGGACGCCGCGTTACTTGCTGGCCATCTTTCATCCCTTTGCCTTTATCCTTCTGCCTTTTCTGTCCTGCTGTATCGCCACAACCCACCTTCGGCGGGCAGGCCGCCTGGGCCAGGTTGCCAGCGGTGCGACCACCTGTCCCGCGAGCAAAGCGAGTGAGAATGGGAGTCCCGCAGAGTCCTCAACCGCAGGGAGGGGAGGCGAAGCCGAGGGAGATACACATTCCGTGGAACGGCTGCAAAGTGCCCAGCACGGGTGGAACGAGCAAGACTTTCGCGCTTCGGCCTACACGCGGCGGACTATCACGTATATCTATGACCCTCTCTACCGCCTCACCCGCGCCAGCTACTCGGACAGCAAGGATTTCCGCTACCAGTACGATTCGGTGGGAAATAGAACCCGCTACACGGAAACGACACCTGCACTTGCGCTTGCGCGCAGCGCAGGTGCAAGTGTCACCAGCACCAATGTCATCACCTACGCCTACGACGCGGCGAACCGACCTGTCCGGCGCGTAGTCGCTGGATTGACAAACGTAGATGGCGTGGCGTATACTTGGGACAATAATCCCACTCCGCTTCGCTCCGGGGACTGGCGCGGCAATCGCTGCGGTTCTTTCAATCCGTGACGGTGTGGCAAGACGGGACACACCAGAGCCGGGTCATCATCAGAGAGAAAGATGTAGAGGGACATGATGGCAGCCAGACGGCGATTGATGGTGGCGGGCTTGAAACCGCGCTCGGCTTGTGACATTACGAAACGGTCAACGTCGTGAAAGGTGATGTCGCCGGGTGGCCGGTCACCGACAACATCGGCGAACTGCTTGAGGTCGTAGCTGTAATCGCGCCATGTGCGCGCCTCCGGGTTGCGGCGACGCAACCAATTGACGAAGCGTTCAATCTCGACTAACATAGTATAGCCTCCTGTAGAGTGAAATGGGTTTGGACTGACATCCCCCATTCTACTCCAGGAGGCCACGCGGCTCCCGGGTCAGCTAAAAAACCGAATGGGCGCGCTTAAGATAAGTGATCGCTCACAGGGCGGTTTTTCCAACAAGACCCATTGCGCCTGGAACAGAATTTGTATGCCTATGCAACATCAAATCCCACCAACAAAACTGATCCTACTGGCCTGTTTTCCGATCTATTCGGAACTGGCAAGTGCTGCAGAGGACTCTTTGTTAGTTTTGCAGCCGACCCTGTTGCTAGATTGCATGAGATTATAGCAGAGGTAAGGCCCATTGGCGGAGGCGCAGAAGCCTTGTTTAGGAGTTTTGAGGATTGTGAGCTTCTTAACAAGTGGGGAGATATTGCCGGCAAAACGAATGGCGAGCGCCTAGAGTGGCTTTTGAGAGTTACAGGAGATTGGTTGGGCACGCATGTCAGGATCAATTGGGGCGATGACAGGGGATTCAGCACAGCATTCCAAGATGGCGTCTTTTACCACTCCAAATGGGGAGCGGGTGACAGCTATCAGTCAAACCAAGCTGGGCATTTTTTGACCGCTGTGGGCCTTGCCTACCCTCAACTTGATCTCATCAAACTGCAAATTATCATTGGTCACGAGAAACTTGGTGACAATGAATGGGGGTTGTTAGGGTGGCCAATGCAATTCATGGCGATAGATCCTTCTGATTATCTGGCTTGGCGCCGCGCGAGAGAATATGATGAGGCAGGAGATCCAGACAAACGCGATGCAGCATTATGGCCCATTCTTGACTTCGAGGACGTGTCGGTTGGAGATGTGGATGAAGACAGAGTAGGCAATAGCTTGCAAGACTTGCGCCTCAGCCTGAAGGGCACCTTATTCGCAAAATGGGTCAGGCAACATGGCTCTTCTTCACCAGTAGATGCTGGTGATTGGCTGAGGCATAATCTTGGCTCGGGGGCGCAATAATTCTTTGGCAGTGTGCATGAGAAATTTTTGTAGAGGAGTAGAGTGTGGATGAAGCAATTGAACTTGTTACTTATCGGCCTTGTTTTGGTTGCTTGCACAAATAGGACAACTATAAGTGGCGATGGGATCATGCTCAAAGTGATCCGAGACAATTTTTTCGAGTCCAGCGAGACATATATAGTCAGCACAGATGGCTCCGGGCAAAGCAAACCATCGCCTGTGCAATCAAAGGATCCGCTGGAATGGTCGCCTGATGGTCAATGGATAACTTTTAGCACAGTGAATTCTAACTATAGCGACAGTGCCTTGTACATAATGCACTCAGATGGCAGCCAACGAACACGCATTAACATAAAAGGCCGTGACCCTACCTGGTCCCCCGATGGCACCCATATAGTCTACTATCACGATAGAATATACACATTAGATGTGCGCTGTGTTTTGCGTGGAGAAGAATGCAACTTTGAGCCTGTATTTTTGACAGAGGGTTCTTACCCAGATTGGTCGCCAGACGGGAAGCAAATAGTCTACCAGCGCGATTATAAGAAAGGGAGTGAGTATGTGGTCCACATCCACGTCATCAACGCCAATGGCACAAATGATCCCATCGATCTGACCCCAGATATAGATTGCTCGAGACCCACATGGTCACCTGATGGTGAAAAGATAGCATTCAGTTGTCACCACAAAGGTCCCTCTGGCATCTTTGTGGCGAACAAGGATGGCTCAAACCGCATCAATCTTACTAAGGGGAAACACGGCTTTTCTCCCCGCTGGTCGCCTGATGGCAGTAAAATTGCTTTTACATCTGTTGATGGTGAAGGATTGGGAAAGAAATTTGGATGGGAAGGAGCAAAGAGCACCAGCGCGGTCTTTTTGATGAATGCTGATGGCAGCAATGTGATTCGTCTGACCAAGCGCAACGACGAAATGGTGAGTTGGTTCAACTGGCTGCCAACCACGTCAAAGTAAAAAGGTCGCAAGCCCGATTTTGCTTGGATGGCCTGACGCCCCAAGGGCCGCAGTAAAAGAGAGAAGGCCGGAGAATAAGGGATGAAGGACGGCGCGTGCAAGCCGGCGCTGTTTTTTATCCCTTCGCCTTCATCTTTCTGCCTTTTCTGTCCCGCTGTATGCCACAACTCACCTTCGGCGGGCAGGCCGCGCTGGGCCAGTGGATCGAATGCCATAGCAGTAAGAAGCCAGCGGGGTGGGAAACCCCGCTGATTGCTTAAGCGTGAGGCTATGGTATAATATCACCGTTTCAGACAAGTTGCTCTCTCTTACTTTGGGGGATCGTATAGTGGTAGTACAGTGGACTCTGGATCCATATGCCGAGGTTCGAATCCTCGTCCCCCAGCTCCAACGCACTTCCCGGCTCGCTCTACAAGGGTGAGCCGGGTTTGTTTTTGGGGCGCTTGATGGCCATGACTTGCTATTGCCTAAAAACTTGGTTTGTGTTACTCTTAGCCTAGATTTCGCGCCCGCAGGCTTGCATCCCCATGCAAGCCGATTGCGGGAATGTTCGCGCATAGGAATGCGCGAACTGCGAAAAACGGGCTTGGGCGTGGATGGTAACTATGGGCACACTCAATCCAAACCTAATATCTAAAGACACCGCAGCTATCCTCAGTTCTGCCGCGGCGCTTATGCGCTCGATGGGCAAGCGCTTTCTGACAACCGAAACTTTGCTGCTGGCGCTGATCCGCGCCCGCCAGTCTTCGGCCTATCGCATGCTCGATCACCTGGCCAAGACGCGCGGCTTTGATCTGGCGCACCTGGAGCGTGAAGCCGAAACCGCCGCGCGCATCCGAGAGGGCCACGATATTGATTTCACCTACACAGCCGCCGATAATACCCCCGTGCGCATGTCTAACGAGGCTGTCATTGCGCTAGACGAGGCGCGCACCATCGCGCTGGCGCTGGATGAAGTGTGGATTGGCCCAGAACATTTGCTTTCGGCTTTGTGCCAGGCGGGGCTATCTACCGCCGGCCTGTTGCAGCAATACGGTATCACCCCCACCGCTATGGCTGGCATGTTGTCTGATCGCGCGCTGGCGCCCAGCGCCACCACCCAAAATTGGACCGCCCAGGCCAGCCAGGGCCAATTGACTCCGGTATACTATCGCCAGGCGTTGTTGAACGAATTGATGAACATGGTCTCGCAAGCGGCGCGACGGCATGTCATCCTCGTTGGTGCGCCGGGTTCCGGGCGGCGCACGCTGGTTTACAGCCTGTCGTTGCTCATCGCCGAAGGCAAAGGCCCGGCCGGCTTGAAAGCGGTGGTAGAGATTTCCGAGCAGGCGCTGCTAGATAACCCTGTAGAAGCGGTGCGCGCGGGTTTGCGCCAGGCCAACGTGGGCGGCGCCGGCATCTTGTTTGTGCCCAATATCCACCGCTTTTTTGGCGGGCCGATCAAGGCCGAATTTGCCCAGGCCGAAAAATCCATGCAAAAGGCGTTTCTGGACGAAAGCGTGGTTGTCATTGGCGCTACGACCGAAACCGATTACAATGAGCGATTGCAATCTAATCCCGTCATTGCCGACCAAAGCCAGGTGTTGCGCGTTCCCCCCGCCACGCCTGAAGAGACCACCCTCATCCTCGACACGCTCAAGGCGCGCTTTGAGGCTGATTACAAGATCGAGGTTGCCAGCGGCTCACTTTCGACCGCCTCGGTGTTGGCGGCGCGCTACCTGGCCGACCGGGCCCTGCCCGGCGCTGCGGTGCAATTGTTGCATCGCGCCTGCGCTTTGGTGCGCATGAGCATGCAGTCTGACCTGGCCTTTCGCCCAGAAATGCCATCCGATGAACGCCTGGACAGCGACGACATTTTGCTGGCGTGCAGCCAGATGACGGGCATCCCGGTGACCAAGTTGGGCGCCGACCAGCGCACCCGCTATGCCCAAATGGTGGAGCATCTCCAGCAGCGCGTCATCGGCCAGGCTGAGGCCGTGCTGGCTGTCTCGAGGGCGGTCAAGGCGGCCCGCGTCGGCCTAAAGGACCCCAAGCGGCCCATTGGCTCGTTTCTGTTTCTGGGGCCTACCGGCGTGGGCAAGACCGAGCTGGCCCGCGCGCTGGCCGAATTTCTGTTTGACAGCGAAGATGCCATGATCGCGTTGGATATGAGCGAGTACCAGCAAGAAGACAGCCTCAATCGCCTCATCGGCGCGGCGCCCGGTTACGTGGGCTATGAAGGCGGCGGGCAGCTCACCGACCGCATGCGCCAGCAGCCGTATAGCATTGTGCTGTTTGACGAGTGCGAAAAGGCCCACCCGCGCATTCTGGATGTCTTGCTGCAGATTATGGAAGAAGGCCGGCTCACCGATGGGCAGGGGCGCGTGGCGCGCTTTTCTGAAGCCGTCATCATCCTCACCAGCAACATGGGCGCGCAGCACCTGGCCGATCTTTCATTAGGCGAGGCGGCTCGCCAACTGGCAATGGAAGAAGTCAAGGCGCACTTTCGCCCCGAGTTCCTCAACCGCCTGGACGAGATTATAATGTTCCAATCTCTCTCGGCCGAAAGCATGCGCAAGATACTCGATCTAATGCTCAAGAAAGAGGCCAAATTGGCCGCGGGCAGGGGGCTAGAGCTGGAGGTGAGCGATGCAGCCTGCAACTTTTTGCTGGCGCAAAACACGCACCCCGAATGGGGCGCGCGGCCTTTGCGGCGCATCATCCAGAAACACATCCGCGAGCCTCTGGCCGATCTTTTGTTGCAGGCCGATCCCAAGCCGGGCATGCTCATCCGTGTGGAGGCAGATGGGCAAGGGCTGACGTTCAATCCCCTATCCGCTCCCACCAGAACTTGATCCAGGCATCCCAAGCGCCCTCATAGTACTCTACCACCAGTTGGTGCGAGCCGCTCAGTGACAAGTCAACCATATAGTCTTTTTTCCCATCGTTGGCGCGCCACTCGTCCAACACCAGTTTGCCATCCACCATAAAGCGCACCCCGTCATCAACCCGCGCGATGAATCTGTATCGGCCAGGCTCAAAAGTCGTCTGGCGGCTCCATCTGGCCGAAAAGTTATCGGCCGGCAGGTTGGTCGCTGGCGCATTTTTGCTCCAGTAAAAGTCAATCGCTGCGTCGTTGCGCATGAGCATCGGGTTGCCGCTTAGGGTGGCGTTGGCCCAGTACTCGCCGCGCCACTCTGGGTAGCTTGCCACCTGTTCCCACCAAAAGCGCATACTGGCCGTGCCGATATTGTCATAATATTCGACTCGCAATGTGTGGGGGGCGGCGCTCAACGCCCGAATGCGTGTCTGAATAATGTCGGTAGCATCGCGCCACTGATCAATGATCAATTCTTCATCTAACCAGACCCGTGCTCCATCGTCGCTAAAGATGGAAAAGCGATAATCGCCAGCCTGGAAAGAGATTGTGCGTGACCACCGGGCCGAAAAACCGTCGGCCGGCAAAGCTGCGACCGGCGCGCCATTGCCCCAGTTAAAGTTGATCTCCGCGTCATTCTGTACCACGGCCGGCGTGCCCGACAGCTCGCGGTTGCCATAGTACTCGCCGCGCCAGCCATCGCCTACCGGCGGGGGAGGAGAGGCAGTGGGAGTTGAGCCAACGACGATCCTAACCCAGAAGGGGTCCTTGGCATTCTTGCCCACGCCAAAGAGGACGCCATCGGGTGTGCGTAATTGCCATTTGCCCTGGTAGGTGCCGTTTCCCGTTGGCGCAATCAACGTAAGCGATAAATCTAGCGTTTCGCCTGGTTTCACCGTGCCGCTAAGAGGTGTAGTGGTCAGCCCACCCAGCCCGTCGCCGCCGGCAAACACCAGGGCATAGCCTTGACCCCAGGCGCACGTGCCGCTGTTGCGCAAGCGCCAGGTCTTGACAAAAAACTGGCCGGGCGACAGGGTGGTGTAATCGGGGATGGTGACATCCTGGACAAAGGCCGCCCGGTTTGTGCAGACTGCCGAAGGCAATGGTTGAGGCGTTTGGCTAAGCGACGGCTGAGGCGTCTGAGTGGGGACGGCTGCCGGCCCTGGCTGTGTTTTGTAATCCCATCCAAAGTTCACCTCTGTTTGAGCCTTGTCCTCCGACACCACGACGGTATGGCTGGCGACGCTGCTCCCCGCTTCTACAGCCGGGAACGTCCAACCACCGGGTAACATGGGTGCGTTCTCTGTGCGCGCCGTATCTATGGATACACAATAGACGCCGGCGCTCAGGTTGCTAAAAATGTAACTGCCATCCAGGCTAGAGATCGCTGTCGCCAGGTCAGCAGCCGGGCAATCGCCGGCCCCCAGTTGGATCAACACCCCGCCCAGCCCCGCTTCTCCGCTCTCTAGTATGCCATTGGCATGGTAGCTGCCATCGCTGGACAGCATGCAACCAGCCGGTGGCGTGAGAGGAATACTGCCCGCTTTATCCTCCCCAGCGCACAAATCATGCCATACCCGACCACTGATAGAAGTAAAAGCCGACCCCGGGCTGGGGGTGAACCCCGTGGAAGGCGGAACGTCCGTCGTCAGCAGCGGGACAGGCGTGGGTTCCCAAGGCGGCGCCCACAAGAGCACAGCAAAAATGGCGATTGAAATCAATGCGACCAACGCCAGGATACTTAGCCCTATAACAAGTATTTGCAACGTCTTTTTGTTGCTCATATCTGTTCCAAAACATTGGTGTCAACTTAACCAGATTCAGGCAACAGCCTGTCTGGCGCAGACAGGTTACACTGCTGCCGCCACAGTTGAACTGTGGCGGGAACGCCTTAAGTTGACACTAATGGTTCCAAAACGGTAACTACTCAGCAGCCTGAGCGTCCTTCGGCCTTGCTCAGGATGAGCGCCGCGCTCCTTCGACTGCGTTTCACTCCGCTCAGGCTGCGCGGCGCGTAGCCTGCTCTGTCGGCAGACAGGTCGAAGGGTGCAGGCTGAGTAGTTACCCAAAACGTTCCAATACTTTGGCGCGAGCGCATCAATGCCAACCGGCGATTTTGTAAAGAGGCGATTGAAGAACCAGCTTTTTTCTAGAAATCTGGTTTCTTTTACCACCCTTACCACTCCATCGCGCCTAGCAGAGCAATTTTATCTCGCCCCGCTTTTACCTCGGCGGTGGCGTTGCAGCAATCTACGACCAAGCGGGCCTGGTCTACCACGCGGGTATAATCAATAGTGCGGTGGCCTGTGATAATGGCGACGCAATCGGCCCAGGCCAACGCCGCGTCATCGAGTGGAATCGAGTCCATCTCTAGCTTTTGGCGGTGAAAGACATCTGGCCCAATGGCATAGCGCGGCACAAAAGCGTCGTGGTAGTTTACCTGCGCGCCGCGCAGCAGCAGCAGCTCGATGACACGCTCGGCGGGACTGTTGCGCGGGTCATCAATATCGTGCTTGAACGCCACGCCCAACACCAAAACGTTGGCGCCCGCTAAACCCCGGCCCTGCCGCGATAGACCCCGCGCAATCAGGTCAATCACGTGATAGGGCATTCCTTCATTTACTTCGGCCGCCAGATCAATAAAGTTGGTGTGAAAGTCGTATTCGCGCGCTTTCCAGGAGAGATATAGGGGGTCAATGGGTATGCAGTGCCCCCCAACCCCTGCGCCCGGATAGAACGGCATAAAGCCAAAAGGCTTGGTGGTGGCCGCGCGGATAATTTCCCACACGTTCAAGCCCATTCGCTCGCACAACAAGGCCATCTCGTTGACCAGCGCAATGTTGACGCTGCGAAAGATATTTTCCAGCAGCTTGGTCATTTCGGCGGCCCGGGCGCTGGACACAATTTCCACCGGCGCGCCGATGCGCCGGAGCAAGTCGGCGGCGCGTTGGGTGGCTTGTTCGGTCGTGCCGCCGACTATTTTGGGTGTGTTGATGGCCGTGAATTGAACGTTGCCGGGGTCAATTCGTTCCGGGCTAAAGGCCAGGTCAAAATCGGCGCCCGCTTTTAACCCGCTGCGTTCCAAAATGGGCAACACCACTTCATCGGTCGTGCCCGGATAGGTGGTGCTTTGCAAGACCACCAGGTGACCCTGGCGCAAGTGGCGTTCAATGCCCTTGGCAGCGTTGACGATGAAGGACAGGTCGGGCGCTTTGGCCGCGTCGTAGGGCGTGGGAACGCAGATAAAGATGGCATCGGCCTTGTGCACCTCTGAATAATCGGTGGTGGCGCGCAGCAGCCCTTTTTGCACCAGGTTTGCAATCTCTTGGGTGGGCACATCGGGGATGTAACTGCGTCCGGCGTTCAACTCGTCTACTTTGTGCCGGTTCAATTCGATGCCTGCCACCGGAATGCCCGCCCGTCCAAAGGCCAATGCCAGCGGCAGTCCTACATAGCCCAGGCCGATGATTGCAACCGTGTCATCCATAGCTTATTCCTTGTTCGTCGTTTGTCTAAATTCTAACCGCCACAATCCCCAAGCGCCCAACAGCAGCATTGCGCCGGTGATAAAGTTGCTGTCGAGCATTGGAGTTTCGGCGGCGTATATGGCGGCAAATCCGCAGAGGCAAGCCCCCAGGTACAACACCAGCACGGCTTCTCGGTGAGACAGCCCGTAATGGGTCAGCCGGTGCGAGGTATGGTCTTTGCCGGGGGTGGTCAGCGGATTGAGGCCGCGCCGCAGGCGCGAGATAAAGACCAGGGTGGTGTCAAAGATGGGCAGCCCCAAAACCAACACCGGCACCATCCAGGTGGCCCAAGGGGTGGGAGCCTGGGGAAAGCGCAGCTTGATGCCCAACCCGGCCAGCACAAACCCAAGGAACAAGGTGCCTGCATCGCCCATAAAGATGGAGGCAGGGTTGAAATTGTACACCAGGAACCCCAGGCAAGCGCCCGTAACCGCCGCCGCTAATACTCCTACCAGCACCTGGCCGTTCATGGCCGCCAGCAGCGCAAAAAAGGCCGCCGCAATGGCGCTGATCCCGCCTGATAGCCCGTCCATATTGTCCAACAGATTGATGGCGTTGGTGATGCCAACTACCCAAACCACGGTGATGACCAGATTGAGGGCATAGGGCAAGGGCAGTTGAACGTGGACGCCAGAGATGATGAGGAGGATGGCCGCGCCTAGCTGCGCCAGCAACTTGATCCCGGCGCTCAGCGAGACACGGTCATCCCACAAGCCTATCAGCGCCAGGATAGATGCGCCAACCAGTATGCCGGCTAACTCTGACAGGCGGAATGGATCGCCAAATTGCATGCCCACCACAGCGGTGAGCAGCAGGGCCAATGCGACCCCTGCATAGATGGCCGCGCCGCCCATGAGGGGTGTAGGCTGAGTGTGCAACTTGCGCGCGCTGGGCTGGTCAATAATGCCCAAGCGGGGCGCCAACTTGCGGGCCAGCGGCGTGCCGACCAGCGCAAAGACCAGCGCGCTGACAAAAATAATGACGGGCGAAATTCCCATTCCTCAATCGTCCAAACATACCCAGCCTTGCAAAGGCTACTGCCTTTGCAAGGCTAAAATTCTAGGGCGTGACTGGCCTGGTAGAAGTGATGACCGGCGTTGTTTGGGGCGGTTGGGTCAAACGGTATTTGAGTTGTTCAACGTAAGCGTTCACTGCGGTGATTTGCTCTTTCGGCGCCAGGCTGAGCGCCGTCTGGGCGTTGCTCAGCGCATCGGTGAGGTTGCCTTTCTGGTCGAACAAAATGGCCATGTTCTTGAAGGCGTTCCAGTCTTTGGGCGTCAGCTCGATGAGCGCCTGGTTGCACGCAATGGCCTCGTCTAGCTTGCTTTGCTGGGCGTAAAGGTAGCACAGCACGCTGCGCGCCTGGGTGTGCTTGGGCTTGATCTCTAGCACTTTTTTGTAGGCTTCGACGGCCTTGTCAAATTGCTTTTGGCTTGTGTGCATCTCGCCGAGGATCAGGTAGGTTTGTTCGTACCTGGAATCTAGCTCGAGCGAATGGGCCAATTTCTGTTCGGCGGTTGTTATATCGTTCTTGAGGTAAAAGTAGACAGTGCCCCACTCGTTCCACAGCACGGCGTTATTCGGGCTGAGGTTGGTGGCGTCCTGGTAATATTCCAGCGATTGATCGGTGCGTTGTTGTTTCTCTTCGGGCGTTGCGGCCATGTCGGCCCAGGTGCGGTACAGGCGGGCCAGGTTGGCGCTGTGGTCGGTATTGAGCGGGTTGATTTCTCTGGCTTCCAGCAGCACGGCTTTGGCGGCGATGAGCAAATCTTGCTTGGAAAGCTGAGCCGTCTGCTGCCACGTCAACTTTAATACGGCCTCGGCCGGGCTTTGCTCGTTCAATGAATGCACGGTTGGGTTTTGGGCCGCGCGGGCCTTTTCTAGAAAAGAGCGACCCAAGAACAGGTAGTAAAAATCTTCATTGGGGGCCAGCTCGATGGCGCGCTTGTAATGAGCAATGCTCACATCCCACTGGCTCTGCTTGTCGTAAGGGTCGCCTTGTTTGTAAATGATGTCGGCCCGGATCGGGTCCAGGTTGGAATAGCTGATGGTGACGATGGCCGCCACCAGGGCCGGGATAAAGATCACAGCGCCAACCCCCCGCGCCCACGGCAGCCCCGGCTGGTGGGTTTCGATCAGCAGCAAGCCGGCGGCGACAAAGATGATGAGAAAGATCATGCCATAATAGTAACTCAGGACGCTGGCGATGCGTTCTGCAATTTGCACTACCCCTGCCACGTCAATTTGTTGTGTTGCCGGGCGCGTCAGGTTAGCCAGGTGCGAAGCCAGCAACAGCGCAAAGATGACGGCTATGCTGATGGAAACCAGGTAATAAATCATCGCCCCAGTGGTAAAATCTGCCGTGTTGCGCAGCACCTTGGTCCGGCTCAGTTCAGATAAAACCAACACGCCGCTCAGCAGCCAGACCAAGATCAAGAGGCCCAACATGGCAAAAGAAGTGCGATATTGTTGGGCGGGGAGGGTGGTCAGTGCCCGCCAGATGATGGTGATGGGGTTACTCAGGCGCTCGGCATTGGTGACAAATTCGTAAAAGAAGGTAGATAGGATGATGGCGCCAACCAACGTGTAGGCGCTGATTGAGCCAACCCATTCTGGCATGGCCCTGGCCCGGCTGGGCGCGCTGGCCCGCTCGGTTTGCGCGGCGCGGGTGCGGCGGCGCTTTTTGTGCTGGGGAATATTGTTGGACGTATGCTCGGTAGCCGCGGGGGGGGCAGGGGGGGGAGCCGGCGCTGCTTCGCGCGCGCGCACCCAGCCTAACCCGACCACCACCAACATTCCGGCCATGGTCCAAAAGATAGTGCGGGTAGAGGCAATGGCGATGCCAAAGTGGATTTCGACATAGTGCGCAAAGATGGCGGCCAGCAGGCTGACCATCAGCAATTGGTGTGGGCTGCGCGCCCCGCTGTCTTTGGCAGGGTCGTACAGGAACATTGCATAGATAGCCAGGTATATCACGATACCCAGTGAAATGCCCACCGGCACCCCCACCCCGATCATTTTCGCGCCATCCCAGGCGGCGGCGGCGATTGCGCCTAGAGTGCCTAACCCTACCCATAGGCCGATGAACAAGTAGCCTTCTCTGCGGGTGGGCATCATCCCTATCCAATGAAAGCCGTAGATGAATATGCTGATAAAGACCAACTGCTCGGCCAGAAATCCGATCAGCCCGGTGATGACCAGCGCGTCAAAGGTCTCGTTGTGGCTGCGGTCGGGCGAGGCGTTGCGCTGCTCATAGTGGGCCAGGTCGGGCTGGTAAAAACGATTGTAGGCCACGTACATGGATTCTGGTCCATAGCCTATCAGCGGGCGAATGGCGTTGTAGGGATCGGCTTGCCCACCGGGGAATTGGAGCGGCTCGTGCAGCCACACCAGTTGAGCGGCGCCTTCCCAGATAAGTGTACGCACTTTGCCGGTGCCGCCTTCGGTTTCAAAGACCCGCCCCAGGCGGCCAATGATGCGGTTACTGCGCAGATTGTCTATGAAGGGGGAGCTGGGCAAGATGTTAAAAGCCACCAGCGCCAAAATTAACACCAGCGCAGTCGTAATCCAGGCCAACCAGCCCCATTTTTTGACCGGCCCAATACCTTGCTTTGTTTCATCTGCCTCCGTGCTGGTCGCCTGGCGGCGCAAATCTACCAACAAGACCAGCCCAAAGACAAATGCCCCGGCCATCCACCCGATGAGCGGCCCTCGGCTGAGGGTGAGGATGATGGTGAAGGACTGGACCGCCGCGATGAAAAAGTAGATCGAGGCGCGCAGGATATCGGATATATAGGCCTCTTCTTCCACCAGGATGGCCCTAAAGCTTTCAAAGATGCGGGCCAGCGTGAGGAAAAAGGCCATGATCAAATAAGCTGCCACAAAAATGGCATTGCCCATATTAGAGGCCACACGGGTGGTCACATCGCCGCCCCAGGGCAGGGGGTCGAGTTTGTAACGCTGCACCAAGCCGTACAACGCAATCGGCAGGCTGGTGATGATGATGGTCAGTATCAGCCGCTCTAGTTGCCGCTTGTCACGCAGCCCTTGCAAGATCATGAAAAAGATGACAATGTACGAAAAGGTGGTATAGGTGCCCTGAAGCCGCTGATAAGACCCCCACAGGCTAGTGCGCGGGGCCACTGAAAAGAGGGTGCTGATCAGATAAGTAGCTACCAGGATAAAAGTGGGGACGACCAGCGGTGTGCGCCAGCCCAACCCAGAGGGCGCACGCTGCGAGTGGGTTAGCCCCTCGACCCACTTGACCAGCCAGGCAACCGACATGACCACTGCGATGGAGCGCACCAGGGTCAATTTATCTGGCTCAAAGACCCGGCTGCTGTATACGTTGAAAAAGAGCGGCGCGGCAATGACGGCGGCTAACCAGCCCATTTCGATGATTTTATCGCAGTACGCAGAGAGTTTGCTAGAAGGCATAGTTCACCCAAAAATTTCAAATTCAAGATTAAAAAATCGTAACTACTCAGCCATACCCTTCGACTGCGCAGCGCGCACCCTGAGCGGAGCGCAGCAAAGTCGAAGGGGCGCGCTGCTCCGCTCAGGATGCTGAGTAGCTACAAAAATTCAAGATTCGCCCCGCAGGCAACCTGTCTGTCTACCTGGCGGCAGACAGGCCGCCAGGCAGGTTGGCTGTTTATCTTACCCCACATGGCGAGAAAAATCAAGACAGCCTGGCTGCAACAATTTGCTGCAAGAGTTGCTCCAACTGTTGTGCCTGGGCCTGGCGCGAATAACGCTCGATGACGGCTTGCCTGCCTCGCTTGCCATAGTAGCGCGCCAGGTCGGGGTCCTGTTTGAGCGCCTGGATGGCTTGGCACAAAGGCTCTGTTGATTCTGGCGGCACGTTGACGCCAACTTGTTCCTGCATGAGAACTAACAAGGCTTCGCCTTCGGCGCTCAGGATGATGGGCCGTTCGCAAGCCATAGCATCGAACATTTTGGATGGCAATGCCCCAATGATGGGTTGGCGCACCAGTGGAATTAGCGCGGCGTCTGCCGCCGAAAGGTAAGCTGGGATTTGCTGGCGTGGTTGTGCAGCCAGGAAAGTGACATTTTTCAAGCGCAGTTGCTCAGCTCTGGCCATCAAGTTTGGCTTGAGCGGGCCATCACCAATAAAGAGCAGGTGCGCTGATGGCTCGATAGCTTGGAGGGGGGCGGCTGCTTCCAAAACAGATTCTAACCCTTGCGCCAGCCCCAGCAGGCCAGCATAGGCGACAATAAATTTTTGGTCTAATCCTAGTTCGGCGCGGATTTGCTGACGGGCTTGTTTATCAAAGCGAAAGAGGTCTGGATTGGCGCCGTTGCGAATAATATGTAGTTTGTCGGCTGGAACGCCGCGTCCGACCAGGTGGTCTTGCATTTCCTGAGCGGTCAAGACGATTCGTCGGGCGTGTTTGTAACAGGCGCGCTCTAGCCACTGAGCCATGCGTATGGCGTGCGGGTTGCGCAGTTCGCCCAGGGCCACGGCAGATTCGGGCCACAGGTCGCGCACTTCAAAGACGAATGGGATGCGCCGCAGGGCGCTGGTAGCCAGCGCCGCCGCGCCGACGAATAATGGCGGCGAGGTGGCATAGATCACATCATAGTTGCCGCGCGCCAGGAAAATTCCGGCCCAGGCAGCCATACCCATAAAGCTGAGGTAAAACGCCATGCGGGTGCGGAACGTTTTGACCGGCGCGGCCTTGACCCAGACACGAATTACGTCTATTCCATCCAATGTGGCTCGCTTGTAAAGCTTGCCCGTGTATTCAGGCGGGATAATGCCGCTGGGGTGATTGGGAACTTCGGCAATCATGGTGACGTGATGCCCGGCCTCAATCAGGCCGCGCGCCATTTCATAGGCGCGGGTCTGGGTGGCGCCCACTTCGGGCGGAAAGTATTGAGAGAGATAGAGAATGCGCATTTATGCTGCCCCGTTAGCTTGGTAGCGGGTGGCCATTTGCTTATAGACGCCCAAAAGATTTGCCTCTGTTTTTGCCCAATTATACTTGTCTTGGGCAGCTTGGCGCGCCTTGGCCGATAGACGTTCTCGGAGAGACGGGTCAGATAGTTCTTGTATGGCCTGGGCAATAAGCATGGGAGTGGGCTGTTCGATGATAGAGCCGCATTGTTCCTCGCGCACAATCTGGGCAATTTCGCCCGCATTGGTAGTTAGAATCGGCTTGCCTGCGGCAAGGGCATTGAAGAGAGCATTCGGAGCGCTGTATTGGCTGTTTCCGTCGTTGGTGTTCAACCCATAATAGATGATATCTGCCAAGGCTGTATAGTCTGCAACCGTTTCTTGAGGCACCCATCCCACATAGCGCACACGGGGATGATCGGGCAAGGCCTGTTCAATGGCTGCTCGCTGCGGGCCGTCACCAACCAGCAAAACGGTTGTCTGTTGGATTATGTGGGTAGCTGCCATGAGCGGCAAAATGGCGCGTTGCTGGGTGAACCCACCAATGTAGGCGACGACGAATTCATCTTCACGCAAACCAACTTGCTGCCGAGATATTTGAGGGTGAGACGTCAAGCTTAAGGCCGGGTAGTTGCCGACAATGGTCGCCTGCCCGCCCAGATGACGGAATCGCTGAGCCAGTGAGTTGCCTACTGTGATAATGTGGCAAGCCCGCCGCGCCATCAATCGCTCCAGTACAATCAATGCGCGATAGATTATTGAATTGACCTGAGGTCGCATTTGCTCGGGATAACATTCGTGTGCGTCCAAGATCCATGGGGTGTGGTGGATAAGAGCATAGCTGTAGCCGGCCAGGGCAGTATCCAGATCGTGGCAGTGGATAATATGGGGGCGCAGGGCAGACAGTTCCTGCTGAGCGTTTAGCCAGAACCGAGGTAGGTAAAGCAATTGTCGCGAGCCGGCCCGGTAACTTGATCGGATGGCAAGCCGTCTCACCTCAAAACCGTCCAATTGCTCGCGCGGCGCGAACTCGCCTCGCCGATCCCAACATACTACAGTTACGGTATAGCCCGCTTGCGCCAAACTGCGTGCCTCTTTGTGCACGCGCGGGTCGGGCCGAAAGGCATTCGATAGAAGCATGGATACACGTTTCATGGATGATCTCACACTGTGCGTTTCGCACTAAAAGGTTTGTAGACGTTTTCTCCTGACCGCTCTGTAGATGATTCGCAGCCCAATGTAAAGGGGGGTTTTGTAATAATTGCCATATGAAGGATAATCTCGAAATGTTTTTCGCGGAAGATCCATTATTCTTTCAAATTCCTCTACTGTCAGGCCCAATTTTTTAATTACGTATTCCTTGTCTTCTTCCTGCATTTCAATCGGATAAGGCTCGCTTTTCAGTTCTTGGAGCGCGTCGGCTCTCGTCATTGCCCCAGAGCAAATCAGGCTTGAAAAATGGCATTTGCGTTTATCATAGCCAAACTTGCGAGGCAGGATGTAGCCTTGGTAGAACCTGGTGTAGATGGATTCATAATGTTTGCCGCCGTAATACTTCCAACCCAGTTCGCGTTCCAGGCGGCTGATGGCGTTGCTCTTGACATAATCGAGATAGTTCAAGATATCTATGCGTTCCTGGGTAAGCCGATAACGATAATAGGTCCACAAACCCATGTGAGGAAATGTTTGAAGCGGAACATGCCCGAATTGCTTGTGTACGCTCTGGATGTATCGCCAGTCAAGGTGCCCATACGACCAGGCACTGGGCAAGTGACTCTCGGTTCGGCGGTTGTAGCCGGCAATAATGTACTTGACGCCGACCTTGGCTGCCATTTGGTGCAATAGCGTGATGATGGCATGGTCGCTTGGGATTTCAGAATCGGGGGTTGAAGCTTTTAAAAAGGCCAGTTGGAGGTCCTTGAATTCTTCCCAATCTATCACATGTGTGTAGAGGTCAATGCCAAGCGTGTTTAGAGCTTTATGAATATTGGCTACGGCCAGTTCTGAATCCCAACCGTTATCAAGGTGAACAGCCAAGGGTCTAAGCCCCAGTTCTTTGACTTGCATGGCTACAAAGGTGCTGTCCACGCCCCCGCTGACGCCAATGATACAATCATATTTTTTGCCCTGGCCGCTCGCTTGAATGTTTCTCGTAATTCGCTCTAGCGCACGTTGGCCCTCTTGGCCTTGAAACACCATGGTTTTCAGGTCGCTATCATAAGCCTGACAATGATTGCAAACGCCATCTTTATCAAATTGAATATCGGGGTCGGTGGTGTCCATCACACAGCGGGCGCAAATCCTATCATCGGTGGTCATTATCCTCTCCTTATGTGCGATTTTGAAAAATTTCCCCCAGTTCTTGAGGGGATGGATAGCTGATCAGAACAGCGCGGAGGGGGCCTTGAAAAACGAACAGGCTGCCGGCTGCTGCTGCGGCTGCGCCGCCTTGCTTCACAACCAGCCCCAAATCTTGCGCCCGGCCGGCTCCACCGCAAGCTATGACGGGAATATCTACTGCCTGGCAAACTCGCTTGACGAGTTCCAGATCGTAGCCTTGCATGGTGCCGTCTCGATCAATCGAGTTCAAAAACACTTCACCAGCGCCTTGCCTGGCCATCTCGACGGCAAATTCGATCGGGTCGAGGCCGGTGCGTTTGCTGCCGCTGCAGGTCAGAACCTCATACTTGCCCAGCGCGCTTTTCTTGACGTCAATTGAAACGATGATGGCCTGGCTGCCAAACAAGTTGGCCGCGTCTTTGATGAAGACGGGCTTTTCGACCGCGTAGCTGTTAATAGAAACTTTTTCAATCCCCAGGGCGAACAGTTTTTTCATATCCTCCAAGCTGCGCACGCCGCCGCCATAACACAGGGGCATAAAACATTCGCTTGTGATTCTGGAAAGAAGCTCAAACTGCGGGCGCCGATTTTCAATGGTTGCGGTAATATCCAAAAACGCCAGTTCATCTACCTCTTTGTCGTTAAATATCCTGACAATGTTGATGGGGTCGCCTAGATAGGTGGGGTCCTGGAACCTGATGGTCTTGACCAACCCCTTGTTCCGCAGCAGCAAGCAGGGAATGATTCTTGGCCTTATCATCTCAAATACGCTCTACAAAGTTTCTGAACAGCTTTATGCCAAACCTGTGGCTCTTTTCAGGGTGAAATTGCATGCCCAGGATATTGTCTTTTACAACCGACGACGTAAAGGTGTAGCCATAGGTGCTTTGCGTCAGGGTGTTGGACGGGTCGGAACAGACCACGTGGTATGAATGCACAAAGTAAAAACGGGCGTCTGCATACATCTCTTCAAAGATGGGGTGAGCTTGGCTGATTTGCACAGTATTCCACCCCATGTGCGGTATTTTTAGATTAGATTGCGTTTCGTCGAACTTGAAGCGGAGCGTGTCTGCCTCAATCCAACCCAGCCCCGGCAATTGGCCTTCTTCGCTCTGGCGAGTGAACAATTGCATCCCCAGGCACAGGCCCAGAATGGGAATTTTGTCTTGCACGACTCTAGCGTTGAGCACGGGGATGAGTCCCCGCTCGGCCAGGTTGCGCATGCCGTTGTCGAATGCGCCAACCCCGGGCAAGATCAATTTGCCGGCGGTCTCGATTATGGCGGGATCAGAAGAAATTACAGCCTGAGCGCCGACTTTTTTGAGCATGTTGGCGATGGAGCCCAAGTTGCCCATGCCGTAATCAATAATAACAATCATACCCTGCCTCATTGAGCAAAGGATTCTAATAGCTTGACCCACTCTTGAAAATTGCGGGCAGCATTATATTTTTCGTCCCAAATCTTTCTGCTAGCTTTTCTCTTTTCCATTGCTTGGTCGGGGTGGTCAAAAAAACTGAGAATGGTTGCCCCAATTTCTTCTGGTGATGGGTTTGGGCTTAGGATTGCCCCGTTTTGCTCCGAGGCAATTTCTGGATTGCCGCCGACGCCGGTGGCCGCAACGGGCATGCCACAGCTAATGGCTTCCATCACGGCGACCGGCGTTCCTTCGGATTCACTGACATTCATAAATAAATCAACGGGATTGTTCTTGTAGAATGACATCAGGTGGTCTAGTGATGGATAACCAGGGAAATAGCTCTTGACGTTAGCCGGCAATGTGTTACGGGCCGTTTCTTCAACGAGGCTTTTTAGGGGACCTTCTCCAAAATGGTGCCATTCAAAGGGTTGTTCTGGCCGCGCCGCTGCCGCAGAGGCTATGCCCTTCAATAACAGGTCCACCCGCTTGACCGGCACCACCAACGAGCAGGAGACAATTCTACATACCCCATCCTGCGAGGGAGGCGTGAGAAAGCTTGGGTCCCTGACGCCCAAACGCGCCGTCTGGCACATGGCGGTAAACCATGAATATCGCCTTGCAATGTACTCTTTACCTTTTTCAGAGTCGGGAAACAGGCCATCGAGCTGCGCCAAAGTTTGTCGGCGGCAGGGTAGGTAGACGGGCCGGTATCTTTCTTCATAGAGGTCGCTGCCATGAGCCCTTGAGATGAGTTTTAGTTGAGGGTGATTTCTTTTTGCCAGCCCAATGCCGGCAGAGCAGAAATTGAGCCAATAGGTATAAAAAACGGTTTTACCTAGATCCAACTTTCTGGTTTTGATGAGCGCGCTCACCCATCCATTGGTTAGAGCAGCGTTTCCAACGAACGCTGCCAACCTGGCCAGCACCGAGGGTTGGAACAGGCTGGCTGGCCGAAAAGATAGATCGTCGTAAAAAAGCCGAGAGCTTACGCTCCCCAGCACAAGTTTGAGCTTGCCCTGGAGTGACCGCCGGACCAAAGCCAGCCCCGGCTCGACTTGAGCCCCATTGGGGAGCGTTGTTGGCTTGCCCTCTAGCCGCAGTGGAACAATAATCACTTGCTCAAAGTTCATGGCCAACTGGTCCATTTCTGGATCCAAAAAGGTCTGTTCCATGGCGGCAGCATAAGGGTAAGAACTGGTGAATAGAACGATAGTGATTGGTGAACGCATCTTGCAACTCAGCCGGCAGTATTCGGGCCGGCTTGATAGGGCGGTAAGAATTGATCGCGGTGGTCTTGAAATTCTTGAACGGCGCGCTCGTAATCATCAGGCCGCCCGATATCTAGCCAGTAGCCCATAAAAGGGTACGCAGCAATTTGCTGGTTGGCTGCCAGCAACTTGAGAATTAATCCAGGCAGGTCCATTCGCTCGCCAGCCGGTATGTATTTGAGCACGACCGGTTCGAAAATATAGATGCCGGTGCTGACTGTATAATGGTAGGTTGGCTTTTCAATGTAACCCCGCACCCAATTGTTGTCATCGGCTTCGATAACCCCCAGGTCAATTTTGGCGTCGCGTTGGCAAGTTGCCAGGGTGGCAATAGCGCCGCTGCGCTGGTGCCGCTCCCACATGGCCTTGTAGTCGAGGGTAGTTAATAGATCGCCGTTCATCGCCAGGAATGGTTCGTCCAGCCCGGCTATCAAGCCGAGCGGCCCGGCCGTGCCCAGTGGCTGGCTTTCTCGCGAATAGCGGATGCGCAGGCCCAATTTTTCCCCGTCGCCAAAATAGGCCATCAACAATTCAGCCAGGTAGCCCACCGCCATCGTGATTTCATCAAAACCGGCGTATCCAAGCTGCCGCACGACAACTTCGAGAATGGGCACATCGCCAATTGGCATGAGCGGTTTGGGTAGAATGGTTGTGTAAGGCGCTAGCCGCCGGCCCTGGCCGCCGGCAAGGATAACTGCTTTCAAAGCTACACCTCATATAGTCCGGGACGATAAAGTTCCATATGTTTGCTAATCCACTCGATTGTTTGCTGCAGCCCTTGATCCAACGAGACACGCGGTTGCCATTCGAGCAACTGGAGGGCCCGGCCAGCGTCGGCGTGCAGGCGCATCACTTCGCTCTGCGAGGGGCGAAGGCGTTGGTCTTCGCAGACAATGGGCAACTGGCGTCCGATCAGCGACAGTATCTTGTGGGCCAGCTCGCCAATTGAAATGCACTCGCCCGTGCCGATATTAATCTCCTGCCCCACGGCAGCCTCATAATAACCCGCGCGCAAGAATCCTTCCACAGTATCCTGGACGAAAGTGAAATCTCGCAGCGGGTCTAGCGCGCCCAGTTGAATTTTATCACATGTCAACGCCTGGGTGATGATGGTTGGAATAACCGCCCGGGCTGATTGGCGCGGCCCATAGGTGTTGAAGGGGCGCAAGATGCTGATGGGTGTGCCAAATGAACGGTAAAAACTTTCGGCGATCTTGTCTGCCCCGATTTTGCTGGCCGAGTAGGGAGATTGTCCTTGCAAGGGGTGCTTTTCGTCAATGGGGGCATAGTGCGCTGTGCCATAAACCTCGCTGGTAGAGGTGTGGACGATGCGCTGCACACCTGCGTCGCGGGCCGCCATAAGCACGTTCAATGTGCCTAAAATGTTGGTTTCGATGACTTGACGTGGATGGCGATAGGAGTAGGGAATTGCAATCAGCGCGCCGAGATGAAAGATGGTGTCTATGTTCTTGACTGCGCCGCGGATGGCTTCGCCGTCTTGCAGGTCGCCGCTGATAATTTCGATCTCCTTATAGAGCTCTGGGGGCAAAAGTTTGAGCAGCCCTATGTCGCCGCGCGAATTGTAACGCACAAAAGCTCGCACCCGTGCGCCTTCGTTGAGCAGGCGCTCGGCCAGGTGGCTGCCGATAAAGCCGCCGGCCCCCGTAATCAGAGTAGATTTACCGTGCCATTTCATTTAAATGTTCTCCTGGTGAAATGTAATGTCTCCAAGAATAGAGTACGTCTTCTAGGGTTTGGCGCAAAGGAATTTGGGGCGCCCAGCCTGTGATCGCGCGCAAGCGAGACGAGTCGCCGACCTGTATGGGAACATCGGCAGCTTGCAGGCGAGAAGAGTCTACTTGGACCGAGATCCCGCGCACGGTGCTGAGATCAAGCAAAAGGTTGAGGAGTTGATGGATTGATATCCCCTGCCCAGAGCAGATGTTATAAACCTCACCTGGTTTCCCATGCTCTGTCAGCAGGCAATATGCTCGGATGGCGTCGCGCACGTCGCAAAAATCACGCATGGTTTCCAGGTTGCCTACCTTGACAATAGGTTCGCGCAAACCAGCTTCAATTTCGGCGATTTGCCGGGCGAAAGCAGAGGTGACAAAGGTGGCACTCTCTCCCGGCCCAGTAAGATTGAATGCCCGCGTGCGAATGATGCGCAGATCGTGCTCCACGAATTGTTGGTAAGCTACCATCTCTTGAGCGATCTTGCTGACCGCATAAGCGCTGGCTGGTCTAAAGGGGTGTTCCTCTGTTATGGGTAAAATCCCTGGCGGCACGCTTCCATAGACGGCGCTGCTGCTGGTGACTATGACTCGAGGGTTGATGCCTAATTTGGCAATCGTTTGAAAAAGTGCAAGCGTGCCAAGAACATTGACTTGGTAAAAATTCTCAACATTGTCAGATCTAAGGATGCCCGCCAGATGATAAATGGTATCGGGGTGCGTCTTTAGCAAAGCATGTTTAAGTAGCTCTTGGTCACAAATATCTCCCGTGAAACTGGTCACTGTCTTAACCAACATGGATGGCAAGCAGGCTGTGGCGCAATCCACTCCAGCAACCTGCTCACCCTGATCCAACAAGTGTTGAGCTAGGTGTTTCCCTGTAAAGCCTCCAATGCCAGTAATCAGTGCACTTGCCATAGTTTGTCCTGCTTTGAGGCGGCGATTAGCCGTCCTACGCTCCTGCGCCAAGCGGTTTCTGCAGCAAAACCCAGATGGTGCGGCAGAGCAGATCGTTGACGGTTACATTTGGGTAGAGTCTTTTGCATTGGGATAAGATCGTTTGATTGATTGCTTGCATGTCGTTTCGCTCAGTCCACTCGATCAGCGCGAGGGTTTCAAAGCCCGCCATGCTGCAATGGCAATGCAGGTCGGCCAATGTCATTCTGTTTAGGCTTTGGTGATAAAAATTCCTAGCCACCTCGAGTTCTTGTGGGCGATAGGTTTGCACATAACGCTCAAAGTCTGCACTTGATAATCTGATATGCCCATAGGGAAAGTCCAAAGTACAAAGACTATGCGCCCCGTTGGCACAGAAAAAAGGATTGTAATTGTGAAAGCAGATGCCGCCCGGCCGCAGCGCCCTGTACATGTTGACTAGAGCCTTTTCAGGTTCGATGACATGCTCCAGTGTGTACCAACTGACAATGATATCGTAAGCATTTTCTCTTTCTAATTCTGCAATGTCCAGGTCGAAAAAGACTACCCTGTTGTTGATAGACTGGCCAGAGCGCTTGCTGCTCTCGTACTGGCTGGCGGTCAGTTCTCTAAGCTGGCGCAGCCATTGCGATTGTTCTTTCAAGGCTTGAGGAGTAACCCTTTTGCCGGGGCTTTGGCGGATGCCATACGCCGGGATGTCAATGGCATCCACATGTTTTGCGCCTGATTCGACCATCGCATAAGTGTGCGCTCCGCCGTGGCACCCTATTTCCAACACATCCTTATTCGCAATGGACACTTTATGTATCTGGAGAAACCCTTCCATGGCTGCGACCTCCTCGCGCGCTCTGGCAATCTGACTCTGCGTCACCAGGGGGGGATTGTCCAGGGGAGCGAACATGGATCGCCATGCCGGTACAATTCGGTCCCGGTACCCATCGAATCGCTGAAACGAGTTCCCCTGCGAGTCTGTGAATTGATCGAGTGTGGTCAGGGGAGGGGCCTCTTGGGACAAAGATTGAACGAAAGGAGCGCGGATCATTTTTCTTATTGCTCGGCCGAGCATCAAGCGAAGCCATCTCTTCATACAGTTTCTGCTCCTTGTTTTCGGCGTTCGTATTGTTGTCGCCTCAAAGCTAATGCTTCCTGGCGGCCTGTTGGGCGACAGCCCATGAGAGAACCTTTTCCATTCGATGGTGGTACGAATGTTCTTTGACAACACGTTCGTAGCCATGTTGGGCGATCTCTTTTCGCTCGCCTGGATGTGACAGATAGTGTTCCACGAGAGCGCCGATCTCATCGAAACTATGATAATAAACAATTTCTTGATTGGTGGCAAAAAATGCCTCAAAGCCATCTCTGTGATCTATCAACTCAAAGCCGCCGCACGCCAATATTTCAAAGGCCCGCAAATTAAGGCCATTGAATGTGATCTGTTGGTGATGATGGTTCAGGCAAATGGTGGCCATGTTATACAACTTGGCGGCTTCACGAACGGGCAGGAACTGCCCACGCCATGCGCGCCTGATATCCAGGTAATCCCTCACTCTAGGCGACCGATTCCAGCCGGGTCCCCAGATGGCAATGTTTTTGCCCCGCAGCTGTTTGAACATTTCCTCTCGGGGCGGGTAATAGGAACCGACAAAGGCAACGTCACATTGATAGAGCGATTGATCTCTTTCGGTAAGATGCAGGGGATAAAAAATGTTTGCCGCATGGGCATTGGGTAAATGGGTCACATGGGGTATGCCCAGTTGCTCCAGGTGTGCAACATAATCTTGCTCGAACACAAAGAAAGCGTCGTAGACAGGGTAAGCCCTGACTGCTTCTGGAAAGGAGAATGGATCGTCAACCCACCATGTGGCCAGCAGAGTATTTTTGCGTTTGAGGGTTTCGAGGGTCTTCTGATCGAAAACTTCGCCCTTGAGCACTAGAATCAGATCTGGCTCGAAATCGTGTGATTCTTTGATGAGGCGTTTTTTCATCAGGCCTGACCCGTTTGGGAGCCGTATATTGATCTGCGAGGCCATGCGGCGCATTTTATTCAGGGTCCTATTTTGGGGTGAAGGAGCCATATCTTGATAGTAAAAGACTTGGACTGTGTGCCCCATGTCTTTGAGGGCAAATAGAGTGGATTCGGTCCAGGCTCCTTGCCAGTTCCGCATCCCGACCAGCAAGATGCGCATGGCTGGCTGTTTAAAAATTGTGTTTGTCTTGCTCGAGTTTGGCGCAATTGCGTGAGTGATTGTCATGGCCGTGTCTTTCCCATAAGAATGGCGGCGGCGCGCTGGGCTGAGTTGCCGTCATTCAAATGTGTGCTGTATGCTTCCAGAAACTCGGTATTTGGGTTTTTCAATTCAGTATATTGTCCAGCTTGTAGGAATGCGCGCACCTGCTTGATGAATTCCTCAGGTGTTTCTGCCACGGCAGCGCGTTTTCGGAGCAGGGCTTTGGCCTGTGATTCAGGAGACTCTGCTTGAGGAAAGTAGACGACCATGGGCTTGTTGGTAAGCAGTGCCTCGCCTATTGCGGTGATGACGTGGTCCAAAACGATCGCGTCAACGGCCCAGATCAATTCGGGAAGCCGTCGGTTGGTCACGATGGCGTTGGCGATGTGATCGCGAACAAAGTCCGACATGATGCGCGTCGGGTCATTAGCCACGGCAAAATCTTTGTAGACTAGCCGCACATCAGGAGTCTCATTCCACAGCTTCAGGATAGCTTGCTGGAGTTCAAAATATGACACGACTGGGTAAGGGGCCAGCTCACTGGAGGTGGACCGCCCATAGGCGGCAAAGTGGGTGGGAATGTACAAGATCAGCGGGCGGATGTCTCCTGCCTGCAATTTGAGCCGCAGCCGGCGGCTTTGTGTTCGCGACTGATTACAAAGTGCATCCAGTCGCGCAGAACCAACGGGGATGATGCGTGCACATGGTTGCATGAATGTTGGACAGGTTTGATTCAGTTTCTCTGCAGAGCCTTGTCCATAGACCAAGAAAGTCTCGCTGTGTCGCAGATAGGCCTGCCAATTTCTCGCGTCAATCTCGCTTGAGCTGCCATGTTGGTAAATGTAGCGGTGCAGCCCTTGGCATTCTGCTGCGTTGGAGATAACGCCGCTGAGCGTATTGCCGCCGCTTTCCCAGCTGACGAATGCCGTATACCGATGTTTGCGCAATGTCTGGCAGGTGTGTTGATAATTTCTCCATAGTTCGGGCACAAGATTATGCCACCAATGACAAAGAGCCAGTTCCCACAATACTGCGTGCCCGATGCCGCATTTCTCCAGGAGCTCCCATAAGCGAGGTTCCCGGAGCAGCTGTCTACTTGTGATGGCTAGCGTGTCTTTTAGCTCGCTGGGGAGTGGTGGCGTCGTCAAACGTATGGGAGGAAGCCGATTTGGTACGATAACAATGCGTGCACCTTGCCGACGCAGGTCACGCACGAGGGGGGGAAGATCGTATCCGTAGCCAGAGACAAGAATATAGGGAGCGTCGGAGAGGAGCGATTTGAGATGGTCTGATGGTCGGAAGTAGCGCGTTGCCAGCACTTCAGCGATTAGAGGATGTTGGACTATCAGATGCTTGGCCCATTCCACCCATCGCCTAATGCCAGATGGACCCTGAGGAACATCGGAAACAGGCGCTAGCGTAGGAGCATACCCCGCCAAGTCCACGATGGGAATATTATGGGCAGATACAAGAGTTGGCGCCAGCGTTGTCAAAGGCGATACAGATGGATGCAAGTGCCAAGGCAGATTGATAATGCGAGGCAGCCACAAGGCGATGTGAGCTGGTTGGGTGGCTTGGATGAACTCGTGCAAGTTGACAGCCGTAGCCCAAATTTCTGCAAAAAGCGTGTGCAAGAGATGCGTTATGGCGCTCGCCGGCCTAAAATGGTTTTCGCCAAAGATAGGGACCGCCTGTTGCGCCCACTCATCCAGCCATGCTTCCCATTCCAGGTAGTATGGCATGACCGAGGTGTATTCAATCTGCCGCTTTGCAACCTGGGCATAGTCTTCTAGCTTTAGGTAGGTCAGCCCCAGTTTTTGGCAGGCGTAAGCTGCGGCGGGAGTCACGGCCAGGATGCCTCCACTCAAACCATGTTCTATGCCGTGGTCTGCGAGCCAGTGCGCTTGATGAACTGTTTCCAACATGGTCAATGTCTGGATTGGATCTTGCATGGCTATGTCCTCAATCGTTTCAAGGTCAACCTAAAGTTCGCTAGGTAGTTCATCAATTCTGACCGAGACATCAACAGTAGCGCGGGAAACACCAGCGTAGCTATCCCGACACCCAAAGTATAGAAAAACCCACTGATCAGGAAAGCTATCAGCGTGCTTGTGACAAGTAGGTTGACGATACGGGATGCCAGCCACGCTATGCTCGCCAACACAGCTAGAGAGTACAACTGATGATACAGGAATTTACGGAAATGGAGATGCAAAAACCGGACGTTGAACCACAGGTAAAGATTGACGCCAACAAACTGAAGCGCAACCATCTTGATGGCCAAGCCGGTGGCTCCGAGATTCAGGCCTAACAACTGTGGCGGAGCAACCAACCAAAAAGATACGGGCAAGCCGGCCAGCATGAAGGCAACGCCCAAGTTGCGAAATACCTTGGTTTGACCTGTTGCCCAGAGAAGGGAGCTGGTGAGTTGCCCATATGTTTGATGGATAGGGTAAAAGGCCATTATCGAGACAGCCAGCGTTGCTCCCTGATATTCACTGCCGCCAAAGATCAAACTGACTTTATCGGCCTGGACGGCTACAAAGACAGCTAGAAAAGCTGCGAGTGTGTAGAGTGTGGGAACGTAGCGCCGGAACAGAGATTGCATCTGCTTGATGTCTTGCCGACCAAAGGCTGTCGCAAATTCGCGGGTCAGCAATGGTGTCATGGCGCTGGTAAACAAGAAACAAATAGCTCCAATTTTATAGGACAGGCTAAAAAAACCCTGCTGGATTGAGCCGGCAAATCTTTGCAATAGCCACCGATCCAGCATGTTGACTAGCAAGCTGGTCACGGCAAAGACAATAAGCGGCGCTGTATACTCATAGAACTCGCGAACATAGTTCTTGACCTTGGAGAAGGGCAGGCGCATTGTAGGCAATATGGACAGACCTGCCTGGTTCATAACTCTCCACCAGCCCACGCAGGCGAATAATACGATCGCATAGTTGTAGAGAAAGAAATTATCTAGGCTAAACAGGCTGAACCGCAGCATGAGTACAATGAGGATCACGCCGAGCAGTCGCTGTTGGATACGGACAATTTCGGTCTTGGTTGTCAGGGCGTAGGCGTCAACGAGATAATTGACAATGGTACTGTACCAGGTCAGCAAGCCCAAAATGGCAGCCATCCAGATATAGTGCATTGTTTGGTCCGGCCATAGCCAACTTTCCAGCCCAAAGGTCAGGGCAATCCATACAGCCAGAAGCATGACTAGACTGATCAGGCTGGCAAAGCCCCAGTAAAATCGGATGAGTTCCGTCTCTTGAGGGCGACGGGAGATTTTGGTGTAAAATGCCATGCTTGTGCCGAGATCCAGAAAATTGGCAACCTGATTAAAAAAGTTGTTCAGGAAGTAAAAATTGCCATAGGCGGTCGGCCCCAGGCCTCGCGGGATAATGCCTGCGGTGATCAAACTAAGCGCAAACCCGATCAGGTTAGTGCCAAGTTTGTAGAGGTAGCGTTTCCTTAGAGGGTCTTCTTTGACTGGGGGCGAAGTATGATCAGTTATTTCCATGAGGGTAGGCTGCTTGGTCCCTATTGTCAATTGATTAAATTCCAACTCAGCGGAGTTCCACGCTCGATATCCCGCGCCGCCCGCCGCCCCAGCACCTCATCCATATAGCGCGTATGCAGCCCATAGCCAGGCCGAATCGAGCGCACGTTCTCTGTTGTGAATACCTCGCCCGCTTTCATGTCTTGCACTATAAATAATGAGCGACGAAAGATCCGGCTGGCCGCTTCGCGCTCTGTGACCTGATATTGCACCTGCCCCAAGGCTTTTTCTGCCATGCGCACTGCTTCGATCATCGCCTTGAATTCGTGCGGTTCAAGCGAAAAGGCGCTATCTGGCCCGGGCACGGCTCGTGAAAGCGTGAAATGCTTTTCAATGATGCAAGCGCCCAATGCCACCGCCGCCACAGGCGCGGCAATGCCCAAAGTGTGATCCGATAGCCCTACCGGCACATCAAACGCCTCTGCCAGGTGCGGGATGGTGCGCAGGTTCATCTCTTCCGGCGGGGCCGGGTAGGCGCTGGTGCATTTGAGCAATGCAAGTTGCGGGTTGCCGGTTTCACGAATGGCTGTTACCGCTTCGTCAATTTCGGCCAGGCTTGCCATGCCGGTGGACATGATGATGGGTTTGCCTGTTTGCGCAATCCGCCGGACGAGGGGCAAATCTACCAGTTCAAACGAAGCAATTTTGTAGGCTGGCACATCCATTTGTTCCAAAAAGTCTACCGCCGTAAAATCAAATGGTGTGGAAAAGAGGTCGAGCCCTGACTCGTTGGCAACTTGCTTGAGTTTGGGCTGCCAATCCCAGGGCGTGTAGGCTTCACCATAAAGTTGATAAAGGTTTTGGCCTTCCCAAATGGTGCCTTTGCCGATCTTGAAATGTTCGTTGTTGCAATTAATGGTCAGTGTATCTGGTGTATAAGTTTGCAATTTGATGGCATCGGCCCCGGTTTCTTGGGCGGCATGAATCAGTTGCACTGCTTGCTCAAAATCCTGGTTGTGGTTGGCAGACATTTCTGCCACAATGTAGGTAGACTTTTCCCAACCGATTTGGCGATTGTTGATAGTTATATAAAACATTTTACCCTCTGAGCGTTTCTTCGTACAGCAATTCCAGACGAAGATAGATTTTGCGTCCATTGACTATCATGTATGCGCCTTGATACGGCGGAAAGGTGCGAGCGCGTAAGATGTCAATCACTTCTTGGCCGCGATAGAGCTTGTCTGGAATAATTTCATCAATCGTTTCGACGTCCTGTGTGTGATGATACGTACCTTTCTCGGCAGATTGACTGATGCTCTGCGCTTTTCCGTCTCTCACTAATGGCCATGTCTTTCTAAACAAGTTCAAGGAAGCTTGCTCTAATTTGTGATAGAGCGTTTTGCCCGTGTCTACTGGCTCAACCGCCACTTGGCATTGAGCAATGATGTCGCCTGTATCAATGCCAGCATCAATGTAATGCAATGTCACCCCAGCCGGAGTTCTATCAATGATACTCCATACATTAGGATAAGCTCCACGGTTATAGGGCAGGTATGCCGGGTGCAGATTGATGCATCCTTCTGGAAAGATGCCTAAAAAATTGGAACGCACAATGTAACCGAATAGAATGGAAATACATATATCCGGCTTGAGTGTCCGGATGGTTTCCAGCACATCTGATTCCCATAGTCTTGAACCGTCCAATATTCGGTTTGCGGGCAATTGGGCTGTTTCCAAAATTTCTTTGCCAAACTTTTGTTTTCTGGGCGGATGGACGACTAGTCCCGCGATATCCTCGCCTTGCTGTACAAGCCATTCGAGTACTTTCCATCCTAACCAGTTGTTTCCCAAATAAATAATGCGCATACTATGTCCTAACTTGTTGCACCACTCTACTGCTTCCTCTGCCGTCCACCAGCAGTTTCCCGCATTTGCTCATTGAAGCAAGGTCTGTATGAGCAAGCAATTCAAGCGATTGGGCAATTTGCATAGCCGTAATATGATAATGCCAGCCCAGGCTCACTGCTGCTTTGGCGGCACCAAGTCCTTGGGCGATTAGGCGTTGATTTTCTGCTAATGTCAAGATTAGATTGGGCAGCCCCATAAACGCCAGTTCCCAACACGTGCTTCCCCCCGCCGAGATGGCCACATCGGCCCATGCCATCAGTGTGGGCATGTCAGTGACATTGCGCTTCAGTTGGATCGGGCAGTTAGCGTTTGCAATTTGAGCTTTGAGCGTTTCTTTGTGCGGGTTGCTGCCTCCAATGACGACGATGGCTTCCAGGCCCTCTATTTCAACTTGCTGTAGGGCTTGGATGACTGTGAGGGTTACATTGTCTGGGTCGCCGCCGCCCATTGTCACCAGCACCTTGCGGGCCACAGGCGCAATCTCGCGCTGCCAGCCGCGCCATTTCCAAAACTCGCGCCGCAATAGGGCAAACTGCGTGCCCAACAAAAGGCGCGTATGTGGCTCGCGCCTGGCGTAAAGAGACTCGTCAGCATAAATGTTTTGATTGAGCACAAGGTCGGCATAATAGTGGTCGGCGTGCCCATAGTCGTCTATAAACAACAAGCGCAAATTGGCTTGCTTGATTGCTTGCTGATAATTGACGTCAAAGTGGTACCCATCCACAACGACCCACTTGGCCTGTGCCTGTTGCGCCAGAGTTGATGTTTGAATTGCATCCTCATTGCTGCCAGGTTTGGCTGGGGTGTAGGATATCGTCGTCCCTTCTGATTGCAGTCGTTTTTCTAAAGCAGAGGGCAACTCGGCCGAAACAAAGATGCTTTGCCCTCCTCTATCTTGCCATGCTTGCGCCAACGCCAGGCAGCGCATCACATGACCTGTGCCAATCTGGGCGTTGGCGTCGGCGCGGATAAGCAGGGTTTCTTGGCTCACTTTCTACCCCTCGTGCAGCGCCTTTTGCTGAATATCACGATTCAACTCGGCCAGTTCCGGTTCGCGCTCTAATAGCGCCAGCACCTCCTGCCAGCTAATATTCATTCGATTGCCCAGGCGCGCGTATACGGTTTGGACAAAGGCTAGGTCTTGTAGAGTATCCACGGTCCAACGGTAGTGGCTGTAATCCTGGTCATGTGTAACCGAAAGCAGTTTGAACTTGGCTGGGTTTTGATAAAAATAGGGCGTGACGTGGACGCGCTGGAAAGGTCCCTGTGTCTCGCGCCAGGCGCGCTCCAGAGCATCAAATGTCATCACTTCGGTATCCAGCCCGCGTGGATAAGTGCGCTGCAAGGTATTGCTGGCATAATCATAATCTGGCGCGGCTTGCAGAAATGCTTGAATGGTTTTATCTGTCACGGCAGGGTCAATCAGTGGACAATCGGACGTGATGCGAACTATGGCCTGGGCGTGATGCGTTTGCGCGACCTGGTAATAACGGTCAAGCACGTCTTGCTCGTCGCCTCTAAAGGCTGGCACATTCAAGCGCGAACACTCGCTTACAATGTCGGCGTCGGCCGGCTGGGTCGTGGTCGCCACAATGACCTCGTTGATCAATTTGGCTTGTTGCGCCCGCCGCACCACCCGCGCCAGCATGGTTGCTCCACCAATGTCTTTTAATACTTTGCCCGGCAGGCGAGTGCTGCCCATCCGGGCTTGGATAATTGCGACAACTTTCATGCCGAGTATGCCTCCGCCACCTTGCGCACAGCGTCAATCACGTCTTGTGCATCTTGGTCTGTCATTGCGCTGAACATTGGCAAAGTGATCAAGCGTTCATAAGCGGCTTCGGCCACCGGGCATAGGCCGCGCCGGTAGCCCAATTGCTGGTAGTAAGGATGCCAGTAGACGGGAATATAATGCACATTCACGCCAATGTTTTCGGCTCGCAACGCTGCAAAAACCTCTTTGCGCCCAACCCGCAGCCGCTCTAGCCTCAACTTGATTACAAACAAGTGCCAGGCTGGCTCAGTTTCTTGCGTTGTTTCTAGCGTCTCAACCGCCGGCAATCCAGCAAATGCGCTCTGGTATCGCGCTGCAATCTCTCGCCGCCGCGCCAGCCGACCCTCAATCTTTTTCAATTGGCTCGTTCCTAGCGCGCAGTTCAGGTCAGGCAGGCGATAATTGTAGCCCAGCCCCACCATCTCATAGACCCACGAACCGGCCTCGGCCCGCTGTTTGAAATCGGCAGTGATGCCGTGGGTGCGAAAGGCGCGCATCTGGGCCGCCAATCCAGGATTATTGGTCGTTATCATTCCACCTTCGCCGGTGGTGATGTGCTTGACTGGATGAAAGCTAAGTGTGGTCAATTCATGCAGCGCGCCGATTGGGCGCCCCTGATAGCTTGCGCCTAACGCATGGGCAGCATCCTCGATTACCGTCAAATGATGCGCGTCTGCCAGTGCGCGAATGGCTGCATGGTCGCACGGCTGGCCGGTATAATCCACTGGAATGACGGCCTTGGTGCGCGGCGTAATCTTGCGTTCCACATCGGCTGGGTCAATATTCAGCGTGCCGGGCAGCACATCGGCAAAGACTGGCTTGCCGCCCAGATAAAGCACACAGTTGGCGCTGGCCGCAAAGGTGATAGCCGGGACAATCACTTCATCATCTGGCCCAATGCCGGCTGCAAAGGCCGCGGCGTGCAATGCCGCCGTGCCTGAATTAACCGCAACAGCCTCTTTTGCGCCCACATACTCGGCCACCGCTTTTTCAAACGCATTCACGGCCGGGCCGGTGGTCAGCCAGTCGCCCCGCAAAACCTGAGCGACCGCTGCGATATCGGCCTCGTCCACGCTTTGGTGACCGTAGGGCAAAAGTGATGGTCGAACCGGCGTTCCGCCTTCTATGGCTAATTTCGCCATGGTTACTCCTCGCTCATCTGTAGCAGTTCGTCGCGAGTGAGCCACCAGGTATTCTCATCGCTGCTGAACTTAGCGCCGTCCTTCATTGGTTGTCCCTCTGGGTATTCTCTAGACCTCCACCAGGGATGAAGCGGCTGAATCAGGTACATGTCATCAAATTCCAAAGTTTGGCGCGATTCGTCTCCCGACACCAGCACCTCGTGCAGCTTTTCCCCAGAACGAATACCAATGACCTCTCGTTGACAGTTGGGCGCAATAACCTCTGCCAGCTCCACAACACGCATGCTGGGGATCTTGGGAACAAACACTTCACCCCCTTGCATCAACTCGGCGCACTTGAGGACAAACCTAACGCCTTGTTCGAGGGTGATCCAAAAGCGTGTCATGCGCTCATCGGTGAGCGTAATCTTGCCGCTGGCGCGCTGCTGTTTGAAGACAGGGATAACACTGCCGCGGCTGCCAACCACATTGCCATAGCGAATGCAGCTAAAACGCGTCCCTACTGCGCCCGAGTAGGCATTGCCCTGCACAAATAGCTTTTCAGCCACGAGCTTGGTCGCCCCATATAGATTGATGGGATTGACGGCCTTGTCGGTTGAAAGCGCCACCACACGTTTGACGCCGCAGTCTATTGCAGCGTCAATAATGTTCTTGGCTCCAATGATATTTGTTTGCACAGCCTCGAATGGGTTATACTCACAGGCCGGGACCTGCTTTAGTGCGGCGGCGTGAACCACAATGTCTACACCATTCATGGCGCGCCTGAGGCGGTTCTCGTCTCGCACATCACCGATAAAGTATCGTAAGCGTGGATTGTTAAATCCCAATACCGTTTGCATCTCGTGTTGTTTGAGTTCGTCGCGGCTAAAGACGATTAGCTTTTTGGGCGCACAATCGCGCAGGACAAGCTCTGTGAATTTCTTTCCAAACGACCCTGTGCCTCCCGTTAGCAAGACCGTGAGTTCAGACCAGTTCATATATCTATTCTCCCAAAGTGATTAGGGTTGTGGCGTCATGCCGCCCCCAATAATGTAACCTCACACCCCGCTTGCCGCCATGCAGAGGCTTGCAGGCAGTTGCGTGTATCCAGCACGCGGCGTTGGCGCATGGAGGCCAACGCTTCTGGCGCAAGTTGCGTGAATTCGTCATGATCTACCAACACCACCAGCAAGTCGGCTCCAGTAATGGCCGCTTCCAAAGATGTTGTCCAATAGGCGCTCAACGCCTGCGGCGTTTTGGCGTGTGGGTCAAACACCCTCACTGTCAAGCCCGCGTGGAGCAATTTTTCAATGACTTCGATAGCTGGGCTTTCTCGGATGTCGTCCACGTTTGCTTTGTAGGTCACCCCCAGGCAAGCGATGATGGGTTTATCAACGCCGACGATAGCCTGTTTAACCTTTTCAACAGTGTAGGCTGGCATGCCGTCGTTGACCAACCGGGCCTGGTGGATTAACCTGGCCTGCTCAGGCGCTGCCTCAACCAGAAACCAGGGGTCCACGGCGATGCAATGCCCGCCCACGCCGGGGCCGGGGCGCAAAATCTTGACCCGTGGATGGCGGTTGGCAGTCTCGATGGCTTCCCAGACATTGATGCCCAATTTCTCGGCAATCAGGGCAAACTCGTTGGCCAGGGCAATGTTGACATCGCGGAAGGTGTTTTCCATCAACTTGACCATCTCGGCGGTGGTGGCATCGGTCAGCACAATTTCACCCTTGACAAAGCTGGCATATAGCTCTCGCCCTGCTTGTGCCGAAGTTGCATTTATGCCGCCGATGACGCGCGCGTTTTCTACCAGTTCTTTCAAGATTTGCCCTGGTAAAACCCGTTCTGGCGAATAGGCCAGCAAGAAATCTTGGCCGGCCTTCAAGCCAGAACGTTCCAAGATGGGCTTTACCAGGCTCGCCGTTGTGAGGGGAGGGGAGGTGGATTCCAGCACAACCAGGTTGCCCGGGCGCAGATGCGGAACGATCGCCTCGGTGGCCGAAATCACGGCGCGCATGTCGGCTGTTTTATCCGGGTTGATGGGAGTGGGCACAGCGATGATGAAAGCGTCAGAAAGTTCAAGCGCGGTTTGTATGATCAGGTTGCCCGATGCAATGGCTTTGCTCAATACATCGCCCAACCCCGGCTCTTTGATATGAAGTTTGCCCGCTTTTAGCGCCTCGACAATGTGCTGGTTGATGTCCACCCCTATGACCTGCAAGCCGTGGGTGGCAAACATGATGGCTGTGGGAAGGCCGATATAACCCATCCCAAGCATACAGATTTTTTTCACATTTCCTCCTTGAGGGCAACTTTGGGTTAGGCGCTGCCCGCAACAAATGGTTGCGCTGGTTCACCCACCAGCGAACTGGCGATTCGTTTGGCGGCCAGGCCGTCTCCATACGGGTTTACGGCGCGGGCCATTTTATCATACTCGGCCGAATCATCTAGCAATCGTTGTGTCCATTCCACAATGCGCGCCCGATCGGTGCCCACCACCCGCACTGTGCCGGCCTCGACCGCTTCGGGGCGTTCGGTCACCTCGCGCAGCACCAGCACAGGTTTGCCCAGCCCAGGCGCTTCTTCTTGGATGCCACCCGAATCGGTCAGCACCAGGGTAGATTTTTTCATCAGATAGATCAATGGCAAATACTCTAGCGGATCGGTCAGCGTGATGCCGGGCGCCGCCCCCAGTATGCGCCGCGCCGGCTCTTGTACGTTGGGGTTGAGGTGAACCGGGTATACAATGTGTGCATCGCCCGCATACAATTTGGCAATCTCTTGCAGGGCCAGGCAGACTTGCTCCAGCGGTCGGCCAAAGCTCTCGCGGCGGTGCGCTGTCACCAAGATGAGGCGCTTGTCCCACGGCACGTCTTTTAAAGGGCCGCTGCCTGGATCGTAAGACATTCCCGCAACGACGTGCAGCGCATCAATCACAGGGTTGCCTGTCACACGAACTAACTCATCGGCAATGCCTTCGCGCAGCAAATTCTGCCGCGCTCGCTGCGTGGGCGCAAAGTGCAAATCGGCTATCACCCCTGCCACACGCCGGTTGATTTCTTCGGGAAAGGGCTGGTGCTTGTCAAAGGTTCGCAGCCCGGCTTCTACATGTCCCACTTTGACCCTGGCGTAAAAAGCCGCCAATGCTGCCGCCATCACTGTTGTCGTGTCGCCCTGCACCAGCACCCAATCGGGTCGTTCAACTTCTAGAATCGGCTCTAGTTTTGCCAGCACCACAGATGCAACCTGGGTGGGAGATTGGCTCTCTTGCATCACATTCAGATCGTAATCTGGCTTGAGGCCAAACAGATTCAATACCTGGTCTAGCATCTGGCGATGCTGCGCGGTGACACAGATGCGGCTGATGATGCTCTCCGAACGCTCAAGTTCTCTAATGACCGGCGCCATTTTGATAGCTTCCGGCCGAGTGCCAAAGATAGACAGGACTTTATTCAAGTATCTCTGCGATTCTTTCTGCCGTATGCCCGTCTCCATACAACGTGGGGCGCGTAGACGGCAATGTAAAATTGCGCACGGCTTGCACGATCCGTGTTGTATCCGCACCGGCTAATATATTCCAATTAGCCTGGATCGTTTCCACCCATTCCGTCTCGTCGCGCAGCGTGATGCATGGCACGCCCAACCAATAGGCCTCTTTTTGAACGCCGCCCGAATCGGTCAAGATCATCCGCGCCGATTGTTCGAGCATCACCATATCCAAATAACCCACCGGCTCGATCAATTGTAGATTTTGGATTTCGAATTTCAGGTTAAAAGCCTCGATTCTTTTGCGAGTGCGCGGATGAATTGGAAAGATGACTGGCTCGTTCATTTCTGCAAAAGCAGATAGAATGTTGCGCAGGCGGGCTGAGTCGTCCGTGTTTTCGGCGCGATGAACCGTCGCCAGCAGGTAGCCGCGTTCGGTCAAGCCTAACTGTGCTAAAACATCAGAGCGTTCTTCGGCGCGAGTGGTGGCAAAAGCCAATGCGTCAGCCATTACGTCGCCCACCAGGTGCACACCGCTGGTGATGCCCTCTTTCGCCAGATTGCCAACAGCGGTTTGGCTGGGGCATAGCAACAAGTCAGATATGTGATCCGCCGCCACGCGATTGATCTCTTCAGGCATTGCGCGGTTAAAGCTTCTCAACCCGGCTTCTACATGCGCTACCTTGATGTGTAATTTGGCCGCCGCCAAGGCGCCGGCCAATGTTGAGTTGGTGTCGCCGTAGATCAAGACCCAATCAGGTTTTTCATCCAACAATACTTTTTCAATTTTTGCCAACATCTCGCCAGTCTGCGCGCCGTGCGAGCCGGAGCCAACGCCCAGGTTATAGTTGGGCGGAGGGATGTTGAGTTCGTCAAAGAACACCGCCGACATGTTCTCGTCATAGTGTTGGCCGGTATGCACCAATACCTCAGTGTGGCACGAAGCGTGCCGCAACGCTCGGCTGACCGGTGCAGCCTTGATAAACTGCGGTCGCGCGCCGACGATGGAAACAATTCTCACGCCTGTTTCTCTCCCATCCCAATACCGCGATAAGCCAAGCCAACCGCCTGCGCCTGTGCGGCTCTGAACACGTGCCGTCCATCTATCAGGGTGGGGGAACGTAGCGCAGCCTTGAGCGCGGCCAGGTCGAGCGCCTTGTATTCACGATGCGCCACCATGATCACTACCGCATCACAGTCTTTGGCGCACTCTATCACATTGCCCTGATAACCAGGCACGTAGGGGTCGTGAATAATGACCTCTGCGCCCAATTCACGTAGCCGCGCCGCCAACGCCTGGCTTGGGCTGTTGCGCGCATCGTCGCTATTTTCAAGGTAGGCATAGCCCAGTACCGCAATGCGAGCTTGCTCCACCGGGCGGCCAGCTTGGCGCAACGCCTGCATGGTCAACTCGACCATGTGCAGCGGCATGCTGTCGTTCACGGCGCGCGCCGCCGGAATCAGGCGCAGCGGCGCCTGCTCACCTGCGCCGTGGGCCAGCAGCCACGGGTCTTTGGGAATGCAGTGCCCCCCCACACCTGCGCCGGGCATGTGCATCTGCCTATATGGACTCTTGTTCACCAATTCGCGCACGCGCCACACATCGCCCCCGGCTGCTTCACAGATCAGCGCCACTTCGTTAGCGAACGCAATTTGCACGTCGCGATAAGCATTTTCGGTCGTCTTGACCAATTCGGCGGTTACGGGGTCGGCGGTATCTAACTCAGCTTTTACAATGGTGTGATAGAGAGCCGCCATCGCTTGCGCCGTTTCCGGCGTGCTGCCACCGCACACGCGGCTGAGAGATTGCAGGTTAGCCAGCAGCTTGCCAGGCATAACGCGCTCTGGACATGCCCCCAGATAAAAATCTGTATCAACTTGTTTGCCGCTCGTTTCTTCAAGCAGCGGCTTGACCAGGCGGTCAATTGTCCCCGGCGCGATGGTGGATTCGACAATGATCAATCCACCCGATTTCATCACTGGCCCCAGGCTGCGGCAGGCGGCCCTCAGCGCCACGTATTGCGGCTTGTGATTGTCGTCAACAGGCGTCTCGACATCAATCAACACCACGTCGGCTTGCGCCAGTTCGGCATAGTCAGCCGTTGCGTGCAGCCGCCCTGCCTTGATTACCTCAGCCACTAATTCGGCCAGGCCCGGCTCATCTCCCTCAATCGGGCTAGCGCCAGCATTAATGGCGGCGACACGCTCTGCTTTGATATCCAGTCCAATTACCTTGAACCCTGCCTCCGCAAACATGCACGCCACCGGCAAGCCCACATAGCCCAGGCCAATCACACCGATGACGACGCGGCGCTGTTCGATTTTTTCTCGTAACTCTTCAAGTGGCATACTTGTCCTTTATGATGACCGATGATGAACGACAAACGACGAACGCTGGTCGTTCGTCAGTGAGCGTTGGTCATTTCTATCGCTCGATGCTCCAAGCCCGAAGTCACCACTACCTGCGCCAATTCTAGCGCCTTGAGCCCGTCCAGTCCGCTAACGGCCACGGGCGCTTCCCCGCGCGCGGCGGCCAAAAAGGCTTCTTGCTCGGCGCGCAGTGGCTCTTTTTTGTTCACCACGTAGCGAATCATCTGCCCCTCGCTCACGCCGCGCAACACGCGCAGCGCATCCCATTCGCCGTCGCCGGCGATGGCGTTTTCAAAAAAGTATAGGTCTTGGGTCAGGTAATCTACGCGGAACATGCCGCGCTCGCCGGTCACGTACAGCTCGCGGATTTTGGTGGGCGTCAGCCAGTTGATGGCCAGCGTGCCAATGGTGCCGTCGCCCAAGCGCACCAGGCCGGCCAGTAGGTCTTCACGCGTGCTGTGGATGCGGCGCTCGGTTTCGGCATACACCCGCACAATCTCGGCTCCGCTCACATAGCGCATAATATCCAGGTCGTGCACGGCCAGGTCAATCACCACGCCCACATCCTGAACGCGCGCCGGAAATGGGCCTTGGCGGTGCGCATCAATTTGGAAAACCCGCCCCAGTTTCCCTTTAGCCAAATGGTTCTTAAGTGCAATCACGGCCGGGTTAAAGCGTTCGATGTGGCCAATCATCAATTTAACCCCAACTTGCTCGGCGGCGGCAATGATTTGCTGGCCTTCCTCTACAGTGAAGGCAATGGGCTTTTCGACCAACAGGTGAATGCCCCGTTGTATGACCTGGAGCGCCACAGCCAGATGCTCAACGGTGGGCACCGCCAGCGTCACTGCATCGGGCTTGTGCTCATCCAGCAACTTGAAATAGTCGGTATAGGCATCTGTGCTGTAGCGATTGGCGACATTTTCGGCGGTTTGCGCATCGGCATCTGCCACACCCACCAATGTGACGTTGGGTAACTCGGAATATACCCGCGCGTGGTTGCGCCCCATTGCGCCCACACCGATTACGGCAACTTTCATAGTTTATTCACCTCGGCCACAATTGTTTCCAGGTCGGCCTGGCTCAACTGCGGATGCACCGGCAGCGAGATGACCTCTTGGGCCAATCGCTCGGCCACCGGCAGCGATACATCGCCCAGCCCCAATTCTACCAGGTGCGCTTGCTTGTTGGCCGGCACGGGGTAAAAAATGCCAGTGCCTACCCCTGCCTCGTTGAGCTGCTTTGCCGCGGCATCGCGGTTCCGTCCTTTGTCTACACAGATGGTGTATTGGTGCCACGCATGCCCGTAACCAGGGCGCACCTGGGGTGTAATCACGCTTTCGATGTGCGCGTTGAGATACGCAGCATTGGCGCGCCGCTTGGCAGTGAACTCGGGCAGCCGCTCGGCCTGCGCCAGCCCGATGGCCGCGTGCAGATCGGTCATGCGGAAATTATAACCCAGCATGTCGTGATAATAGCGCCGCTGCATGCCGTGGTTGCGAATCATCCGGCAGCGCTGCGCCAGCGCCTCGTCGCTGGTCGTAATCATTCCTCCCTCGCCGCTCATCAGATTCTTGGTGGCATATAGGCTAAAACAGCCTGTGCCAAAGCTGCCTGCTATTTTATCTTTATAGCTTGCTCCCACCGCCTGGCAGGCGTCTTCGATGAGGATCAGGTCGTGCTTGTGGGCAATGGCTTGCAGGGCATCCATATCGCACACATAGCCGTATAGGTGTACTGGCATAATAGCCTTGGTCTTGGGAGTGATGGCCGCCTCGATGAGTGCTGGGTCGATATTGAAGGTGTCTTGTTCAATATCCACAAACACTGGCCGCGCGCCGGTGTAAAGGATACTGTTGACCGAGGCCATAAATGTGAACGGCGTGGTGATGACCTCGTCGCCTGCGCCAATGCCATGCGCCAGCATCGCCACGTGCAGCGCCGTTGTGCCACAAGAGGTGGCAATGGCATATTTCGCGCCGCAAATGGCGGCAAACTTTATCTCTAGCTCGGCGGTGCGCGGGCCTTGCACCAACATGCCAGATTCTAGCACTTTTAGAACAGCCTGCTTTTCTGCCTCGCCGATAAAGGGTTTGGAAATGGGGATCATAGTTTTACTCCTGTTATTTGACTAGCCGCACAGAGTCGGCCTGGGGAATCGCAACTTGAAACTTGCATTGGGGGCAAATCATCGGTGCCCCCTCGTCGGTTGTTGGTTGTCGCTCATCCGTGATCAACTTTTCCCCGCACGGACACACAAAGCCATGCAGCCGCGCCGGGTTGCCATAAACCAGCCCGTAATCGGGCACATCGCGCGTCACCACCGCGCCCGCGCCGATCATGGCCCATTGGCCAATGGTCACGCCGCATACAATGGTGGCGTGCGCGCCAATAGCGGCGCCGGTGCGCACCAGGGTCTTGCTCACCACCCAATCGGCCATGCCCTTGAGCGACCCATCTGGATTGATGGCGCGCGGCTGCCGGTCGTTGGTAAAAACACAATGCGGCCCGCAAAACACGCCGTCTTCCAAGGTCACACCGTGATAAACCGAGATACCGTTTTGAATCTTGACATTGTTGCCAATGCGCACGTCAAAATCAATGTACACGCCCTTGCTCAAGATGCAGTGATTGCCTAGCACAGCTCCCTCGCGCACCTGGCAATGCTGCCAGATTTTGGTGCCGTCGCCAATGGTGGCCTGAGGTGAAACATCGGCGGTGGGATGAGCAAAAAAGTTTTGTCCCATCATGGTTTCCTTTTGAGGGTAGGGTGGACTGGCCAAACAACGGCAAAACCTGCCCCGTCGGTATACAAAGTTGGAAGGTTGCTTTTCTTTTCTACCTTGATATTTTGTTCCAGGCAAGTCAGACGCAGAATTTCGGAGGCTTCATCTTTGCCCTCGACGCACACCGCTGTATAGCCGGCCTGGCGCACTTGCGCCAAGACTTGGTGAGCGGCCTGACGCAGTTCGCGGTACATACGCAGCGAGACCTGCATATATTCGCGGGTCAGCCTGAGTTTAAGGGCCAAGCCGGAGGGAGTGACAAAATAATGCAGCTTGCGCCGCTGGAGGTGCGTGACCTTGACATAGCCCTTGTTAATGAGCCGCTTGACGTACCAGTTGACCTTCCCCACCGCCACATCTAGTTGGGCGGCCAAGTCGGCCTGGGTGATATCGGGATTACGCTCAATCTCTTTGAGGATTTCTAGTTCGCGCTCTGTTTCAGACATTGCCGCCTCAGCTAAAATTCATAATATGAATTTTAGCACAGCTCAAGCGGGGTGTCAAGAGGCAAAATTAGCCGCCTGGCAATACAGCTCCTGTGTTTGCCGGGCGGCCCTGCCCCACGTGAACTGGCCCGCGCGCGCCAACCCCCGCGCGCGCAAGCTGGCGCGTAGGGTCTCGTCGGTCAGTCCCCGTTCCAACGCTTCAGTCATCGAGCGAACATCATGCGGATTGAACAGCAGCGCCGCCTCGCCCGCAATCTCTGGCAAGCTCGATACATTCGAGCAGGCCACCGGCGTGCCGCAGCTCATCGCTTCCAGCACGGGCAAGCCAAAGCCTTCGTACACCGATGGCAAAACGGCCAATTCCGCCAGCGTGTACAGTGCGGGCAAATCGTTATCGGCCACATAGCCGGTAAAGAGCACCCGGTCGCCTAATGCTTGTGCGCTTTTAAATGTTTCTTCGGTCAGCCAGCCCTTTTTCCCGGCAATGACCAATTTTAAATTTGAAATTTGAAATTTTAAATTCAAAAAGGCTTGAAACAACGCCGGCAAATTCTTGCGCGGCTCAATGGTGCCCACGTACAGCACAAATCTTGCAGGCAGCTTGTATTTGCGGCGCACGCTTTCAAGCGCCTGGGCGTCTTGGATCGGCTTGAAGCGCGGCTCGACCCCTTCGTAAATGACGTGAATCTTGTCCGGCGGCGCATTGTAGAGCCGCACTGCGTCACGCTTGGTGCACTCGCTCACGGCGATGATGGCGCGCGCGGCGCGCAAAAAGCGCGGCATCATCAGGTTAAGGTAAATGCGGTTGAGCAGCTTGTGCGAGCCGGGGTCGAAACGAAAAATCAGGTCGTGCAGTGTAAATACAGCGGGAATTTGCTTCAGCCTGGGCAGCAGGTGCTCGGTGGCGTGGAACAGGTGGATGCCAGGGAAGAGTCTATCCATCTTGGTGTTGGAAAAATATGCCAGCATGGTCGCCAGCCGCCACGGCTTGACCGAGAGCGGGGTGGTAATGTGTGGCAGGCGATCTATAGGGGCAGCCAGGTGGGCCTGGCCGCGTTGGTGATAAAACGTAATGTATTCGTTCTCGGCGTTTGCCGCCAGCGCGCCGATCAGCTCTTGAGCATAGCGGCCCAACCCGGCGCGGCGGTGCACCGCGGCCGATACGTCAATGCAGACGCGCATCATCCCGCTCCCAGCATGGCCTCGACGCGCGCTACTACCATATCCAGCGCCACGGTGTTGAATCCCCCTTCGGGGATGATGACATCGGCATAACGCTTGGACGGCTCGACAAATTCCAGGTGCATGGGGCGCACCGTGTTCAGATATTGGTCAATCACCGATTGGGTCGTTCGCCCGCGCTCGGTGATGTCGCGCTGCAAGCGGCGGATAAAGCGCAGGTCGGCATCGGTGTCTACAAAGATTTTGATGTCAAAGATGGAACGTAGCGCCTTTTCCGTAAAAATCAAAATGCCGTCTACCATAATGACCCGGCTGGGTTCTACGCGCACCGTTTGGTTGGTGCGGCGATGTATCGTAAAGTCGTACACGGGCACATCAATGGCTTGCCAGGCGCGCATTCGATTGAGGTGTTTGATAAGCAGGCTGGTTTCCAGCGAATCGGGATGGTCAAAGTTGATGCGCGCCCGTTCTTCGGCGGGCAGGTCGTGCAAATCGCGATAATAACTATCGTGCTGGATGTGCGCAATGCGCTGGCGGCCCGCCTGCTCCAAGATGGCATTGGCCACGGTGGTCTTGCCCGAGCCGGTCCCGCCGCACACTCCGATGATGATGGGATCAGCTCGTTTTGTGTCTTTGGCGTTCATAGAGCCTCCATTTGTAACTGCTCAGGTCACAGAGCTGCCCAGAGGCTCGCAGAGATTTTGTAACTACTCAGCATCCTGAGCGTCCTTCGGCCTTGCTCAGGATAAGCGCCGCGCTCCTTCGACTGCGTTTCACTTCGCTCAGGATGCGCGGCGCGTAGCCTGCTCTGTCGGCAGACAGGTCGAAGGGCGCCGGCTGAGTAGT
>JBGSMF010000120.1:0-18776 GCA_041740315.1 Thermoflexales bacterium
CGCGCGCCCCTCCTCCACCCCCTTGGCCAACTCTGCCACCGTCCCCCACTCAAATATCGCCCGCAACGGCAACTCTACCCCAAAAACCTCCCGCACACGCGATACCACCTGCGTCGCCAGGAGGGAATGCCCGCCCAACTCGAAAAAGTTGTCATGCACACCGAGTGATTCGATCCCCAGCACCTCTTGCCAGATGCTTGCCAGCATTTCCTCGACGGGCGTACGGGGAGCCGCCAAGACAGTTCCCAACCCCGGTCGAACGCCCTCCAGTGCCGGCAACGCCCTTCGATCCACCTTACCATTCGGCGCCAGTGGCATCCCTTCGGCCAGCACCACGAACGCCGAGGGCACCATATAGTCGGGCAACTTTTCATGCAGAAAGCGGCGCAACTCGTCGGCCATGAGCGTCTGTTCGCCCTTTGGAACTAGATAGGCCACCAACCGCTTGCCAGCTCTAATCTCGCTCGAAAGGCCCGCCAGCCCATCCTCTCGCGCCAGCGCCACGGCTGCGCTCACTCCAGGGTATTCGAGCAGCGCCGCTTCAATTTCGCCTAATTCGACGCGAAAGCCTCGCACCTTCACCTGTTGATCCAAGCGCCCCAGAAACTCAATGTTGCCATCCGGCCGATAACGAGCTAGATCACCTGTCTTGTAAAGGCGGAGGCCTCCCTGTGTATCCCCCCTCGTCTGCAAAGAGAGAGAAGGAAGGGAGGTAAAGGGGTTGGGGATGAACTTTTCGGCCGTCAAGTCGGGACGGTTGAGGTAGCTGCGAGCCAGGCCGGCGCCGCCGATATATAGCTCACCTGGCACGCCAACCGGCACAGGCTGCAAATGCGCATCTAGAATGTAGAGCTGGGTATTGATAATGGGGCGGCCAATGGGGATCGCCCCCAGCCTGTGTTCTCCCTTTTGCACCTGATAAACGCAGCACCCCACGACTGTTTCTGTCGGTCCATATTCATTAATCAGCAGCGTATCAGGGGCATAATTCTGCCAGAACGCGATCTGCTCGGACCACAAGCTTTCTCCACCGATGATAAAAGCCCGAGTGCAGCCTGTCGCCTCCTCGGGCGTCAAGTGCTGGCTGACAAGCTCCAGATGAGCCGGCGTGATCTTGATAAAGCTGAAATCGGCGCCAGCGTGCAGGGCTGCGCTTAACGCTTCGGCGCCCCGGTCCTCGACCAACAGATGCACTGTGCGACCTGCCATCAGGGGCGCAAACAGGCTTGTGATGGTCAGGTCGAACGAGATGGAAGAGTGGACAGGCACACCTTGCCCTGTCGCAAGGGGATAGGCCTGCTGACACCAAGTTAGATAATTTACCAATCCTCGATGGGGAATTGGCGATCCTTTGGGTTTGCCGGTCGAGCCAGAGGTGTAGATGACATAGGCCAAGTTGTCTGGCATGGCGCATTTATCCAGGTTCTCGTCTTGTGTATGGGTGATAGCTTCCCAATCGGCGTCCAGGCAGATTACAGTAGCCTCATAGGCTGGCAATCGCTTCACCAGCCATGCCTGGGTCAGCAAGATCGGCGCCTGGGCATCTTGTAACACAAACGCCAGCCGCTCTTTAGGGTATGCTGGATCCAGCGGAACATAAGCCCCACCCGCCTTTAGAATCCCCAGCAGTCCCACCACCATTTCCACAGAGCGCTCCACACAGATGCCCACCAACACCTCAGGCCCTACCCCCAACTTTCTCAGATAGTGCGCCAACTGGTTCGCTCGACCATTCAATTCCCGATAGGTCAAACGCTGATCCTCGAATATCACAGCCATCGCATCCGGCGCCCGCTCCACCTGGGCCTCGAATAGCTCGTGGGCGCATACATCCTGCGGATAGCCCGCCTCGGTGGCGTTCCATTCTTTTAATATCTGGCGTCGCTCTCCCTCCGTCAAAAGCGGCAGGTCAAAGACACCCTGCTCAGGGTTAGCCGCAATGCTGCCCAACAAAGTCTGCAAGTGTTTTGCCATCCGCGCAATCGTGGCGGCGTCAAAAAGGTCGGCGTTGTACTGGAAAGCGCCAGAGAGAGAGTCACTTGTTTCAAACATGTGTAAGGTCAAATCGAACTGGCCCTCCTGCTGCGCCAGGGGCCAAGTCTCCAGCGCAATGTCCCCCCAGCTCATGTGTCCTCCTGGCTTGCCTAGCAGGAACGATGATATCCCCTGCTCGTCAAACTGCGGCGACTCGAAGGCAAATGCAACGTCGAAAAGCGGTGAGCGGCTGGGATCTCGAGTGGGTTCGAGTCGCTCGACCAGGAGAGAGAATGGATAGTCATGGTGTTCAAGAGCTGCCAGCACCGTACGGCGTACCTGAGCCAGGAACGTCTTGAACGAGGGATTCCCGGTCAAGTCTGCCCGCAGGACGATCATATTAACAAAATAGCCCGCAATTCTTTTGAACTCTGGCCGACTACGATTAGCAATGGGAGAGCCTACCAGAATGTCTTCTTGTCCCGAGTAACGATAGAGCAGCGTCTGGAGAACCGCCAGGAAAATCATATAAAGAGTCGCACCCTCGGTCTTGGCAAGCGTCCTGAGCTTCCAAACCAATTCCTCATCCACACCAAAAAAATGTGAAGCGCCACAAAAAGTCTGGATGGGCGGCCGAGGATGGTCAGTGGGAAGATTCAGCACAGGCAACACGCCTCCCAATTGCTCTCGCCAATATGCCCAAAGGTGTTCCCCCTTCTCGCTTGCCAGCATCTCAATTTGCCATCGGACAAAGTCTTCATACCGTGCAGGGGGAAGAGGCAAGCAGAGGTGTGCGCCAGTCTTCTCTGCAGGATAAAGCTCAAGGAGCTCGCTGATAAGCACAGTGTAGGACCATAGGTCGAGCGCAATATGGTGGCCCGTCAGTAACAAGATGTAATCCTGAGCTGTCCGAGTGAATAGGTTTACCCGGAATACAGGTCCCCGTTCCAAATCAAAGGGGCGACGGGCCTCCTCAATCAGGCGCTGGTTCAACACGTCCCAATTCCAGGTGGAGGCATCTGTTTCTTGGAAACAGACTTGCACATAATCATGGACTTGCTGAACGGGCTGAGCATCTCGCACCTCATAAGTAGTTCGTAAAGAAGGATGGCGATTGATCAGGCCCTGAAAGGCGCGCCGCAAAGCTGAGGTATCCACTTCTGATCTGATATGGGCTGCAAACAGGGTATTGTAGGCCCAACTCTCTGGCGCAAGCTGGTACAGGAACCACAGGGCCCGCTGACCATGAGACAGGGAATATGCAGGTTGGGGCGCGTCGATTTTTTTCTGGAGCAACTGCGCCAGGAGCGTCCGTTTTTCATCGGATGAGAGGTGGGTGACTTGATCGAGAATACTATTCATTCTGCGTTCCCGATCCAGCCGTCATAGAGAGAAGCAAAGAATCCACCTCCTCATCCGGGAGTTGATCAAGAGCTGCCAGCAACCGTTTCGCTTCTTCACGGCCGAGTTCACGGATTGCGCCACCCTCTTTTTGTTCAGAGTCCGAGCGTCTAGTAATGTGGCATTCTGGAGCGGAAGAGGCTGCCGCAATTTGGTCGAGTACCAGCGCCGTGAATTGGACGACATCAAGCCCTTCAAAGAAATTGATCAGGGGCACATTTACTTTTAGGTCGTCCTCAAATCGCTTCTTCAGATCAAGAACCATCAAAGAGTCTAGTCCCCAAGTGTTCATGGGCTGCCGTGGGTCCAGTTGAGAGGGATCAAGCTCTAGCACACGGCCTAGTTGCTCGCAAATATAAGATTCCAACAACCGTCGTTGGTCTGGCCCACTGGCAAGCAGTGCCTCCCGCGCAAGAGGGTCTGGTTGCCCTGGGCCAACAGAGCGCACAGAGATGCCAGTTTCATTCTGGGCCGGAATGAACAATGGCAAAGGCTCATTGTCCCCGCCTCCCATAACCCTCGAGTAGGGTACCAATGCAGCGAGCCTTTCTTTGTTCATCTGTAAAATCGTGTCCTGCAGCAAATATTCGTCCTTCTGGATTGTGAACAGGAGATAGAGAGCCAGATCCCTTTTCAGCAAATCTCCCAACAAATGGGGGCCTTGTAAATGCGCCCGTGTGATACTGTCGTACTCTCGGCCGATTCGAGCGAAATTCTCTGCAAAGTCCGGGTCATGCAGAAAATTGCCGATCTCCCGATTTGCCACCACACACTCTACTATTCTCAAGTGATTCTGTGCCAGCAACTCTGCCCATTCGGCCTTTGGAATGAAATAGGCTGACGATTCGCTATGCTCGATGGGAGAGGCGAGGTTAGAAACGATCTCCGCCAAAACCATATACCCGCCATTTTTGAGGTGCCTTCCCACATTGGATAGGACGCCCTGCTTGTCTCTTATATGATGGATTACTTGAAACCCGATTACCAGGTCGTACTGGCCCGGAAAATTGTCCCTGGAGCTATCAAGGTTGTAAAGCGCGATGCGATCCTGAAAACCTTCGGCGTGTATTCTGCGGTTGCCAATTTCTATCTGCTCGGCAGAGATATTGCACCCATCCAATCTAAGATGAGGATACCTTTTCCCTAGCACAATCAGGTCCGATGCATACCCGCAGCCAATATCCAGGACTAGGGTAAATGATGAAAAATCCAGTCCTCTAAACAGGATAGTCCTCATCTCATGATGGGATCTCAACATCGTCTCAACATGCTCAGGATGTCTTTCTGGCTCAACGAATGTCAAAGCCCATGAAAAGCCTGGCACGACCCGAGGAAATGGCGCAAAGGTCAGATATTCCTCATAGAGGTCATTACTCTCGGAGAGAGACTGGTAGTATCTCACCAGATTCTCTCGTTCTCGGGTCATCTCTCGCGCTGCCGCTGCAGCTCGGTCACTGTTCCCGGAATCAAGAGCTTTGGCGGGGACGGGCCTCGTTTCAGGGGAGAGAACCTGAGGTTCAGCGCCCTTGATCCAGTGCCGCTTGCGCTCAAATGGATACGTGGGCAATGGCATCAGACGACGTTGATAATCCTGGTCAAATCCGGCCCAGTCCACGGCGATCCCCTGCACATACAGCGTGCTCAGACTGCCCAACAGCACTTGCCAGTCATTTTGCCCCTTGCTCAACGAGGGCAGCCAGGAACCCATCCCCTTGGGCACACATCGCTTTCCCATGCCCAGGAGATTAGGCTCTGGGCCCAGTTCCATGAATAATTCACAACCTTGCTCTACAAGGGCATTGATTCCTGATGCGAATCGCACTGTTCCTCGAGCCTGACGCTTCCAGTAAGAAGCATCAGGAACATGGTCCATTGCCAGCATTTGGCCAGTCACGTTTGAAGCCAGTGGCACGCGCGGCGCAAGGAAATGGAATCGGCTCGCGGCCTGCTCAAACGCATCAAGTATAGGCTCGACGAGGGGAGAATGGAAAGCGTGAGAAACAGCCAAAGGACGAACGATCACCCCCTCTGACAAAAACTTTTCCATCACTGCCTGTACCGCGCTTTGCGCGCCAGAGATTACTGTGTTCCTGGGGCCGTTAACCGCTGCAATGGAAACATGTCCCCGATATGGCGCAATGGCGGCCGCCACTTGCGGCTCTTCAGCAAGCACCGCGGCCATCATCCCATCCCGTGGTAAAGACTGCATCAGCCGTCCGCGCTCAGCAACAAGTCCAAGCCCATCCTCCAGGTTGAATATCCCCGCAACACAAGCGGCCACATACTCACCTACGCTGTGCCCCATGACTGCGGCGGGCTCGATTCCCCATGACCGCCACATCTCGGCAAGCGCGTACTCTAGCGCAAACAATGCCGGTTGGGCATAGGCGGTCTCATGCAACAGCGATTCCTCTTTTGATTCTGGATAAAGCACCGACAACAGTGGCCGCTCCAGGCAAGGGGAGAGAATCTCGGCGCATCTGTCCAAGGTCTTGCGAAAAATGGGGGCTGTTTCATAGAGCTGGCGTCCCATTCCAATGTACTGCGCGCCTTGGCCGGTGAATAGGAACGCTACCCTGGGCCACTGCCCGCTTTGTGCCCGTCCATTGTGCAAGCCTTGTGCCCTGCCGCTGGCGGCAAAGGCCGCCAGCCGTTCACGCAACAGAGGGACAGAATCCACCATAACCGCAAGGCGGCAATCCAAATGCTGCCGCCCAACATTAGCAGTGAAACAAACGTCTGCCAGCGATGCCTCCGGGCAAGCCGTCAGGAACATTTCATAATTATGCGCCAAAGTTCGGAGCGCCTTTTCACTTTTAGCCGAAAGAGTCAACACATGCCAAGAGCGCTCAAGCTCATTAGTTGTTGGGACTGGTATAGTCGCCTCTCCTACTATCATGTGGGCATTGGCGCCGCCAAAGCCAAACGAACTCACTCCAGCAAACCGGCGCTCCAAGCCTGCCGGCCAGGGGTGTCGTTTGGTTGGGATGAAGAAAGGGGTATCATCCAGGGGAATATGTGGGTTGATTTTTCTCAGGTGTAAGTGGGGCGGAATCTCCCCATGTTGCAGGGAAAGCACTACCTTGATCAGACCAGCGATTCCAGCAGCGGCCTCCAAATGGCCGATATTGGTCTTGACTGAGCCAAGCGCGCAGAGCTGTTTTGACGACCTGCCTTCCATCAGCACCGCTTTCAGTGCCTCAACCTCTATAGGGTCCCCTAGCGAAGTGCCCGTGCCGTGAGTTTCAACATAGCTGACTTGAGATGGTGTAACCCTGGCATCTCTTAGAGCCTCTCGTATGACCGCTTGTTGAGCATATCCAACGGGTGCCGTAAGCCCATTGCTGCGCCCGCCGTGGTTAATCGCCGAGCCTCTCAAGACAGCCAAGATACGATCCCCGTCGCCGAGCGCTTCGGAGAGGCGTTTGAGAACCACTATACCGCAACCCTCGCCACGCACATAACCATCCGCATCCGCGTCGAAGGTCTTGCAGCGACCATCGGAAGCCAACATACGCGCTTGCGAGAACGCTATGCTCAGATGAGGGGTCAGCAGTAAATTCACCCCACCCGCCAGTGCCAGGTCGCACTCGCCCTGGCGCAAACTCTGACAGGCTAGGTACACTCCAACCAATGACGACGAACAGGCAGTATCCACCGCCAAGCTGGGCCCGCGCAGGTCCAAGAGATAGGAAATTCGATTGGCCGCGATACTGTGTGCGATGCCTGAGCCAGCATAGGCGTCAATGCGGACAGGTGCACTAAACTGCAGATAAGAGTAATCACTGCTGCTTATGCCAATGAATACCCCCGTCTGGCTACCTCCCAATGTGTTGGGTGACTTTCCAGCATTCTCCAATGCCTCCCATCCCACCTCCAACAACAGGCGCTGCTGGGGGTCCATTTGAGCTGCTTCGCGGGGAGAGATCCCGAAAAAAGCGGCATCGAACTGATCCACTTGCTCTAGAAACCCACCCCACCATGGGCCCATTCCACCCAGGATCTCTTGGTTGGGGCCATGGAAGGCGCTCATGTTCCATCGTTCCGCCGGAATCTCGGTGACGGCATCCACACCGCCTCGCAACAGCTCCCAAAACTCGTCTGGCCCCTTGGCGCCAGGGAAACGGCAACCAATCCCAATGATAGCAATTCCCTCTGATTCAATTCTGTAACCAACTGGAGCCCTTGCTATCTTGGTGGGGTCTGACTCTCCGGCCACGTATTGAGCCAAAGTTTTGATGGTGGGGTAATCGTATACCAAAGTGGGAGAAATGTTACACCCCAACCAATTTCCCAGTTCTCCTGAAAGGCTCACCACCGCCATCGAGCTCAGCCCATACGAGTCAAGAGGCTCTTGGACATCTACATCCTGTGGCGCGACTTTTCGCCACTGACAAATCTTGGCAACCAACCAATCCTGGATGGCCTTTGCCGTTCTGTGCTTTGGCGGCAAGGGTAAACCAGAGTGCCCGGTTTCTTCCGAGGAAAAAGGAAATTCGCCGTCCATACAGCTCTGTCGCCATTCCCCCGCCACGACCAGGCTTCCATCGAGAAAGCCAGCCCGGCAAGCACGGCGTTGAACCTTGCCGCTGGAAGTTTTGAGTATATGTCCTGGCTTGAGCAGAACCACGGCATAGATATCCAGCTCGTATTCCTCCGACACTGCTCCCTGGATGCTCTTGACAATCCCTTCTGTGTCTAGCGCCTGAAGGTACGTGCGTTCAACCTCCTGGACGATGACCAGTTTTTCCTCCCCTCCTATTTCAATTGAGAATGCAGCACCACACCCGGGTCGTAAGGCCGGATGGCTCTGCGCCACCGACCACTCAATGTCCTGAGGGTAATAGTTGTGTCCCCGGATTATAATGAGGTCTTTGAGACGCCCGGTGACGAACAACTCGCCATCCTGCAAGAACCCTAGATCTCCAGTGCGAAGAAACGGTCCTTCGCCAGTATCCGCCAGGTAGCCTCTGAAGGTTTGCTCCGTTTCCTCAGGGCGAAGCCAATAGCCCTGAGACACATTGGGACCCGACACCCAAATCTCCCCCACGCAGTCAGATGGACACCGCGTCAGAGACTGGGGGTTGACAATAGCAACCTTCTCATCCAACCACGTCCGGCCACAACCCACAAGCAACTGGGCATTACTATCATCGGGAGGGGCTGCAAGCACCCGATTCTGTTCAAGCGATTTCCCCTGGACGACGTAAACAGGGAAAGGGCATGACCTTCTCCCTCCACTCACGAATACGGTTGCCTCGGCAAGCCCGTAGCCAGGACATAAAGACTCTCGAGAGAATCCACAGACCTTGAAGGCCTCGGCAAATCGTTCAAGCGTCTGGTGGTGCACCGGCTCAGCGCCATTCATAGCGCGAGTCCAACTATTCAGGTTGAGAACCTTCCGTTCTTCAGGATTGACCTTGCGGACACACAAATCGTAGGCAAAGTTGGGGGCAGCGCTGGCAGTGCCTTTGTAGCAAGAAATAGCCCACAACCAACGAAACGGTCTCTGCAAGAAACTTGCCGGTGGCATAAGGACGCACTGGGCTCCCACAAAGACCGTCTGGAGCGCCATCACAATCAAGCCCATGTCGTGAAACAGAGGTAGCCAACTTACAAAGACAGATTGCTCTGTTTGTTCGAACGCCACCTTGAGCATCTGCAAATTGTGCAATAGATTGCCATGGCTAATCATAACACCCTTGGGCGTAGCTGTGGAGCCGGAGGTATACTGGAGAAGCGCCAGTGTCTCGTGATTGGCCACAGGATCGCGCCAGCCTTGCGCCAAGTCGGCAGCGAGACTGTCGGTGGCCACCCAATGCGCAACTTGCAGATGCGGCGCGTAGGCAGCCTCACGTTCCATATCGCGCAGGGTCTGTGTGGTGGAAAGCACCACCGTGGCCTGTGCGTCGGTCGCAATGGTCTGGAGCCGAGGGTCGGGCCGGTTGGGCCGAAATGGATAGGACGGGACTGCGGCTGCTCCAGCATACATGCAGCCAAAGAAAGCAGCGATGTAATCCAAGCCTGGTGGGTAGAGCAGCAACACGCGCTCGGCTGCCAGGTCTTGGAGCAAAGCGCCAATAGCACGGGCTCGCTGATCCAACTCACCATAGGTTAATTTGGCTTCCTCGGTCTCGCCATCCATCAGGAAAATATAGGCGCACTTGTGTGGATGATAGAGCGCCCTCAAGCGAAGAAGGTCAGCCAAGGTAGAGTCCTTTTCATTCGGGTCGAAAGCATCTTTGCTCATCTGGAAACCTCAATCTGTATGGACTATGCGCTAGGGCAATCTCTCTCCCTCAGCTTTTTTCTGGGCATAAAATCCGCTTGGGACGATTCATTTGAAACTGGCGGAATTCACGTTTGAAGGGCGTCCTCCTCGGTCGTCCTCCAGGTGGACGATGACCGGCACGAAAAAGGCGCCCGCACCCATCAGCGCGCAGACGGCACCACCTACCAGATACCAGATACGCACGCCCAACCAATCGGCCACCGGCCCTGCAATTACCATCCCCAAAGGTGACATTGCCCCCACTAGACTCCCGACAACCATGAACACGCGCCCTTGCATATGAGGCGGCACCACCGACTGAAGCACGGCGAAAACAGGGCCATTGGCAATCGGGTACATAAAACCCGCAACAAACATCGCTGCCACTGCCAACAAAAAGGCCGTCGCCGGTGCCAGGCCGATAAACAAGACAGCCAAACCTACCCCTACCAGTCCTGTCAAAATAGTCAGGATACGCCGACGAAAACCGCCCCACACACTCAGGACTAGTCCTCCAAACACGACACCAATGCCCCAGGCTGATTCAATCCAACCCAGTTGCATAGCCGTTCCTTTGAAATACCTGACGACCAGAATCGGCATGAGCGAGAAAGCAGGATTGAGCAAAAAGCTGTTCACGGTTGCTATGCCAAGCAATGCCAATCCTCCCGACCAACTCGCGATGAAATCCAGACTCTCGCGTATATCCTGCCACAGCGATGCGCGACTTGCCTTTGTAGTGTCCATGGGAGGACGCTGAGGTTGGGGAATTTGCACAAAGAGGAGTGGCAAGATGGCAAGCGCCGCAGTGATTATGTCAATGGTTATGACGCCGTAAAACGGCAGTGTGCCCAGCAGCACTGCTCCCAATGGCGGCGATACGATGTTGAAGACGCCGTTCAGCATCTGGTTGAGGCCCGCCACTCGCGAAAGGTGTTTCTCGGGCACCATGAGCGAAGTCGAAGCCTGCATAGCCGGCCAATGAAAAGCGCCTCCGACTGAGCGTGCCAGCATGATGAGGTAAATATGCCAGACGCGTATTGCACCAGCCCAGAACAGCGCTACAAGAACCGCCGCGGCCAGAGCAACCAGACCATCAGCCACAATCATCACAATGCGCCGGTTCCAGCGATCCACCAACGCGCCTGTGAAAGGCCCCAACAATATCCCAGGGAGTATGACAGCCAGCGTCGCAGTTGCTAGCGCCGTTGCTGAGCCAGTTGTTTTGGTCAGCCACCACACTAGCACGAACTGTACCAGTTGGCTCCCAAACAATGAAAACGCCTGTCCTATCCAGATGGCAAAAAATGGGGCTGCCCATTTGTGTTGGGGATGCGGCTCTCCTGTCAAGTTGGTCTGTGCTCCCAAGTGTCTCAATTTCGCGCGAAATTAGTGCGGCTAGACCAATCGCTCATCTACAATTTGCATATTGACCAAGCCGACCTCATTGACTAACAGATTTAAAAAGTGCACGGCAGGTATGTGGATTTTGCCTCAAAGGTGATCCTCACCAACCCGGGCGAGCCGGAACCAAACAGGGAATTATTTTTACCATGAAAACACAAAGAACACAAAAGCCATTTCGATTATCCTTTGTGCCCTTCGAGCCTTGGTGGTGAGTTTCTTTGCCGAAAAAGCAATGATTGAACTAGCAAGGTGCCGTCAATTTCGTGCGAAATTGAGGTAAATGAATTACCCACATGGCGAGCCAGAGGTATCTGACCTGATTTGAAAGAATGGACAAGTTTCCACCCAAACCAGCGGTGATTATAACATAATGGTCATATCGTGTCAAAAGACGCGGCGGCAGTCCGTACTATCAGCCGCGCCGCCGGCACGCTGACATTCCCGGTCAACTTTATGTTCGTCGCGGCGATGCCCCCCCTACCCGTGCGGGTTCCCTGGCGACGAACTGGGTCTCAAGGATTATTTTCTGTACCCGGAAATCAACTGGAATCCCAAATCGGCTTCTCTTGAAGCGATGGCCCAGTCGCTCAACATCAGCCTGGACACTTTTGCATTCGTTGACGACCAAGGCCTTAGTGCAAAGAGGTCCGTTTACTCATCCCAAGATGACATGCATTGGCACGGCCAACATCTCCAATCTGTGTGACAAGCCCCGCTTTATCACTGCAGAATCAAGCTGCGGCGGCAAATGTATCTGAGCGACATTGCGCTCGCATCAACTCAACCCGACCGGGTATACTTATTCCTACGACGAACTGGATGTGTTTCGCCGATCTGACAACCACCTTTTGCTCGTCGCCAGCCTGCATGGATGACAAGTACGGCGCTTATGGCACAATTGGCCTGGTCCGGTTGAGTTGGGTAAAGTATTTTGGATGGTCAAGTTGTTGCTCATGTCGTGCCGGGTGATGTCTCGCAGGGTGGGCACGATTATGATAAGCCATATCATGTCTCGGGCCCAAAAAGCGAACGTGCGCTTGAGAGCCCAGCTCATCCTCAACGAACGTAATCGCGTGATGTACGTCACTTACAAATTTGGCAGTTTCAAACAAGTGGGGCAGACAGGGGATTTGATTGTCCTTGAAAAGGACCGGTCTCACATACAATCCTTTCCAGAGTATGTGCAGGTGCGTGTCGTCAAACGGCAAGAGCGGCTTTGCACACCTGCTCGGCAGTTATAGGGTCGGCGTTGGCCATCAAACCAGCCCGCGAAGGATAAAATTCAGGCGTGGGCAAACTTGTCAATGTCATTTTGAGCCAAAGCCCTGAGTGTAGCAAAGGGGGTAGTGAAGAATCTCAAATTTTGAGCGTGGAGACCCTTGCACTTGGTGACAAAGCGGTCAACTGATTTTGGTCACACCCATAAAATTCTAAATGAATCAAAGGAGCAATTGACATGGACGAACTTGGGCAGCGGCTATCAGAAGGTGACCATCCAGTGGCCACCCAGCGATACAAATCCGCCGAGGAACTGAAACAGGCCATTGACCGGGGCTATGTCTTGGTCAAGTTCACCACCAAGTACACAAAGGGACACCACGTTTCCTTTTTCCTTTGTGTGCCTTTGTGCCCTTTGTGGTGAAAAAGGAAATTCCTATTAAATTCAAGTTCACCGGCACGCGGGGCGGGACCGAGTTGGGTATCAGGCTCGACAACACATTGACCGACCTCAGTCAGGCTGACTGGGGACAGTCTATGGGCGCTGTTCACCTGGCTGGCAACCTGACGCTCAACTATGTCAAGGTGCGCTGCGTGGCAGACGTTGATGTGGCTGCTTTGGAGGAAAGCGGCTTTTTTGGCAACCCAACCAAGGAATGTTCGCTCCTCGATTGTCGTCGCTTCAAGACGAAGCGCACGCTACCAAAAGCGCACAAGCAAAGCGGGCCCTGTGGGTTTCCGGCCCCCTACTCGACCCGCTTCGCGTTGACATCCACATAAAGTGCCGCGCGTGGACTCCCTTCGGTCGTGAAAAGCTGGCGGATAATCGGGCTGGCGAATCAAGCGCAAGCGCAGCCTGCCCTGCCTGCACCTATGGCGCAGGCACAGGTGGACATGCAGTCCAGGGTGTAGGATCATACCCTGCCTGCTCTGCTGGCAGCCTGCGGCCTGCACAGGCTGGCAGGGCAGGTTGCAAGCTCGACACTCCCCCACTCCCTTCGGTCGGGGGTCGCCGGGCAGAATCTCCTCAAAGCGGCGATGGCGCAACGGCAACAGCCGTCCTGCGCCCCAAGGCGTCCTATGGATGGATTGCAGCTTTCAGCCCGCGCCTTTCACCGCACGCGAAGCGTCAAATTGGCCCGCACGATTGCCGATTTGGCCGGCGCGGACAACATCAGCCCGGCGCATCTGGCTGAAGCGATCCAATATCGGCCCCGCCGGCAAGAGGCGGGTTGCTGCGCGACCCGAGGCCAAAACCCAACCTACCAACTAAGAAACTTGATCCGGTCGGACCTCGCGCCCGGTCGCCGCGGACTGGAGCGCGGCCAGGCTGAACTTGAGCACTTGACGGCCAGTCAGCCCATCCAACTGCGGCTGTTCACCGACCTTGAACTTTTCAATGCAATCCTGCGTGGCTGCGACGAAACTGTCGTGCCATTCCACCCCTTCGACTGGGATAGAGGTGGTCTTGCCATCCTTAAAGAGCATCAGTTCGGGCAAGTCTACTGTCTTGGCAGTGTAACGGTTGATGAACAAGATGCCTTTCTCGCCGATCACTTCGATCCGGTCATCATCAGCATAGTAAAGCGATTGAATGCGCATCTTGGGGGTATACTCGATATCCAGCACGCCGTATCTGTGCGCCGCCTGGTATTGGAACATGATCACCGCTGGGGCATCAATGGTGACCAGCCCCGCCGTCTGTGAAACTGGCGTCTTGTCAATCCAGGCGTAAACACGCTCCACCGGGCCGCCCAGGAAATAGGCAATCGAGAACAGATGGTAGCCGTGGTCAAAGACCAGGGGGCCGCCACCGCACTGCTTCTTGCTAAAGCGCCACAGCCATGCCGAGAGCGGCACATCCCAGGCAGAGTCCGTTGTGCCGGTCGAGACGTGCAGGCGAACAGCCCGGATATCCCCAAGCTCCCCCGCTTCGATCATCTGGCGGGCGCGCACGGCTGGGGCATAGTAGACGAAATTCTCATAGACCCGCAGCATGACCCTGGCTTTATCGGCCGCGGCGATCATCTCGTTCGCCTCGGCGGCCGAGAGCGCCATGGGCTTTTGGACCGAGATGTGCTTGCCGGCCTGGGCCGCCTGGACGGTCATCGAGCAGTGCAAGTGATGGGGTGTGAGCAATTCGACCAGGTCAACTTGTTTGTCTTCCAATACCTGTTTGTAATCGGTGTAGACTTTATCCACACCCCACTCTTTGGCCTTTTTCCTGGCAGAGCTTGGGTTGGTGTCGCAAACAGCGACGATGCTGGCATCTGCGCGGCCGCGATAGCCCATCTGGTGCAAGTCTGAGATGCGGCCGCAGCCGACAATGGCAACACGGAGTGGGCTCATTGTTTTTCCTCCAAAGCCTTATCCAAGACCTCCAATTTCAAGCGCACCTCGCTATGGCTCTTGCGGGTGATCGGATACTTGAACAGCAACGGCAAGGCCAGGAAGATGCAGACCGCCGGCGCCAGGCCAAAGAACAAACGGATGCCAAGCAGGACGTGCGGGGTCTGCTCCACGTTCGGGATGTAACCAAACCCAGTCAGGATCCAGCCGACGGCGGCCAGCGCAAGCGCCTCGGATATCTTGGTCGCCAAACCCCAGACGCCATAGTACATGCCGCTGCGCTGCTCGCCAGTCTGGAGGCGGTCATAGTCGGCCACATCGGCGACCATCGCCCAGGGAAAGATCCACTGCGCTGAGAAGCCAAACCCCGCCAATAGTGAAACGATGTAGATCAATGGCGTGGAGGCGTGCGGCAGGAAAAAAGTCAGCAGTATGGCCAGCGCCCCCACAGCCATGCCGATGGCATAGGCTGGGCCCTTGTCCATCTTGCGGCTAAGCCACTGCCAGAACGGCAGCGCGATGGTGACGCAGATGAGCATCAAGCCCATCACCAGTGAGATTTCGGCTTTCATCAGCAACTGGTATTCCACGTAATACGCCATCAGAACCTTGATCAGGCCGAAAGAGATGTTGACAATGAAATAGGCGACGCAAAGCCAGACGAAGGGTTTGTTCTTCAAAGCCACAAGCAGGGATTTGAAGGGCGAAGGCTCTGCTTCCGAGACGGCAAGCCCGCTGCGCTCTCGGATGCCAGAGGCCGCGATGAGAAGCGCCGCGCCAGCCAAAACCCCATAAGTGATCCCGATGAAGGCGTATCCTGTCCGCTGGAGGGCGAACAGGCCGACGATGGCCGGGGTCAGCGCCGCGCCGACCAGGTAAGCCGGGACGGCCATCACCATGCGGTAGGCGGTCAGGCTGGAACGCTCGTCATAGTCGTCGGTCAGTTCAGAGGTCAGGGCATAGTATGGTACGTTCGTCAGCGTCCAAACCGTGTCAAATAGAATAAAGGTCAGCGCGATCCAGACAAAGGTCCAAACGCGATCCTGCGACGGGACAAACCACAACAGTGCAATCGCAATCGCCAGCGGGATGGCGCCAAAAATCATAAAGACCCGCCGTTTGCCAAAGCGCGATTTTGTTCGGTCGGTGAACCAGCCGAATAGTGGGTCGTTGACCGAGTCCCAGATTTTGCCGATCAACAGCGCATTCCCCGCTAGTGAGGGCGACACAAGGGCGCCGTCTGTGTAGAACTTCATCAAAAAGAATTGGATCGCCGAGTTGACCATGGCATTGCCGAGGTCGCCGATACCGTAAAAAACCTTGGTCTTTCTGGACAGTTTGTCCGTTTGGGCTTTCATATCTGGCTTCTCTCTTGTCGTGAAGGGGTTCAGGCTTTCAGGATAGCGCCCTGGTCGGCCTGGCTGACGATTTGCCGATAAATATCTAAAAAGCCGCCGGTGATGGCAGGCGGGCGCGGCTGCCAATGCTTACGACGGCGAGCGAGTTCCTCGTCAGAAACCAGTAAATTCAAACGCCGGTTAGGAATGTCAATTTCGATCCGGTCGCCGTCCTCCACCAGCGCAATCGGGCCGCCGATGGCAGCCTCTGGGGCAAGGTGGCCGATGCAAGGTCCGCGCGTGGCGCCTGAGAAACGTCCATCGGTAATCATTGCCACCGACTCGTTCAACCCCATGCCGGTCAGCATGGCAGCCGGGATGGACAACTCGCGCATGCCTGGCCCGCCGCGCGGCCCCTCGTTGCGAATGACGAGCACATCCCCCGCCTGGATTTCCTGCGCGGCGAGCGAGTTCTCTAAATCCTCCTCGCACTCAAACACCCGCGCCGGCCCCGTGTGCGTGAGCATGCCAACCGCCACACCGCTCTGCTTGACCACGGCGCCATCCGGCGCCAGGTTGCCGCGCAGGATGGCCACGCCTCCTTCCGAAGAAATCGGCTCATTCAGGGGATGAAGCACATCAGGTCGCCGATTTTGCGCTTGCTCCGCACGTTCCTGGATGGTTTCGCCCGTGACAGTCGGAAGATCGAGATGCAGGAGGGGGGAAAGGATATTCAACACGGCAGGGATACCGCCTGCCTCGTGCAGATCAATGACGGTGCAAGGGCTGGCTGGACGAAACTTGCCAATCAGAGGGGTTTGGCGGCTGAGGTCGTCAAAGACAAGCAATCCAAGTTCGACGCCGGCTTCGCGGGCGATGGCGGGGATGTGCAAGGTGGCATTGGTGGACCCGCCGAGCGCCAGGACAACCCGGATAGCATTCTCCAGGCTCTCATAGGTCAGCATCCGGCGGGCGGTCATGCTTTGTTCCACCAATTTGACGATCTGCCGGCCGCTGGCCAGGCACAGTTCCTGCCGGGATGGGTGGAGGGCGGGCAGGCTGGCGCAGAGGGGCAGCGTCAGGCCAATCGCTTCTGTTACACAGTTCATCGTGCTAGCGGTCCCCATGAAATTGCAGACGCCTGGGCCGGGGCAGGCGCAACTCTCGATTTCATAGAATTCTTTTGCGCTGATCTTGCCGGCTTTCAGTTTCCCCATCCCCTCTTTGACATCGCTGGTCATCACCTCCCGTTCGCCGATCCTGCCCAAGGCCATTGGCCCGCCAGTGACGAACAGGGTGGGAAGATCCAAACGGGCGGCGGCCATCAACATCCCCGGCACAATCTTGTCACAGCTACACAGCATCACCAAGCCGTCAAATCGGTTGGCGCCCGCCATCAGTTCGATTGAAGCGGCAATCACATCTCGCACAGGGAGGATATAATGCATTCCTCTGCCCTGAGCGATTCCGTCACACGGCGCAATCGTGTTGAATTCGGCGGGGGTCCCGCCGGCCTCCCGGACGCCCTGCTTGACCCACTCGGCCAACTGGCGCAAGTGGACATGGCCGGGATTGACCTCGCTCCAAGAATTGGCAATGCCAATCAAGGGCTTGACAAAATCCTTATCCTGGAAACCCATTGCCCGGTAGAGGGCGCGCGGGTAAGCCCCGTGCAGACCTGCAAAAACGCCGCGCTCAGTCATGGTCATAAACCGATCTCGTGCCGCATCTTTTGCACGTCCTCGCACCAGTTGCCCACGTTCCAGCGCCCATAGACGCCCATCCCGCCCAGCGGGTCCGGTCCAAAGTAAACTGGCGCGTGGATGAGCGACAGGCCGGCGTGCTTCCCGGCCTCTTCCAGCGCGGCTTGCAGCGACTCGGGCGAGCGTCCGCCATCCAGCGCCAGCAGCCCAGGGACAGCGCGCGCCCAGGCCAGGTAATCTACGTGGACCGTATTCCATGTGGCAAAGCCTGCCCCGTATTGCGCTTCCTGCAAACCGGTGATGGCGCCCATCCGCCCGTTGTCGAGCAAAAGAATACAACCGCGCGCTCCATGCTCCACGCCGTCAATCATGATCTGCGGATTCATCGTGAACGACCCGTCGCCGGTCAGCGCCAGGCCGTAGAACGGTTTCGAGGCCGCGCCAGTCGCCAACAGCGCAGAGACGGCGAACCCCATGTACGACGCGCCGGTCTCGGTAAAGGTCTGACCAGGACGCTCATCTTCGACTATCTGGAAACCGTTGGCCTGCACATCCCCGGCATCAAAGAAACAGACCGCGCCCTGCGCCTTTGCCCAGTTCGCGGCAATTTTGATCGCCGCGGGTTGGGTCAGCACCGGGCTGCCCCAATATTCATCCAACAAAACCGGATTCAAAATCCGTTGCTGCTTGAACGACTGCCAGGCCGCCTTTTTCTCTGCGCATTCTTTCAGCCATTCCTCTTTCTCGCCACATCCCTGACCGAGCGCCTGGTTCAGTTTCTCCAGCGTGCGGCGCACATCACCCACCAGCGCCAGCGTGTGATTATAGTGCGTGGCATCATCCACATCCGCATTGATGTTGATGACCCGCTTCACGTTCGGGTATCCGGTGCGCGAGCAGTCCGACTGGCAGACGGCGCGTGTCCCAACCGCGATCAACAAGTCGGCGTGTTCCATGGCATAGTTGCCGCACAGCGACCCCTTTGAGCCTCCGACAGTCATGTTTTGCGGATGGGTATATGGAATACAGCCTGTGGCAATCGGCGTGTGGACCAGGACTACGCTGCTGCGTCCGAGCAGCGCGGTCAGTTCCGGCCCCGCATCCCGTCCACCGCCG
>JBGSMF010000121.1:0-20167 GCA_041740315.1 Thermoflexales bacterium
GCCGCTCGCCTCACCGCGGCCCGGCTAGCCTGCAGCGGCTCTTCCTCTTCCGGCGCTGCCGCCCGGCTGGCTTGTGGCCCAGCCTCTTCCGCCTCTTCTGACGCTGCGGCTCGACTGGCTTGCGGTCCGGCTTCTTCCGGCTCTTCCGGCTGCGCCGTTCGCCTCACCGCGGCCCGGCTGGCCTGCAGCGGCTCTTCCTCTTCCGGCGCTGCCGCTCGGCTGGCTTGTGGCCCAGCCTCTTCCGCCTCTTCTGACGCTGCGGCTCGACTGGCTTGCGGTCCGGCTTCTTCCGGCTGCGCCATCTCGCGATTAACGCCCGGCGACAAAGTTTGACGCTGGGCCGGCGCAGGCAAAACCCGCCTTGCGGCAGATTTGGATGGAGTGATCTCTTCGACATGAGAAAACACTCGTTGAGCCTTGGGCTTGAGAGACAACGATGGCTCTTGAGCCGGCGCAGGAGTGGGTTTGACCTGACGAGCAGCCGCTGATGGGCGGGCAGCGCCCTGAGCAGATTCGCCACCTTCGTTTGTAAGCAAACGCATCAACTCTGCCCGCGAAAGCTCGCGCGATGCGCTTGCAGCAGCCTGAGGCTCACCACCCAACTGCGGTCGTTCACCCATATCGAGAGACTGAACTTGATACTTGCTCGCAGTTGAAGAAAACCTGTCCGCTATGGTATCGCTAAAAGATCCTACATTGCTTGGCGTAAGCGAACCAAGATTGTTATTGTCTCGCTTGGTCTGAACCCGATTCACTGCCCGCTGCACGCGGCTAATTAACCGCTGCATACTAGTCCTGGAAAGAGCAGGCCATTTCTGCCGTTGGGCTACACGCATGGGCGTAGCCCTTGACCGCAAAGCGCGTTGCGCCCAACTGAGTTGCGCCGTCATTGTTCGGGCAATGCTACGGCCAGCCGATTCAGGTTCAGGTTGATCTTCCTGGTGTGCCGGTTGATCTTTTATCATTTTTGCACCTTGGTCTAGAGAAATCAGCCCAGTAAAACTTGGAACATCCATCAAATTATGCTGAGCATTATACTGAGCATGCACGCACAGTTTTTGCTAGAGCCAAAAATTGCCATCTTGGACCAGCAGTTCGTTGTCTCTGCTATCCCGGCTTGGCAAGCGTTACCCCCCCTGGGCATCAGGCAGATGAGATTCGGAGCCCTTCATGGGCAATCTCGATAGTTTCAACAGCGACTTCATTGCCCGCAGATTTGAGATCGGGGCCTTGCCATTTGATTGGGTAAGCATTTAGAACATCCCAACGCTCGACCGCTGTTCCATCCACGTCAACCAGAATAATAGAGATATTGGCTCTCTCCACATGAAAATCATGCGCTCCGGCCCAAAACCAATCCCACAACTCTTGCGAGTTGGTAATGCCGCGCTTGAGAACAATGTTTTCGTATTCCATTGGGCCTGGCAGCATGTGCACGATATCGTTGACGCCGCCTTCGTAATAAGGCTCTACTTTGCGCTTGGCGGTCAGGCCGCTGCATTCCAAGAACGCCGCAACCGTCTGGCCGCTTTTCTCGACAAAAAACCTAAAGTTAGGAGCCGGGTTCTTGAGCGAACTGGCCCCCTTTGACTTTGATGCCATACCATCCTCCTTGCATTTTGTCAGTGGGGTTGCTTGAATCCGAGCCGCTCTTGTTCAAGGGTTGCCTCACGTTTCAGCAAGGCATAGATTCTTGCGGCCAGGGTTTGCAGATCAACACTCTGAAGCAAATCTGCATCAGGGTCATCTTCCTGGGGCAAATCCAAGTTCTGCCCAAGAGCATCAGCAGTCTCTGGTGCTGCCATACCTGCCCCCTTTTCTGCCATTTACGGCATCTTTTTGAGCCTTACAACCGCTCAGATTCAAGAGTAACCGCCCAGTTTCAAGCTGCTGGCTAAAGTGAAGTCCCAAGGCCCAGCTTTTTTTGCTGGGCCTTGGACCTTTAACTTACCTACCACATTTGCGCTAGGCGCAAACCATCTCTGCCCTAACCCTGGGCGGTTTCCCTTTTGAGCCTGCTGTTGATGTTGGCAATCTCTTTCACCCAGTGCAGCCGCTCGGCATGTTCAAGATCCAAGACCTTGTCAAGCTGCCAGTGAAAGTAATAGGCAATGTAGGCTACCTCCTCTCGCAGGCGGTCGAGGGGGTAGCCGACTACCCCCCCAGCTCAACGAGGTCCACTTCGTGCTTTTCCTGACAGTGTGGACAGGTAACGCTGACAAGGCTCTTGCCTTCCTCGTTGATCGTGCGATACAAGGCCTGCAAGTATGCCAAGTCAGCCGCGAACAATGCCTCGATAACACTGGACGTGATCTTGGGCAACGTGCCCAAAGAAACGATAACACGCGACAGCAAGACGATGGTGAGGTAGGCCTGATTAGAGCGCACTCGCAAGTTGGATAATGGCTCAATCTCGTCCATCGCCGTGGCCAAGCGCATTATGCCATCGCGGTGCAAGTTGCCTGCCTCATCCACATAGCCCAGCGGCAAGGTGAATTCGAACTCGGTTTGAAGGCTCATCCGTTACCCCAGTCTTATACCTTGACGCGCTTCAGGCCCTCGTGTACCAGCACCACTTCTTCAATGCCATACTCATTGCTGTCAGACTTGACAGTTGGGCCGGTGACTTTGGAGGGCCAGGCAGCAATGAAATCCCATCGGGCGGCCAGCTTGTAATCTCGATCGTACATCTTGATCGAGCAGTTCTTGCGGGCGTCCTTCATCTTGCCTTCTTCGACGAGCTTCCGCCATTCCCAAATCTGCAAATTGTCAGAGATGCCGCGCTTGAGCGTTACATCGCCCCACTTGAGCCGACCGGGGATCTTTTGGACGTATTCGTGTCCTTGCTCGTCCACCACTTTGTGCTCGATGATTTCGTTCTCAGAACCGACTCCGCCTACCTCACTAAAGTAGCCGGTGACCATCCCTTGTGTCTCGAGTGCAAATTGAAAACCAACAAGGGGATCAGATTCACGACCAGACGACTTTGCCATTTTTTGCTCCTTTCATCTACATAAAAATGTGATTGTTATTGCAACAAGCACACCTTGCTGCCCACTTGGTGCCTATCCGAAAACCTTGCCACTCGCCTTGAAAAACAAAGGCTTTCGGGAGGTTTTCGGATAGGCTTCTTTTATCCACCCGCACCGCCAGCCCACTGGCTGATGCGGAAGATAACAAACTCGGCCGGTTTGACCGGAGCCAAACCGATCTCGATAATCAAGCGCCCCAGATCTCGCGATTCGGGCGGATTGAGTTCTTCATCACACTTGACATAAAAGCCCTCTGACGGGCTTGCGCCAAACAGCGCGCCATCGCGCCAAACCGTGGTCAAGAAGGCCGTCACATCGCGCCGGACCTGCCCCCACAGCCGCAAGTCATTCGGCTCAAAGACCACCCATTGTGTGCCTCGTTCGATGGACTTTTCAACAAAGTTGAACAGGCGGCGGACGTTGATATAGCGCCAAGCCGGATTGCTGGCCAAGGTCCGCGCGCCCCATACCCGAATTCCCATGCCGGGGAAAGCGCGAATGCAGTTGACCCCAATAGGATTGAGAACATCCTGCTCGCCCTTGGTCACATTAAGCGCCAGGCCCGTGGCTCCCCGCACGACCTCATTGGCCGGGGCTTTGTGAACCCCGCGGGTGTTATCACTGCGCGACCAAACGCCGGCCATGTGCCCAGAAGGCGGCACGGCAATGGTGCGGTCTGTTACCGGGTCGGTCACTTTGATCCACGGGTAATAAAGCGCGGCATAGCTAGAATCGTAGCCGGCCACATCCTGCCGCCATTTCTTGACCTGTTGCGGGGTTAGATCAGGAGGCGCGTCCAAGATAGCCACGCGATCTCGCTGTTTTTCGCAATGCGAAATGATCATTGACTGAACATTCTTGACCATTTCGAGATCGAGCTTTTGCCCCGGCGATACGCTCATCAGGTCTGGCACGCACACCATTGTGATGTCGTCAATCGCCTCCAAGCCCTCAATACCAGTGCGTTCAGTCACTTCGCCCCTAAAGTCTTGCGAAGCCGGGGTCGTCAACAAGTTGTTTTCGATATTAAGTGACTGCTGCTGTTCACGGGGGGTTAGCTTGGCCAGGGCAGTCTTGGTATCGGGGATCAGAATGTCAATCAGTTGGGGTGCTTTGCCGTCCTTGTACGCAACGCCGACTGTCTTGGTGCCGTCTTCCTGGGTAACCGGCGCAATCGAGACATCTTTGACCTCTTCGACGACCTTCCACCCTCCACTTACCTTGCGCTGCTCGACGACCACGTTAAAAGTAGAAGCGCCTTCGGCGGCAGGGGGTGGAGCAGCGCCTTCCTTGCCCTCTTCTTCCTTGCCACCCTTGCCTTTCTTTTCAGCGGCCGCAGAAGCTTGGGGTTGGGGCGTCTCCACTTTCACCCGCAAGCGAGTGCCTTCAAGACCAGCATTCTTGGCCTGGATAAGCAATTGAGGCCGTCCCTCGGCATTGAGTAATGCCGCCTGGGCCTTGGGAATGGTTTTGACGCTGAGGACATAGCAGCGTCCACCGCCATTTTGAAAGTAGCCGTATACGGCATGAGGCAAATAGGCTCCCTCGACAAACCCCCCAAATCGCTCTACATACTGAGTCCAGTTAGTGACCAATTCGGGTCGAAGCAACAATTCTCGAGTGACGGTTTCACCATCAATTTGTTCTGCTGCCTGGGCTTTTTCGGTAAAGCCAATAAAAACCGGCATGGCGGTCCCCACCCCTTCGATGGGTTTGGGCCCTTTGTCAACTTCTTCGATGTACACACCTGGTGCTAAATATTCCGGCATATCAAGAGCTCCTTTCTCTTTCTATTAGATTAAGAGTGGATTGACAATTATAGAGCAATCTGTAGCAATGTACTTTTTCGCCGTTGCCCTCCTTGTCACCCAGAGTGCAGCGAAGGGTCTCCCGTTAAAAACAAGAAACTCTTCGCTTCACTCGGAATAACATCAACAAGCTTGGTTACACCTTTATGATTCCGGTTGCTTATCTGCGCCAGCACTGCGAACGTTATATTATACTTCAAAATTGTAATCTGGCGCTGGCACTGTCAGCGCGCGCCGAAGCGGTTTTTGGCCCTCGGCTTTAATTTCCAAAGTATAGTCGCCGGCCACAAGGTTGCCAATAGTGAACCGGCCTTCAGGCAAGATCTCCACATCTGTCCCTCGTTCAACCAGCATCAAACGAACTGTGTCAAGCGGTTTTTTGCTGCGAACAGTGCCGCCCACGGTCCAATAAACATCGGCGCCAGATTGCTCCACAAACTGCTGATAGACGGCGGGCTTGTCGGACGGTCCAACCCGCAAGACCCGCTCGCGCACGAGTGGCACTTGCATTGCCTGATAAGGATTAAGCGCCATGGTCACCACGCACGTCACTGCCGGGCGCATCACGTTATCTAATGCGCTCCACAACTCGCTCATATTCACTTTATCAGTATCTTCCGCCTGGGCCACCTTGAGCGAGACGGGGGCCGGTTGGTCTTGCAAGCTTTCTGGCAAAAGATCGTCTGGCAATGTTGGCGTGCGAAATAACGCCATCAAGGTGCGAGACAACAAGCGGTGCTCGTCCTCGGGTTCATTGGCCCAGGCCGTAATGATATAGGGCAAATCTACCCGCACCGCCTTGCGGCGCTCAGAGACGCGATTATTAGATCGTTCCTCTACATCCCAACCCTGCGACATTTGGCGCAGCTTGGTGTTCTCGCGAACTTCGTACAAGAACAAATTTAGCGTAGGGCGGCTAAGCCTGGCCGACCACTCGCGCTTGGGCTGCTTAAAGTCAACGTCTACCTCTCCGCTCTTGATAGGCATTTCGCGCACGAGCAACCTGCGCAATGTCTCGTCCAAATCTTCAATCATTCTCTGCCTGTCTCTCCACCTAACAACAGATAAATCAGCCCACCCGGCGATAAGCTAGGTCTTTTTCGTTGACAAGCCGACCCATTTTTTGCATTTCGCGACGCACCCCATGCAACAAGTGGTGCATGGTTACACACCCGCCGTCAGCAGCGGCCAAAAAAGCCGCGGTCACAATGATATTGCGGATATTCCCTCCCGCCAACTTGTAGCGCGCCATCAGCGTCCAATCAACTTCGGGCGCAAGTGGCACACCGAGCGGGAATAGAGTCTGCCAAATACGCAGGCGATACTCTTCTTCGGGGAAGGGGAAATCAATCGCAAATTGGAGCCGCCGTGTAAAAGCCTCATCCAGGTTGGCGCGCAGATTGGTGGCCAAGATGGACACGCCATCATACCCTTCCATTCGCTGCAAAAGATAGCTGATTTCTATGTTGGCATAGCGGTCATGAGAATCCTTAACCTCTGAGCGCTTGCCAAAAATAGCGTCGGCTTCGTCAAAGAAAAGTATGGCGTTGCTGGTTTCGGCTTCTCTAAATATCTTTTCCAGGTTCTTTTCTGTCTCGCCAATATACTTGCTGACGATGGTAGACAAGTCAATCTTGTATAAATCAAGTGCCAGTTCAGAAGCAATCACTTCGGCGGCCATCGTTTTGCCAGTGCCGGGCGGCCCGGCAAACAAAACCATCACGCCGTTGCTGGAGGTAAGTTTTTTGCCCACTCCCCATTCGCCCAGCACCACAGGCCGCCCGCGCACCGTGGAAACAATCTCTTGCAGCATGTCCAATTGATCGGACGGCAAAATAATATCTTGCCAATTGTAGCGTGGCGAAATCTTGCGGGCCAAATTGGCCAGGCCCAGGCTAGAATGTGTGCGCGCGGCCAAGAACAGGTCGCTGACCTGCAAAGACTCTCCCCGCTGAACAACACTATCCCTAGCCGAGGCTACGGCGTCTCGAATCTGGCCGGTGGTCAACGCGAACTGTCCGGCCAACGAGCTTACGTCCAATTCACCCAACAGCCACTTGCTTGCATTGGGCGATTTGCTCAGATAATGCGACCATAGCGTCATGCGTTGAGAATACTCTGGAATCGGAAACTCGAACCAAAATAGCGCGCGCTCTCGGTCAATGCCTTCGGGACGCCAGTGAGTTGCCCCGGCCACAATAACCAAATCGGGATAAGCGCACACTTCGGCCAAAAGTTCAGGTGGCGTTGTGCCTTTGTCCAAACATGCATCCCATCCCACAAAACAGGGCATGGCTCCTGTTAATCTAGCATCTCGAAACGCTAGCCTCACCGTATTCAGAGGTGACAAGCCTTGCTCAATCACGGGGGCCAAGTTCACGATGAGCAAAAATCTGGCCAGTTGCGCACCCAGCCAGTTGGCTGCCGCTTGCTGGCTAGACAAATCTGGGCCGTAAAAAACAAACACGGGGCGCTCTAGGTCGGCGGCGTGCACGAGTTCAGGCGACATTAGGGCTGCCACCATGGTGTCTTGGTTATCTATCTGGGGCGGTAGCAAAATAGTATGCGGGCCTAGGCTAGTGTGAGGTTGGTACTTGCCTACAAGCCAAGCAACGACTGAAGGATCTGGCACCAATTTCTGGCTCAGCACAGGTATTTTGTCACCGCCTGGCTCAGACACTCGCTCAAGCAGTTGATGCCAAAACAAGGGCGCATTATCGGCAAAATGAGCCAGGCGCTTGAGGCGCTGCAAGCCGGGTTCACACAACAAGTTGAGGATCAAGTTTACATTTGGCCGCTTGCACGTAACATCATCTTGCAGAAAGCTATAAATGCGCTCATAGCGAAGGTCAAGCGAAGGGGCCAGGCAAATTAGGAATGTGTCGAGGTCAAAATCAGTCAGTCCAAACGCAATTTGAAGATGTTTGAGACGGGGAAGGTCATTGTGGTTTTGAAAAACCTCGGCCAATGAATTCACCCTTTGCACAGCTTGCTCATGGGCTGCCGCAAAAGCCAACTCATCACCCTGGCCGAGCGTGATGGTTTGTCCCCAGCTTGTGCCCGGCGGTTGTTTTAATAACGACTCAGCCTCGGCGCCAGAAATGTACAACCCCCGAAAGTTATCGGCCGGATCTTGGCCAGCCAAGCGCCAACGATAAACCTCTCGACGTATCAATATATCAATACGTTCCAGCTCGGCTTGCAGATACTGAAAGTTGAGATCAAGCTCAACAGGTGGATTCAATATCTGGTTATACATCCCTTTTATTCCTAGGAAAGCGGGTTTTTCCAGCCAAACAGAATAATGCAAAAGGATAAAATTGAGAAAGTGGGAACAAATTACCATTGCTCCCACCACAAGTGCTATATTAAAACCATACAAACAAAGATTGTTTATTTACAAAGAAACGCAAAAGCTTTTCCTTTTATCATAAAGTAAAATAATTATAACAAAAAGCAAGCAAAAAGGCAAACACTACAAACCATCGTTGCCTGGCAGGCTGTCGGAGAGCTAACGTAGGACAGTTTGGCAACCTGTCCCACACAGCGTCCACAAGAGGCCAAACCTGCCTCTCCGACAGGCTGCTAGCCACCGATTAAAACAGTCGGGCAACCAATAATAATCACGCCCCCGTGTGCAGTTTGATCTCCCATTCTTGCGGCAGGCTTTCCTCCAATCATCACAGTGGCCGACCCCATCATTATAGTATCTGGCGGACCACTACATGTAACCATGTCACCCACACAAGCCGCAGGCATACCACCAATCAATACAGTAGCACAACCCGGCGGCATGATTGGCCCCCCCACATGTGGAACCGTCCCAGTCACCATTGGACAAGTATGCATATCTCCTACCCGCGCCGCTGGTTTGGACATAGTGCCTCCCTATTGCTTTTCAAGCCAGACCTTTTGAGCAATTGTAGTATAAACCAAATTGAACACTACGTCAACATGCAAAAAATCGAGAGTTTTTGTCGCCTGAGCGAGTGGCAGGACCCGAGGTCCTTTCCTCAATTCGGAATGGCCTTGAGCGAGCGCGAGCTTGAGGGGCTGCCCATGATCACCGAAGGACTCTCGAACCAAGACATTGCCTATCGGCTCGTCGTCGAGCGATCGCTCAGGGAAGGCGTGGGCAAGCGACATTACCTCAACGTCACCAACCGCGATGAATTCCGCAACCAGGCGCGACAGGCGCCCGACCAATTCTTTGCCATGTTTTGCAGCGTGGTCGCGATTGCCATCCTCGTCGGCGCGCTGGGCATGGTCAACACACTGACGATGAGCCTCCTCGAACGCAGGCGCGAGATGGGGATGCTGCGCAGAGTGGGCATGACGTGAGGTCAGGGCGATGATTGTCCAAGCCACCTAGAGTGAATAGGCGCGAAAACTGCTGCTTGACATTTGTCTAATAATACGGTAAAATCAGTAAAGACCGAAAGGAATGAAACGAATGACTGAATTGACGCCGGTGACGAAAAACTTTATCCTCCGTTGGGGAGAGATGGGAAATGTTTGGGGAATCAACCGGACGATCGCCCAGATTTACGCGCTGCTGTACCTCTCGCCCGAACCGTTGACAGCCGATGAGATCAGCGAGACTCTGACCGTGGCACGCTCGACAGTCAGCACCGCCCTGCACGAGCTGCAGAATTGGGGCCTTGTCAAGATCGTCCATGTGCTTGGCGATCGCCGAGATCACTTTGAGGCAATGAGCGATGTGCCAGAGATGTTTCGGGTGATTCTCCGACAGCGCAAAAGCCGCGAGATTGACCCACTTTTGGCGTCATTGCGTGAGAGTGTCACCGAACTGGGCCCGGAGGATGCTACCGTGAAGACCAAGTTGCAAGCCATGCTCGAATTCCTCGAGGCTGTTATGACCGTCTATGATCAAGTAGAACAGATACCAACCGATACTTTGATCAAGGTCGCCAGGCTAGGAGACAATTTCGCCAAGGTGCTAAACAAGGTCATCAAGAGCTAGATAACAGGTTCTCTTTTTTTGGCCTTCAATTTCTGATTTTCCCGAAATAACAATCTTTTCAGAATTTACGCAACAAGAGAACGTCAAGACGGCCTGGTATGGTAATGACCTTTGACACTAATCATAGCAGTTCCCCTACTCCTCTAGTGGTCGCCTGGATGGGCCAGTGGCTATAGTCCTTGTATCAGTTTTTTGCAAGGAGGTTGATGTGCGATTATTTTACAGGATCACTGCATACTTGTTGTCACTGGGCGTCATTCATACGGCTTTGACGCCGCTGTTCTACGATCGGTTTTCACCCGATGCGTTGTGGTTTGCCGGAACCGGGCTGGCGTTGGTGTTCTTGGGCTTGCTGAACCTTGTAGCAGAAAGAATCTGGCAAGCCTGGGCAATCAACATTTGCATCGCCGCCAACGTCGCCGGTTGCATCTATGGCATCCTCGTCGCCATCGCTTTGCCCGAAATCCAAGCCTATGTCGCGGCGATCATTTTCATCGCAATAGTCATCGCTTCGATACTCGCGCGGCAGAATGTTGGAAGGAGCAAATGACAAAACAGGCCTTACTCATTATCGGCGGCAGCTTTAATGTGCTTTTCGGCTTGCTGCACATTTGGCTTGGGTGGGAATTTCATCGCGCTATCCACCTATCGCCGGATGACCGCGCGCTCATGGAAATGCTCAATGTGGATGTTGCGCTCCCTATTTTCTTTTTTGCCTACGCATCGTTTTTCTGCAAAAGAGATTTGCTGTCTACCGCATTGGGCAAAGCCGCTCTCGTTTTGATCCTGCTGTTTTACCTGGCGCGAGCCGTTGAAGAAATGATCCTCGCTCCCGCCTTCTCGGCCGCCATCTTTGTGGCCTGCTTGCTCGTCGCCGGAGTGTACGCAGCGATAATCTTTTGGAAGGGAGAGGTCGCCGCATGGAGCTAGATCGCTTTTTGCCAACCTATCATTTCAACGAGGTTCACTCGATTTACGTCCGGGCGTCCGCCAGCGCCATCTTGCGCTCGATCAAAGAGATGACGCCCGCGGAACTATCGCCCGTGTTTCGCCTGCTATTTTGGATCCGGTCGTTGCCCGCTCGCCTCGTTGGAAAAAGCGGCGCGGGATTTGCGCCCTCGCAACCCTTGTTGAAGCAACTCGAAGGCGATTTTATCTTTCTGGCCGACATCCCCGACCGCGAGATTGTGTTTGGCATGATTGGTCAAGTCTGGAAACTGACAGACGGCCAAACTGTGCGGCTGACTGAGCCGCAGGAATTTGTACAGTTTGAGCGACCAGACTATGCCAAAGTAGCGGCAAATTTCTACATATCAAAGTTCTGCTATGACGGTTGCTTCAAGGTCAGCACCGAAAGCCGAACTTGTGTCAGCGACCCCGCGGCCCGGAAAAAGTTTGCCCGCTATTGGTTCGTCATTTACCTGGGCAGTTCGTATATTCGGATACTGATGCTGCAAGCCATCAAGCGGCGAGCAGAACGACAATGAACAATTTGTGATTTATGACTTATTTACTGCCATTTCGCTTAAAAATCCGGGCTAATCCGAGATTCCGGTTGTATTCAAAAATGCGCCAAAATGGACATTTCTTTAGACTCGTTCAGCACATTGTTCGCGCTTTTGTTCTGGGTGAACGACATTTTGGAAACAACCCATGCAAATTCATACTCGATTTGCTCACAAAAGCAAGGCTAATTTGAAAAAGCCTGAAAAATTTAAGCGAAATGGCAGTATTTATGTTTTATGATTGGAGGTTGCCTCATGAACCAACTGAAACTCTTGCTCGGCCCAATGCGCGTTCCGTTTCTAATCTTGACCCCGGCTTGTGTGTCATTGGGAGTTGGAGTCGCCGTCCGGGAATCAGGGCCAGTCAACCTGACCTATCTTGTCCTGATCTTTATTGGCGCCGTGTGCGCCCACATCAGCGTCAACGCCTTTAACGAATATTTCGATTTCAAGAGCGGCCTGGATTCTAAAACAACCCGGACGCCTTTCAGTGGAGGCAGCGGCACGCTGCCCGCCCAACCCGAGTTAGCCCGCCCGGCATTGGGCATTGCGGGGATAACGCTGGCACTCGCCTCGCTGATCGGCCTATACTTTCTGTCTGTGCGCGGGCTGGCTCTGTTGCCCGTGGGGCTTGCCGGCGTGTTTGTCATCATCACCTACACTACGTGGTGGACACGCCATCCCCTGTTGTGTCTGATGGCGCCCGGGCTGGGATTTGGCCCGCTCTTGGTCATGGGGACAGACTTTATCCTCACCGGGCGATACTCGTGGATAGCGTTCGTAGCCTCACTCTTGCCCTTTTTCCTGGTAAATAACTTGCTGCTGCTGAATCAATTCCCTGATGTTGAGGCCGATCGGAGCATCGGCAGAAAACACTTGCCCATCGTCGTCGGCCGGCAGACCAGCAGCCTGATCTATAGCGCATTTCTTTTCTTGGCCTATCTGGCTCTCCTCGCGGGCGCTTGCCTCCACTACCTGCCCCTCACCAGCCTGCTGGGATTGCTGACCGTCTTTATCGCCGTGCCGGCAAGCATCAATGTCTTTCGACACGCCGAGAACATCAAAAAGTTGATCCCGGCCATGGGACTCAACGTCATCATAAGCGTCGTGACGCCGGCATTGGTCGCGGTCGGGCTTTTGATCGGATAGCGAGGGCGCCAACGATAAGAAGGGAAGCCGTGATGAAAGCCGTCAAACGGCAAGCGGAGAAGCGATGAACACAACCCGCGCCACAGCATTATTCGCCTCAGTTCAAGACGGGTTGGCTGCTGTCGAACTGCGTCTGCGCGAGACCATCGCCGGCGAACACCGCGTCCTGACAGCCGCGACCGAGCGCCTGTTGAACGCCGGCGGCAAGCGCATTCGTCCAGCCATCTGCCTGATGACGGCCGGCGTCTTTGGAGCCGATGTGGAGCGTTCAATCTCGTTAGCGGCGGCAGTGGAGATGGTGCACACCGCGACACTCGTTCACGACGATCTGATTGACGTGGCATTGTTGCGGCGCGGCGTTCCCACCCTCAACGCCGATTGGCCCACTGATGCCATCGTGCTCGCCGGCGACTATATGTTTGCGCGCGCCGCTGGTCTCATCGCCCGGACGCGCCACGCTGATGTGGTTGATCTGTTTGCCCAGACGTTGATGACTATCGTCAACGGCGAAATCAGACAACGGTTTTCCGATAAAGGGTGCATCAGCCGCGACGATTACTATGAGCGCATCTATGCCAAGACGGCGACCATGTTTGTTCTTTCCACACAAGCCGCCGCCATGTTGGGAGAGGCCGACCCAGCCGCTCAACAAGCCCTGCGTGAATTTGGGCATCAAGTGGGCCTGGCGTTCCAGATTGTGGACGATGTCCTAGATTTCATCGGCACGCCCGATCAAATCGGCAAACCGGTCGGCAGTGATCTGCGCCAGGGGGTGTTCACGCTCCCCGCCATCTATTACGTCGAAGCTCATCCAAACGACCCGGATGTGAAGGCATTGCGCAATGGAAACGCGGGAGATACGAGTACCATCCAGCGGGTGATTGCGGCTGTGCGAGCGTCTGGCGCAGTGGATAAAGCGCTGCAAGAGGCACGCGCACTTGAGGTGCGCGCGCAACTTGCTCTGGACAGTTTCCCCCCTTCTCCTTATATAACAGCTTTGTCTGCGGTCTCCCGTTACATCGTCACCCGAGATCTCTAGCTTAATGCAAAGTTGCTGGCCAATGCTGTCCTGTTTAGGGTGGCCTGGGGGTCTACGGTAAAACAAAGCGCCGCAGTCTTGAAACCGCGGCACCTAGATGGCGGGGGTTGGATTCGAACCAACGACCTCCGGGTTATGAGTTACCCTCCTGCCCTGTATACTCTCGACCTCCGGGCCACTCGTTTTAGGGTGGCCTTGCGAGCTTTGGTTCAGAGGAACCTGGCGTGATACAGTGTGGTGATTATACCCGATTGGACGTAAAAGACAAGCGCGCATTTTGAGCAGGACATAGGGTTGACCACATCGCAAAGGCGGAAGATGCAGGGCTGCAAACAAAAACGACTCACACACAGGAAATGTTCTGGTGCTCATCGTTTTATACGCAAGCCTGCAAAACAAAATCAGAGTTAATTTACCATGCCTCGATTTTCAAGCCTTCCACTTGGGCAAAATGCACATCGCGGCTTGCAAGCGTCAAGCCATACTGAAGAGCAATCGCCGCGATCCAGATATCATTATCTGGTATTGGGCGACCCTTTTCACGGAGCGTGTTTTTGATGGCGCCATATTGCTTGGCTGTTTCCGCGTCACACTCTAGCGTGACTACTTGACCAATCAACTCGTCAATCCGCGCCAGGTTGTCTTGCGCCTGCGCTGACTTGCGTGCTCCAAAATATAACTCGCCTGCCACAATGCTGGATAGCAAAATCTCGTCGGCTTGCCCAACGCGCTCCTTAATCGCCACTTCGCCGCCCAAAAAGGCAATCACGATATTGGTGTCGAGCAAGTAGCTACCACTCATGCGCGTCTACTCGCTCACATTCCTGGTCAATCGCCTCTTGCATCAATTGCGCATCTTGGGGGGAAATAGCACCGGCCAGATGCATCAATTGCTCACCTGGAGCTGAACGCGGGCGCATGTCTTGGCGCACCGAGCGCGTCAACTCTTCGATCAGGGTCAATCGCTGCCTCGGCGGCAATCTTTTGGCTTGGGATACAATTTGGCTTAAAGTCATGGTGCACCTCCTGCGCTTTTATTATATCACATTTGGTTGGAGCAATTCGCGAATCGCCCCGACGCAGAAGTTCAAGCACCTTATCTAGCGCGCTGGACAGCTTGATCACTCAAGAGGTGCTCAACCCAGCGCATTACCTCGACGCCATTGCGCATTTCTTGCTCGGCGCGGGCGCGGCTCATGTCTCTTGATCCACTGCCGTTTGCCGGTGCACCTCGATCACCGCTTGCGCTTCTTCAAACGTCAGCGAGTTGCCCTCCAGACAGTTGGCATGGTAAATCGCCTCGGCACCGCAGGTCGGAGATAGAGCACGGACGCGCAGCAGCGCTTCGCGGGTTTCTTGAATCTGCTTGAGCGAGGCGAGCAAATCTGGCGGCAGGTCGTGCGCCTGGCCCCAACGGACCACCGATGACCTTTGGGTTAGAGGACACTATGTCTCGCACCCGCCAAGTCCTTCACACGAAGCGTTTGATTTCCCTCTCCAAGGCAGCGCGGAAGCCGCGCAGAACGACCCGCTGATTCCGAGGAAGGAATTCCTTCAGCTCCTGCTCAAAGTCAAGCGTGGATCTCCTGACTGTTTCCAATGCCTGAGGCAGGGCGCCTCGCTCGCCGGGCAGCAACAGGTTCGCCCGCAGCAAAAAATATAGGTCGTAAAAATCCCGCGCCTTTTGCCTGGACAAAAGCGCCTGTATCTTTTCGTCAATGAGCTGATCTCTGGCCAATGTCAAGATGGTATAGGCAGGAATGAAATCAGAGACGATGGTGACGGCCTCGCCGCGCTTTTGGCCTTCTCGCAGTGAAATCTCGAGCTGCACCGACACCGGCGCATCGCCGCCACGGAAAGTGACGATGGCTAGATACCCCCCACTGGTCGTCTTGGATTCGGCAATGTCCACGTCCACGTTCTCACGCGCGATTTCGGCCAGTGCGCCCACCACCGCATCCTCCAGAGCGTGGATGTCTCTCAAAGAAGAACTAAAGTCCAAATCTTCCGAAAAGCGTGGACTGTTGTAGATCACCCTCAACGCCGTGCCACCCTTGAAATAGACTTGGTCGGTGAGCGACTGCTGATAAAAATAGGACAGGAACAGGTGCTGGCAATACTCGCGCCGCACGTTCAGTTCAGTAGTCTGAAACTTGACGGCTAATGCTCTGATGGCCTCGGCGGTGATCATAGCCTCTCCTTGACCAATTGGTCCAAACTGGCCCTTTGGTATAGGCCGGCATAGTTCAATGCCTTTTGCCGATCCAGGTGGGCGGTGTCGAGTCGCTCGTTGCCGGGTTTGCGGCCTAGGGAAACAAAGTAGAGATAGTCCACCAGCGCCTTTTCCGGGTCAGCGATCAGCACCGTGCGCCCGCTCCGCCGGGTTGGGGCATAGCCTGCGAAGGCGGCGCGCTTGATAGTCAGGTAAGAAAAGGTTCTTTCTCCAACAACAAAAGCGCGCGTGGGCTTGGGGGTGGCTGAAGTAACCGCGTAGGGCATCTCCAGCAGAATATTGTGCGCAGCCAGCGCGTATTCGAATGAGAGATAAGAGGGACGATAGAGACAGTTGGCAATCTCTTCTTCTGGCGGCAGGTCGGTCTTTAAAGCGTATAATCCATTCTTGAGGCGCAAGAAAAGCCCATTGTGGGTATATTCTTCCAGGAAATATTTAGTTCTGATACGGTTGACTCCAAAGATACGCTTAAAGTCTCGCGGCGTGAAAATGCCTACGCCCCGGCGCAAAAGCTCCTCCCGTACGTGAATTGGTTTCAGCAAAGTATACATTTGTGCCCTTTTATGAAACGACTATACCATGTACGGGATTGCTTGTCAAATGCTCGTACGATACACTGCATCACCGAATGACAAGTATCTTTGCGCCATTCTGCTGGACATTGTTGCCCAGTGTTGGACAATCTACTTTGGTTTATCGAGCTAAAGGGTTGGAACTGTTTGACAAAACAGGAGCTTTGGGAAAGAAGCCAGCAATAGCTTTCGAGAATTTCAGTCCCCATGGTCTTCGAGTTAGGTTACTGCCCCTGCCCTGTTTAAGATAGCCTGGGACCTATAGCAAAATAAAACGCCGCAGTTTTGAAACTGCGGCAAAGCGGCGGGGAGTGGGTCCAAATCACCGACGACCTTTGGGTTATGAGTCGCCCCCCTACCCTGTATACTTTTGACCCCCTGGCCACCCATTTTAGGGTGACCTGGCGAGTTTTGGTTCAGAGGAACCTGGCGAGATACGATGCTGTGATTATACCTCATTGGGCGTAGAGGACAAGCGAGCTTCATATGTACCCACATTGTGATATAACGTAATCACAATGATTATTCGTGGACTACCAAGACTTGACCCAACGAACAGCAACCAGTTTGTCTGCCCAGCCAGGTAGAGTTGGGGTTTTTACCATCAAATTCCCACAAACCCGAAGAAGTAAATCTGCCCAATTTATGGTATTATATATCGAAGCCATCCTAAAGCAGAACTAATCTTGTCAAGGAGCCACCATAATGCCAGGCACAATACCTTTCAACCGCCCACCTCGAATTCGGGTCGCATTACCCTCGGGGAAAATTGAAATTCCTGCTCCGCCTAGCCCCACTACTTCGCAAGGTAGAAACTGGTTTCTAATGGGCCTACCATTGGCAGGGTTACTAATTATGGCAAGTGCTTATGGGATGATATATAAGAATTGGCTACTTGCCATTCCCATGCTAGTAATGTCAATGTTCTCAGTTACAACCTCCATTGTTGGTTCCATTGTCCAAAACAATGAACGTGAGAAGGAAAATCGGAAACATGAACAGCAATACTCAAGCATCTTGGACCAAAAAAGATCTGAGCTGATGCGCCTGCGCGAAACTCAGCAACATATTCGTAGAGATGCAGACCCGGACCTTCCCACTCTTTTATCTTGGGCACAGAACCGCGCCCCCCGCTTATGGGAACGCAGACCAATGGATGATGACTTTCTACGCATCCGACTGGGCATAGGTATGCTAGCTTCTGGTGTGGAAATTGTGCCACCGCACTCCGATTGGCCCGCCCCACAGTTAAGAGCTGCACAGAATATTGCGCAAGAGTTTCGCTTTGTGCCTGGGGTACCAATCACAGCAAACCTAAAAGAGAATGGACCAATGGGTATTGCTGGTTCCATCAAATTTCGCACAGATTTTGCCCGATCTTTCATATGTAAATTGATAGCACATCACTCGCCTGATGAGGTACATTTGCTAGCTGTATATTCCCAAACAAGAGAGCACGAGTGGCATTGGTTAAAGTGGCTTCCCCATACCTACGCGTTAAATTCACGCACAAAAAAGCATTATCTTGCCAATAATCTTTTCTCATCTGTGAGTTATATGCTAATTGATTTACTCGATGAGTTGCATCATCGACAAAACAGTTTAGGAACTCCTCAGCCAGGCGATCAAGTTGCCGACTCTTTTCCATGGTTAGTGCTTGTTGTTGAAGACTATGAACTGGTCCGAGGCGATCCAGCTATCAGCCTACTGCTCACTGAAAGTACACGCCTACATGCAACTGCTATTTTCTTGGTTGATCAATTCAAAGACATTCCAACAGGGTGCTGTTCAGTTGTTGAGCAAAAGTCTCAAGGGGGAGCCACGTACACAGTGGCTGGCTTGGGCGGGGAATCATTGACCTTTGAACCAGAAGGCACCGAAGTGCTGCTTGCAGAACAGATGTCTCGTCGCCTAGCTCCGCTAGAAGTACAAACTGTCCGCGGGGAAAGTGAATTGCAAACTCATATTCGCTTATTTACACTCGTAGATATCAAGTCACTTGATCAGTTTGATGCAACAGACAACTGGAAGAAAAACCGACCATCTTCTCCTCAATATCTCAGAGTACCAATCGGCATAAGGCGGGGCGGTCAGCCAATGATCTTGGATCTGAACCATACTGCTCATGGTCCACATGGATTGGTTGCTGGGACTACAGGATCAGGCAAGAGTGAGTTGCTACAAACTTTGGTAGTAGCCATTGCGCTTACTCATCATCCATATGATGTGGGATTTGTACTGGTAGACTTTAAAGGTGGTGGCACTTTTGCTGATCTGCAGAGGCTACCACACACTCTTGGCATGGTTACCGATATAAGCGGCAATCTAACAGAGCGAGCATTGATAGCATTAGACGCTGAGATAGATCGGCGCAAAAGATTGTTCAATGATGTACATGTTGTTGAGATTGCTCACTACCAAGCGCTATTTTGGCAAAGCAAGGAGAAAAATTCAGAGGACCAGATAGAACCATTGCCACGCTTGGTGGTAATTATTGACGAGTTTGCTGAACTAGTCACTGACTATCCTGATTTCATTGACGGGTTGATCCGCATAGCGCGAACAGGGAGATCTCTTGGGGTTCATTTGATTTTAGCCACCCAAAGTCCCGCCGGTGTCGTTAAACAGCAAATCTGGGCTAATGCTAAATTCCGTATCTGCCTGCGTGTTGAGTCTCGCCAGGAAAGCCAAGAAATGCTACATCGCCCAGAGGCAGCTAACCTGCCCAGAATTCCAGGCCGTGGATACTTACAGGTAGGTAATGACGACGTCTTCGAACTATTCCATACAGCTCGCGTAGCAGGTCGATATCCCACAGCCGGAGATACTGGACCTCTACGGCACAAAATCGTCATTGCTGAAATCTCGCCATTGGGGTGGGAGACCCAATTATTTGATTCCAGTCAGAAGCGGAAGCAGGAAGATACCCCTGCCTGGCCCACAGATATTGAACTCGTAGTCGAAAAACTGATAGCTGACGCACAAAGAGATGAAATTCAAAAACTATCTAGCCCCTGGCCTGACCCATTACCAGATCACATAGCATTACCAATTTTGTTACGTCAAGAAAGTTACGACGGTTGGGATGGAACGAATTGGGTGTTTAGTCATACCGTTGCCACCCCAGAGGATTCAATGCTAGATGCCTCACGTCCCCCTTCCTTGCCTAACCGACCCTGGCTGGAGGCAGTATTAGGTTTGGTGGATAATCCCGCACGCCAATCTCAATATCCTTGGTTACTCAAGCTAAATGATCAAGACGGGCACCTTATTATAATAGGTGCCCCAGGCTCTGGGAAAGAGGCATGGATTCGCACTCTAATCCTGAGTCTAGCATATACTCACACACCAGACGAATTGAACTTTTATCTACTCGAGTTCGGTGGGCAACAAGCACTTTCAGTCTTTGATGGCTTACCACATGTTGGAAGGCTCTTTACCCCTCTGGATGAAGAACGTATACTACGCTTATTCCGGTTCTTACTTGACTCCCTGAGTGAACGCAAAAGCCGATGCGATCAAGCCAGTGTAGATGGTTTGGTCCGCCTGCGCGAGATACCCGGACAAGCACTGCCCGCAATTGTTGTAGTCATCACCGGCTTTGCAGAATTTCGTAACACTTCAATGTTTACGGAAGATATATCGTCTTCACTTCAGCGCTTGGCCCGTGATGGCGGGCCCTATGGTATCCATATTGTGTTGGTCGGGGATCGAGCAGGAGATATTCCTTCTGTTTTCACTAGTATTATAGCACGTCGGATTGCGCTGCGACTGGCAGATGATTCTGATTATAGTATTGTTCTTGGCACTACCCTTAAACTGAATAAAGACCAAAAAATACCTGC
>JBGSMF010000122.1:0-28491 GCA_041740315.1 Thermoflexales bacterium
CCAAAATGATATTTTGAGCCGTCAAGCTCTGGCAAGTTACATCATTTCGGAGATTATGCAAAGTAAATCGTCTTGAAACAGCGAATTTGACTGTGTTTGGGGCCGTTACTTTGCATAATAGCTTTCTTTGCATAAGGCGGCTTATGCAAAGCTTTGCATAATCCCCCTTGGGGAACTCCGGTTTCTGTTCGTGCAAAGAGTCCACCTTCCATTACGCCAGCTTTGAGGAACTTCCAGATAAGCGTGATGATGTCCTTGTCTGCGATGCGTTTCTTGAGGATGCTCAAGAGCTTTCTGTGATGCACATTGTCAAAGTAGCCCTTGATGTCTCCTTCGATCACATAGTAGTACGTTCGGTTGTTGATGTGGGACATAACCACGGCTATGGCGTCCATCGTACTCCGGCCTTTTCGGAAGCCATACGAGTGTGACCAAAAGCCCGATTCGTAAATCGGGTCTAAGATCGCGCGTAGGGCTTCTTGGACGATTCGATCTCTGAGCACAGGTATGCCCAGTGGCCTTTGTCGTCCATCGCTCTTTGGTATGTACGTTCTGCGTACTGGTTGTGGCATGTACGTTTTCTGCTTTAGCTCTTGTAGTATGATGTTGATCTGATTTTGGTAGTCTGCTAGGAAAGCGTCTCTCGTTTTGCCATCAACTCCTGCCGTCGAGCTGCCGGGTCGTGCCAGGACTGTGGCGGCGGCACCTTCAATCCAATAGTCCCAATGCATTAGACTATACAGGTTGGTAAACCTGTGCTCTGGATTGTCACGCGCCGTTATCGCTAGGGTCATTTGCTTTTGGGTCATCTTTGTTAGGCTCATACGTCCTTCCTCCGACTTAGTTTGCTTATGACTTTGCATTGAACTCAACTGCCCCCCTTTGCCCTGTGAGCGGTGTTACCGTCTCCTTGGCCGGGCGTGATTCCGGCGACTACTACGGGGGCTCCGCCCTGTGTGTGGCATTGGTCGCAGGCTGACCTACTCCATTGTTGTTGGAGAGCCGCACACAGTTCCCAAGTTCACATAGGTAGCGTCATCACGTTGCCTTAGGTTCTGCCTGTACGCCTTGCTCGGCTCTTTGCCTCGCTCGTTATCGGGGAGACCAGGTTTCTTTTGAGCGCCTGGCTTCCTGCCCATCCGAGACTATTCCTTACCTAGCGAGTAAGGAATTCCGATAACTCTACCCTCTCCCTACCGTAGGCGGGTAGTCCAACCTTCGGCGCTTCAAACAGCAGTTTCTTTTCGTAACCATAGCAACGTTCTGGCTAGCAGCCTTTGGAAAGTAGGGTTTCCATAGCCACATTGTCGGGGGAGCTTCAGAAGCGATTCTGCCTCTGGTCTTCGCCCCTGTCCCCCTAGCCACACTGTACGCTCCTTACAGGGTCTCATAGAGACTCTCTACCTATGCGCTTCTTGGCGCACCGCTGGGATGGTTGTGCGCCACAAGGCTGGCCGCGCTGTTGCTGCGGATGGCATCTCGAAACAGTTCGCCGACCCGCACCGAGGTGGTATTCAGGCTGCCCTGGTACACCGTGCAAATACCCTGCACGCGGTTGCGCGTATCTAGCAGCACCACGCGCATGTGCTCTTGCTCCAACAAGCCCATTTCGCCCATCAGCAAATTGGCTGCATCGGTCGGGCTTTTGACCTGGGGGCGTTCTTCAGGCGCAGTGACCAAAAGCCGCCGCCCCAGTTCGAGCGCAGCCTTGAGCTGGGCCGTCTTGGCTTCGCCCAGGCCCTTTTCTGCGCACAGCTCGGCCAGGTTGGCTCGCGCCAGGCCGGCCAGCCCGCCGTATTTTGCCAGCAGGCGATGCGCCACATCGAGCACATTTTCGCCGCTCACCCCCGTGCGCAAAATGATGGCCAACAACTCGGCGGTAGATAGCGCCCCGGCTCCTGCGTGGGCCAGGCGCTCGCGCGGGCGCTCATCGGCGGGAAAATCCCTCATCATCGGGCGATATTCAACCTCGTCGGCCATGTTTTCTCTCCTCCAGCGTGATACCCCGACTATAGCCCAAGCTTGGCCGTCTGTCAATCTTGAAAATGCAGGCATTGACTAGGTCAAGCGTTTGTGCTATCCTCAATATGGAGGATTGGGAAAGATTTGGGAAAGAAGGGGGTGCAGCATGCAGTTTTCCAAAGATATCCGGAATCCGGCGGTGGCTGGCATGTTTTATCCAGGCGCGCAGGCAACGCTGCGCGCTATGGTAGACGAGTTTTTGGCCGGCGCAACCAAGACCGCGCCCAAGCCCATCGCGCTCATCAGCCCTCACGCCGGCTACACGTATTCGGGGCACGTGGCAGCCCAAGCCTTTAAGCAAATCGAGGGCATAGAGTATGACGCCATTGTCATCCTGGGCGCCAACCACACCGACCCGCTCGGCAGCAGCCTGGCTGTATGGGAACGCGGCGCATTTAGCACGCCGTTAGGCCAAGTGCCGATAGACGCCGAACTGGCTCAGGCCTTGATTGATGCCGAGGGCCGCATCCAGGCTCAGCATGGCCCGCACGCGCGTGAACATTCCATCGAAGTCCAATTGCCATTTTTGCAGCGGGTGCAACCCGGCAAGGCCTTTGTGCCGATTATAGTCTGCGATACCTCGCTGGCAAGCTGCCAGGCTCTGGCCAATGCATTAGCTAAAACACTGCAAGGCCGCCAGGCTCTGATCATCGCCTCCAGTGACCTATCGCACTTTTGGAGCTATGAAGACGCAAACCGTATGGATCGCGCTACCCTCAAGGCCATCACCAGCCTGGATGTTTCGGCGCTCGACCAGGTAGCCGCTGACGAAGCCGCCAAGCAAAAAAGCGCCGATATGCACAGCATTGCTCCCTGTGGCATTGGGCCGGTTAGAACCGTCATGCTGTATGCGCAGGCTCAGGGCGCTCAGGCTACGCTGTTGAAATACGCCAATTCGGGCGATGTGCCGGCCGGCGACAAGTGGCGTGTGGTGGGCTATGGAGCCGTGCGCTTTGCAAAAACTGACCGGGAGGCGACATGACCGCTCAATCTGAAGAATTGACAACACAAGACAAAGAAACGTTGCTTCACGTTGCCCGGCAAACTCTGACCGAGTACCTGGGCCAGGGCAAGCCCCCAAGCTTTTCAACCCAGTCTCCGGCGCTGTTAGCGCCGCGCGCCACTTTTGTCACCTTGCGCGTGCGCGCTACTGGCGAACTGCGCGGCTGCCGCGGCGAAATTGCCGCCCGCATGCCGCTCATCGAGTCGGTGAAAAATAATGCCATCTCTTCGGCAACAGACGACCCACGCTTTCCGCCGACGGCAGCCAGCGAAGTGCCCGGCTTGCACATCGAGATCAGCGTGCTAACACCCATGAGGCCCATTCAAGCCCAAGATGTGGAGGTGGGCCGGCACGGGTTGATGATTGTCAAGGGGCGTCACTCGGGGCTGTTGCTGCCGCAAGTGCCGGTGGAGCAAGGCTGGGATCGAGAGACCTTTTTGCGGGGCTTGTGCCACAAGGCCTGGCTGAACGAGACGGCCTGGAAAGATAAAGACACCCAGCTTTTTTCATTTGAAGCGATTGTGTTTGGCGAGGAAGAGTAAAAGCTCGCGGCGCATCAAGACGCCGCGAGCTTTTACTCTTCGGCAATAATGCCAGGAGAATCCAGGCGCACCACTTCGCCGTGGATATTGATGACAATTCGAAAGCCCAACATGCCCAGCCAAGATCGGGCGCTTTCGGGCAAGCCCTGCTCCATGAGTTGGGCCAGGTTTTCTTCCGCCTTGTCCAGCGAAACATCAATCATCGCCTTGGTGAAAAGATCGTCCTTGCCCATAAAAGCCAGCATCCCCTCGGTCACCAAGTCGCGGTTTGCCATAACCTGCTCGTGCAGCATTTTCAGAACCTGGCGGTCTATCTTTTCAGCCTCAATGTGCCGCCTAAAGCCGGCATCAATGACGACATAACAAGGAGCATCTCCCACATAAGCCGTATCAACCGGCTGCTCCTGCTCGTCAAAGACCAGCCCGGCAAAAACAGCCCGTTTTATCGGTGAGTAAACCATGTTCATCTCCCCCCATCACCCCGCTCACGGCGCTACCGTCACCCGCCCAATAATCACCCGATCATCTATTGGGTGACCCGCCGCATCCAGCACGCTCAGGCGGCGCAGTGTGGCCAGTAGATACCAGCCCACCTGAACCTGGTATTCGCCGGGTGGGGCATTGGGCGCTAGCGTAAGCGTGTAAGGGTCATCCACAATCTGCCCAGCTTGCCACTGTGTTGTGGGCAGCGTGCCCTGAACAGGATAGGCATCCACCTGCCCATACAACTTGCCATCTGGCCCAACCAAATGCACAAAGGCCGTGTAATCAGCCGGCCAAACTTTTAACCCCTGCCAGCGCAGATTGACAGTCAGCTTTTCACCTGGGCGCAGAGCTTGGCTGCCAAGCTGTGCCTTGACCAAAATCACCTGGTCGGCCAGGTTAATGCCGGTCTCTTGCCGCGCTCCTTTTACCTGCCAGCTTGTCACCGGGCAATCAAAAGCTACCTGCCCCATCCAGCCACAGCGAGCCGCCACCAATCGCCCTTCGGCATCCATCCAACCCACTCGCAGCATGTACTGGCCCGCCTGCTCTGGCGCTTCAAAACGAACCAGCATCTGCAGCGGCTGGCCCACCTGCCAGTGCGACAAGGGATACTCGCCTGCAAAGGGCGCCGTTTGAATCACTTGGGCAGAAACCCGCTGGGCCGCGCTTTGCGGCTGACCGGCGACGGGCGTCAATATCATGTACAGACTATACTCCCCTGCCAGGGCGAGCTTTTCCCACTCTAGCACAATCTCGCCACGTCCGCCAGGCGGCACCACGCCCGGCTGACTCGCGCCCCGCAAAAGCACCTGTCCGCCAAAATTCGCCCGCAGCGCAACAGGCAAAGCGGGCTGCTCGGCCTGGTCCAAATCAATGCGCGCCACATCGTACCACAGCTCATCCATCGCCGCATCCGGCTCGCCTGGAACCGAGGCCACAGGGTACAAACCTTGCTCGCTGAAGGGCAAGAACAGACCCACTTGCAAACGTAAAGACCCTGGCGGCCACGTGCTGCCGACAGGAATTTCGTGATAGTCGGCAATGATTTCATCGGGCAACCACGCCGCCGTCGGGTTGTAACCACTGACCGGGTGTGTGCCAGGGTCTTGCCACCACTCCAGGCCGCTCTCATTCACCAGGCGCAGGCGCACATGATAATTGACTGTTTGCGCAACTTGGGCCTGCCAATATAGAGTTAGGTGATACACATCTTGGCCAGGCGATAAATCATAGCCCAATAGCCTGATACCCGCTGGCTGCTGGTCTTGCGTTCTGAAGGAAATGCTCAATCGCTGGGCGATGGGCGTCAATGGCAAAGTTCGCTGTAAAGTGTTTGCCACCCGAACCAGCGGCCCCACCGAATGGAGCCGATAGACCCCGGCCAATCCAGGCAAATAGCGCGCCAAATATACCGGCTGCCCTTCAGCCACGCGCCGGTCAAGCTCGGCGCGATACAACTCCTCGGTGCCCATCACCAACATGTCTATATCGCTCCGCATGCCCTCGGCGCTTTTGAGATAGTACAACGGCGCAATTTTTTCACTGTCGGCCAAAATGGCCGCTCCGCGCGGCAGCGGCAGCGACAGCACATAGCGCCCCCAGTCAACCAGGGCTTGGCCGGCTTGGCTCTGATCTACTTTGGGCAAATTGCTCCACATCAAACTCAATGACAAAAGGATAAAAAGTAAATTTAAAATGCCAAATTTCAAATTCAAGATTGGAAGCCCGGAATTTTGAATCTTGAATTTTAAATTTGCAATTTGAAATCTGAAATTTGTAATCTGAAATATCCCTGCGCCAATCCACACGGCCATGATGATATGAGCGGGGATGAGAAACACTGAAATATCTGGCACATTGTAAACCAAGGCATACGCGCAGTACACCACAAAAGCCAACGCCGTGATAGCAATCGCCCGGCGATAGCGAAACAGCAAACTCACCACGCCCACGCCTGCCAGGGCAATGCCCACAGGCCCAAAAGCCTCTAACAGCAGGCGCGCCAAAATCCTCCAGCGGGTCGGATCGCGCCACAGCCCCGGTTGCAAAGCGCCCCCAAATTGGCGGCCCGTGATCCAGCCAACGAATTCACCCAATGGCATCCCCTGACCATTATGGAGCGCCGGCCAACGCGCCGGAATGTACAGGTAAATGGATAGCCCCAGCACAAACAACCCAGCCGCTTTGAGCCAATCTAAACGCGACAGTTGGGGGCGCACCCACCAAACCGTCAGAGCCAACACGGGGGCCACCAACACCATGGTCAGGTGATTGGTCAGGCTAATCCCATAGACAAGCGCCAACACAAACAGCCAGCGCCGCGCGTTCCAACCGGCCTCGCGCTGCTTGCCCAGGCCATACAACGCCAACCACAACATTGCCGTCACAAATGCGGCATTGAGCGCATACACTTCGGCCACAATCGCCTGCGACCAAAAGACGGGCGAAGCCGCCAGTGCCAGCGCCGCCGTCAATGCCTGCAAGCGTTGGCCATTGTCAGAGCCGTTGGCGCAGGCCAGCACCTGGCCAATGGCGCTATACAGCACGCCCACGGCCACAAGCGCGCACGCCACCGAAGCAAGATTCACCCGCCACGCCACCGATCCAAATGGCAGCAAGGAAAACAATTTGCCCAGCAATAGATAAAGAGGATAACCCGTGGGGTGTGCCACGCCGAGAGACGGCGCGACCACCTGAAACTCAAAGGTGTCGGCTTTGCCTACCGTTTGCCCCATCGTAGGCAGATAGAGGGCCAACAAGGCTACAAACAACACAGCCCGCCCTCCCCAGCGCAGTTGCCATTCTTGCGCCCCCAGCGCCTGCGCAAGGCACATCAAGCTTAGGGCCGCCGCGCTTGCGCATAACACCAACGCCTGCAGCAAGTTGACCGCAGGCTGAAGCACATACAGCAACAGCAGCAGCCACGGCAAAAATACGCTTGGGCCAATTCGGTCACCCCGCCAACGATACAGTGCCACCATCAATGCCGCAGCGCCCAGCCCTATCACAGGCGCTACCGGCCAGGCGACCAGGGCAGCCAGCGCCCCCGGCCAAAGCTCATAGCCTACGCGCGCCACAAATAAACCCAGCACCAGGCCAGTAGCGGCTATCAGCCAGCGGAGGGGGACAAATTCTATGCGTTTTCGGAGAATATCAATGGGTGAGCTTGCCATCTTTGCGGTGAAACAGACCTTTTATTCTGCGCCTGTCTCATTTGCTGGGGCTGATGGGTCTGGGCGCGTGAAATAGTAATCTAGGATTTTCTTTGCCACCGGCACGGCCCGCTCTGACCCCTCGCCGCCGTTCCATATATACACCACCAGCACGATTTGGGGATTTTCCACCGGCGCATAGGCCAAAAACCAGGCGTGGGTGGGCCAATGCCCGGAAAAACACAAACCGCGCTGCTGCGCCAGGTCATCGCAAAACTCGGCTGTGCCAGTCTTACCGGCCACCCGCACGCCGGGCACCTGAGCCTTGACCGACGTGCCCGAAGCGACGGCCATTTCCATCCCCTGCTGGACCAAAGAGATATACTCGGGTGAAATCGGCAAGGTGCGGGTGATGGGCTGAGCCTGAAAGCCCTGCACCTCTTTTCCATCAACACTGGTGACATGGTGCACCAACTGGGGACGGTACAACGTGCCGCCATTGGCAATAACCGCCGCCGCATTGAGCATCTGGATGGGAGTGACTTCTAGAAAACCTTCGCCGATTGAAAAGTTGTACGTGTCGCCGGTAGACCAGTTTTCAGCGAATACCAAACGCTTCCACGTGGCAGTCGGCACCCGTCCGCCGGCTTCGCCGGGCAAGTCAACGCCTGTGGGACTGCCCAGGCCAAACAGTCTGGCATATTGCCCCAGCAGCTTGACGCCCAATCCTTTGAACACAGGTTCAGAAGGAATATCCAGCCCTCCGCCCACTTCGTAGAAAAAGATATTACAAGATTCGGCCAGGGCATGCACCACGTCAATATACCCGTGGCCGGCCTTGTTCCAGCAAGAAAAGCTTTTGGCGCGGCCAGGGTCATTGGGGTAATATTTGTCTGGCACAACGATGGTGCCGGGGTCAAAGATCTTGGTTTTTGGGGTGATAATTTGCTCTTGCAAGCCGGCCGATGCGACAATGATTTTAAAGGTCGAACCGGGCTGAACCCGGTCGGCAATGGCGTGGTTGATGAGCGGACGATGGGCATCTTGCAGCAACGCCTGCAGCGCATCGCCGTAATCAGGCCGGGCAGTTCCCTGAGCAAACACATTGTTGTCATACGCTGGCAAGCTGACCATGGCCAGCACCTGGCCCGTTTGCGGATCCAAAGCAATCACCGCGCCGCGCTGTGTGACATCTTTGCCGTAATAGCGATTGATTTCATCAATCTGCGCTTTCAGCGATTCGTAGGCCGCCACCTGCAAGCCGGCGTCAATAGAAAGATACACGCTGCTGCCGGCGGTAGGGGTGACCTGCTCTACCACACGCACTTCACGCCCGGCCACATCTTCTTCAATGTATTTATAGCCCTTGACGCCGCGCAAATCTTCTTCAGTGGTATACTCAATGCCAGTCAGGCCAATCAAATCGGTCGCCGCGTCATAGCCCTCTGATTCATACTCCTTTAACAGGTCCGGGGAAATTTTGCCCAAGTATCCTATCAATGGGGCAAAGATAGGCCCCTGGGGATACTCGCGGATTGAATCAATGCTCACCTGCGCGCCGGGCAAATGGCTGGCTTCTTCAAGAATAATCATCGCCACTTCTCGGTCTACGCCGGTTTTAATGACCACCGGGCGAAAGGGGCCGGTGTAAAAACCCGCTTCAGGGTCGAGCGCCAGGTCAACCATGTCTTTGATGCCCAATTCTTTGGTTTGCGTCAAGCTGAGCGTGCCCGTGATGGTGGTCACCGGCATGGCCAGCAATTCGGACAGGCGCTCAAAGACCTTGGCCTCGGCTGGATGGTCGCGGTAGCCGTCTTCTGTTTCTGGCAAATAGCCTGGGATGATTGACACGGTGAACTTGGGGATATTGTACACCAACGCTTGGCCGTAGCGATCATAAATGATGCCGCGCAAGGCCGGCAAAGAGATCAGCCGCGAACTGTTATTTTTGGCGCGCTCGGTCCAGTAAGCGCGTTGGGTGATCTGTAAATGCCACAGCCGCGCAACAAAGACCACAAACACCAGCGCAATGATGGCGTAAAAAGACATCTGGCGCAAGCGAAAGCCCAGCGGGTGATCAGTGTGCGCTTGCGTCAAATCGTGGGGCAGGCCCAGCATGCCGCCGTCATCGCCGGCCCAATCTTCGGGCAGTGTTTGCCAAGCGCGCGCCATAACTCTAAAAGCTCCTCATCCAACGTTTAACATTCAACGTCAAACTTGATCCTTACCATCTCAATTCAGGCTCGCCTGTGCGCCGATCTACCCAGGCCAAGAAACTGTACACAGCTATCATCACAACCACATTATAGACTGCCGTCGGCAACGCCTGGCGCACCAGAGCCACCCCAACATCAACGGGCCGCCCCATAATAGACAGCACAATCAGAATAACGCCATGATAAACAAACGTGCCCAAGGCTGCCATCAACCAAGGCAGAGCTACCCGCGACCGCACCAGCGTGCCTTGCGCCAGGCCGGTAAGCATGGCCACCACCATCAAAGCCAGCGCGCTGGCGCCCATCGGCACGCCCGAAAACAGGTCTAGCACCAGCCCGCCACAAAAACCCCACACAGCGCCTTCAACCGCGCCGCGCCGCACACTCCAAGCGATCACCATCAACAGCATCAACTCAAAACGCACGCCTCCCACACCCAGCGCAGGCACCAACGCAGTTTGAAGGATGGCGACCAAAGCAAGAAACGGCACGACAAAATAAAGGCTCATTCTATCGGCTCAAAATTCGTAATCACCAGCACAATTTCCAACTGGGCCAGGTTGACGGCGGGGCGAATGTGGGCAGATTGAAACAACTCGATATCGCGCTTGTCCACCTCGGTCACCTGGCCAATGATCAGAGCGCGCGGGAAATTGCCCCCCAAGCCGCTGGTCAAGATAATATCGCCAGGATTGACCTTTTCCTCTAGCCGGATAAAATCCATTTTCAATGTGCCATCTGGCTGGCCGCGCACCAGGCCCGTGGCCCGGCTGCTTTCAACCAGCGCATTGACAGAGCTGGCCGCATCGTTGACGAGCTGTATCTTGGAGGTGCGCGGGTAAACCCGGGCCACCCGCCCCACCAACCTGGACCCACCGGCCACCACCGGCATGCCCGGCTGGATGCCATCCAACTCGCCGGCGCTGACGATGATGTATTGCAGCAATGCGCTGGGATCGCGCCCCACCACCTCGGCGGCCGTCATTTTATAATTGGGGGCGTTGCGCTTGAACTGGAGCAATTCGCGCAGCGTGACATTTTCGGCTTCAATTTCTCTCAGTCGAATGTTCTCGGCGGCCAGCGCATTGTTGGCGTCTTCCAGGCGCTCGTTTTCGGCCCGCAGCTCGCGCACGTCTCTAAAAGCCTGCGCCAGATCGGTGCTGCTGCCCACCAGGCCGGCCACCGAGCGCTGCACCGGCCCGACGACGAGCATGAGCAAATCCTCGACCGGCTTGAGCTGCCCGGTTTCGTGCAGGGCCAAACCCAACAAGGTCAAGCCAACCAAAATAACTAATACCCAGGAACTGGAACGAGGACGAGGATTCATAAAAATAACCGCTGGTTACCGAGCGCGCCCAAGGCTATCTTGTGCTAGACGGTTGTAGTTATAACAGCGATGAACCGCGTGTGGGTTGGATGCGCCCAGTGTAGCGCCGGTCAGTGCTGGCAAGCACCACCTTCAACACATCAAGCTCTTCCAAAACCTTGCCGGCCCCAAGCGATACGCACGACAATGGATCGGGCGCTACCCAGCAGCGGATTTTGGTCTCTTCGGTCAGGCGCTGGGCCAGGCCCTTGAGCAAACTTCCGCCGCCCGCCAATGCCACCCCAATCTCCATCAGATCGGCAATCAACTCGGGCGGGGTAGCGTCTAGCGTTTCTCGAACCACATCCACAATCATGTTGACCGAATTGCTCAGGGCTTCGCGGATTTCAATTGAAGATACTTCCACCGCTTCTGGCAAGCCGGTCACCAGATTGCGTCCGCGCAAGGTGGTCACTTTTTCTTCGGGCAGGGGATAAGCAGAACCAATGTCCATCTTGACCCGCTCGGCCATGCTTTCGCCGATAAGCAAGTTGTACTTTTGGCGGGCGTATTGCATAATGTCTTCATCCATCTCGTCGCCGGCAATGCGCAAGCTGCGCCAGGTGACAATGCCGCCCAGCGCAAAGACGGCCACTTCGGTGGTGCCGCCGCCAATGTCCACCACCATGCTGCCGCGCGCTTCCATCACTGGCAACCCGCCGCCGATGGCAGCCGCCATCGGCTCTTCGATGAGATAGGCCTCGCGAGCGCCCGCGGCAATGGCCGCGTCATACACGGCGCGCTTTTCAACTTCGGTCACGCCGCTGGGAATGCCCACCACGACCCGTGGACGCGGCACCGGCAAGAGCAGGTGGCTGTGCGACTTGCGAATGAAATAATCTAGCATGGCCGCCGTAATTTCAAACTCGCTGATCACCCCATCACGCAAGGGCCGGACAGCAATAATGTTACCAGGGGTGCGGCCCACCATGTCCTTGGCCTCTGCCCCAATTGCCAGGGGGCGCTTGGTGCGCCGATCAATTGCCACCCAGGAAGGCTCGTTAATGACAATGCCCTTGCCACGCACGCACACCAAGGTGTTGGCGGTGCCCAGGTCAATGCCAATATCGAGAGAGAATAATCCCAAAAGGGCATTAATTGGATTAAACACCAATGACTCCTAATGATTGCTTTGGCAAGCTAATTCTCACTCTGCCAACCAAAGATTATACCACAAGTCAATTAAAAGCAATTCCACCCCCACCCAAGCTGCGGTATAATGACAGTCAACAAAAGACAAGGTTTGCGCTACATTTGCAGTAAAGCAGGCATTTTATGGGCTATTGTCAACACGATTTGACCTGGCAAGTTTGCCGATACGTAAACAAATTCAGCTTGTTGCCGCGCAATGAGACAGTTGTGGTAGGAGTTTCGGGCGGGCCAGACAGCCTGTGCCTGCTCCACATCCTGCAAACGCTTGCGCCCGATTATGGCCTGACGCTGCACGCCGCTCACCTCAACCACCAATTGAGAGGGACCGAGTCGGATCAAGACGCGCGCTTTGTGCAAGCTCTGGCTGACGAATGGGGCATTGCTTGCACAATAGAAGCTTGCGATGTAGCCCGCTTTGCCCGGCGCGAAAAACTGGCCATTGAAGAAGCCGCCCGTCAATGCCGTTATGGCTTTCTGGCCCGGCTGGCCGCCCGCTTGGGCGCTGCGACCATCGCCGTGGGGCACAATGCCGACGATCAGGCCGAATCGGTTTTAATGCACTTTATTCGCGGCAGCGGCCTGGCCGGTCTGCGGGGCATGCTGCCGCTCACACGAATTTCAGATTACCATGGCCTGACAGCCACGGCAGGCAAATTTAAAATTTCAAATGACAGATTGCTTTCCATCCCCAATTTGGAATCTGAAATCTGGAATCTGAGATTAATTCGCCCCTTGCTGGCGATTCCACGCGCGGAAATTGAAACCTACTGCCAACAACATGGCCTCACGCCGCGCTTTGACCGCTCGAATCTGGACACCACTTATTTCCGCAACTGGTTGCGCCACGAGCTGCTGCCGCTAATGGAAACTCACAACCCAGAGGTGCGCACGGTGCTCTGCCGCACGGCTTTTGTGCTGGCCGCCGACTATGAACTGTTGCATCAACTAGTGGAAGAAAGCTGGCCTCGCATTGTGCGGGCCGAGTCGGGGCAATCTATCACCTTTGATCTGGCGGCCTGGCGAGAGTTGCCGCTGGCCCTGAGGCGAGCCACGCTGCGCCAGGCCATCCATCGCTTGCGGCGCACGCTACGCGACATTAATTTTGTGCATGTGGAAGACGCGCTTGGCCTGGCCATGCGCGGCCAGACCGGCGACCGGGCCACCTTGCCCGAAGGATTGATGCTCACCATCAGTTATGATATATTGGTCATTGCTTCGGATAATCACCAGCCCGCCTGGCCCGACTTGCCCCTGCTTCAGCCTGGAACTGTGCTGGCTGTGGCAGCGCCCGGTCTGACACCCCTCCCCGTTTCGCCCTGGGCCATTGAATTGCAAGTTGCAGACTCTGTTCCAGACCACGCAGCAATTTCTCCCTGGGAAGCCTATTTTGACGCAGCCGCTCTGGCCGGGCCATTGATGCTGCGCGCACGCCAGCCAGGCGACCGCTTTGCTCCGCTTGGCATGGAGGGGCACACCAAGACCCTGCGCGATATGTTCATCCACGCCAAAATTCCCCAGGCCAGGCGCAACCGTATGCCACTGCTGGTATGCGGCCCAGACATTGTGTGGGTGTGCGGAGTTCAAGTGGCCCACCACGCCCGCGTCACCCCCGGGGCGCAAGTAATCCACGCCAGGTTCATCAAAAAAGAATGACACCATCACACCCTTCATTGGCGCGCGGTTATCTAATCGCCGTAATTGGCACAGCCCTCTGGTCAACCACAGCCATTTTCATCGGCTATCTGAGCACGAACTATAAAATGCCGCCGCTGGTCCTGGCTTTTTGGCGCGACCTGTTTGTTGCGGCTGGGCTGTGGTTGGGACTGGGACTGCTCAGCCCCAAGCTGCTCGCGCTCCCCAACCCAAAGCACAATATCGTTTTCTTTATTGTGTACGGTTTGGTGCTGGCCGTCTTTAATGCGCTATGGACGACCTCGGTGACCATCAATGGCGCGGCGGTAGCCACTGTGCTGGCATACAGTTCGCCGGCCTTTACGGCCGTCGTTGGGTGGCGGCTGTTTGGTGAACGATTGGATGCGGCCAAGATCACGGCTGTCTTTTTGAGCCTGGCAGGCTGCGCGCTGGTTTCCGGGGCATACAGCCAGCAGGCCTGGCAAGTCAATCCACTAGGCATCGGGGTGGGGCTGCTTTCGGGCGCGCTCTTTGCGGCCTATAGCATCTTTGGCAAGGCCTCGGCGCGCCGGGGTGTTGAGGCGTGGACGGCCATGGCCTATACCTTTTCCTTCGGGGCGCTTTTCTTGCTGCTGTTGCAACGGCCGGCCACCATTTTGTGGCTAGGGTCATCTGTGCCGGCTTGGAGCGTATTGATTTTGCTTTCCATCGGGCCGACGATAGGCGGTTATGGACTGTATACCGTCAGCCTGATGCACCTGCCCGCCAGCGTGGCCAGCCTGATCACCACACTCGAGCCTCCGATGACGGCCATCTTGGCTTTTGCGCTGTTAAATGAAACGCTCACCGGAATACAACTCTTCGGCGGGGCATTGATCTTGACAGGCGTCCTCTTGCTGCGCATTAGTGAAAAGGCGCGCGAATCGCCCAGGCCACAGCGATATTATCCAGGCACGGGTGAAAATCCATTTCACTTTGCGCTGGTGGCAATCGAGCAACTGGAGCGCATCCCACTATGGTTAATGCCATTCCTGCTGGCGCTCATCGCCGCCGCAACATCTTGGCTACTGCATAGTGCTTTTGCGTTGACCATTTTCATTCCACTCACACTCTTTAGCTTGGGCGATCTGGTTCTGTTGGCTGCCCTGCCTCGCGCTGGGCGCTCGTTTGGGCCGGTTCAACCGCCGGTATTATTGATGAGCCTGTTGCGCGCGCTTGCCGCGCTGAGCTTGAGCGCGCTGACCATCTTGGGTATGCCTCCCCAGTGGGCCGCGGCGCTCAACATTGCAGTACAAGCAGCAGGAACATTGCTGGCAATCGAAGCGTATTGGTTTGGCCCATACCGGCTGGGCATCACGCGCATGGCGCTGCGTTCACCCAAGCTCAATCCGGCTGCCCCACCCCTGCGTCTGCTGCATCTGAGCGATTTGCACATCGAGCAGCTCACCAGGCGCGAACATGACTTGCTGCAACAAATCAGCATGCTCAAGCCAGATGCCATTCTGTTTTCGGGCGATTTGCTCAACCTCAGCTATGTAGATGATGCGCGCGCGCGGGCCGAATGTCGAACATTTTTATCTGGTCTGCACGCGCCTTTGGGAGTGTACGCCGTGACAGGCAGCCTGCCTGTAGACACGCCTCAAGCCGTTCGCGCTGTGTTGGATGGCTTGCCCGTTCGCCGCCTGGATAACGAGCGCATCACGCTGGCCCAAGACGGACAAAGCCTTGACTTGATTGGCCTGACGTGCACGCATCATCCTGATTGGGACGGGGCAAGCCTGCAAGCATTGACCGATGGGCAGCACGATCGTTTTAGCCTGCTGCTCTACCACACGCCTGATCTTGCCCCCGCTGCGGCGCAATTGGGCATTGACCTGCAGCTTTCGGGCCACACCCACGGCGGCCAGGTGCGCCTGCCGCTTGTGGGCGCGCTGATCACCAGCTCGCTGCACGGCAAACGATTCGAAATGGGCAAGTATACGGTAGACACAATGCTGCTCTATGTCAGCCGTGGCATTGGCATGGAAGGCAAGGGCGCGCCCCGCGTGCGCTTTTTATGCCCGCCCGAAGCGGTATTGTGGGAGATTGGAGGAGGTTAACTTTGTCTATCCGCTTTGGCTGGAGTGTGGTAAGATAGCCCACTGATAAGCTCTACCAGCAAGGTGGCCGCCCACCCTCCCGCAGGTTTAGACACTTGAACAAGGTGGTCAGTCTGCTCAGGCAGCCACATTTGTAACCTGCGGGAGGGTAAGATGAGCAATTACCCAATAAGGACAATTATGCAAGAACTGGTCAGCACACAAATCGCCAGCCTGGTAGCGCGCGCCATACAAAAAGCGCAAAGCGCGGGCGCGCTGCCGGCTTTTGATATTCCAGATATTATCGTCGAGCGTCCCAAGGTCGTGGGGCGCGGCGACTATGCCACCGGCGCATGCCTGGGATTGGCGCGCTTGGCAAAAAAATCGCCGCTCGATGTAGCCCGCCTTGTCGTGGAGCATATCGAGCCGGCGGACTATATCAGCAACATTGAAGCGCTTGCGCCGGGCTTTATCAACATCACCCTGAGCGAAACATGGCTGGCGCGTCAGGCCCAACTCATTGCGCAAACGGGCGAAGAATGGGGCAGCGTGAACATGGGCCAGGGGCAGCGTGTGCAGGTGGAATTTGTCAGCGCCAACCCCACAGGGCCACTCACGGTGGGCAGCGCCCGCAACGCCGTGTTGGGCGATGCGCTGGCGCGTGTGCTGCAAGCCGCCGGTTTTGATATTCAGCGCGAGTATTATGTCAACGACGTTGGCTCCAAGATACGCAAGATGGGAGCAACACTCCTCGTTCATTACGCTAACGCGCTGGGTGTGGATGAGCCCTTGCCCCAAGACCATTACCCTGGGAAATTCCTGGTAGACCTGGGACAGGTCATCGCGCGTGAGCAGGGGCGCAAATATCTGGATATGCCACGCCAGCAGGCGCTGGAAGAAATCGGCCAAATCGGCACAGACCGCACCGTGGAAGAAATCCGCGACAGCCTGGCCGCTATGGGCATTACGTTTGACGAATGGTTTTCGGAACGCAGCCTGTATGAATCTGGCACGTTCGACCACGTGTTCGAGCGGCTGCAAGAAAAAGGTCTGACGCTGGAAAAAGACGGCGCGATTTGGTTTGCCGCCCAAGAGTTCGGCCAAGATAAAGACGCCGTAATCATCCGCTCACCCGCCATCGTTCCTGACCCCGACGAGCGGCCCACCTATTTTGCGTCGGATATTGCCTACGTGTGGAACAAGCTGGCCATGCGCGGCTTTGACAAGGCCATTTACATTTGGGGCGCCGACCATCACGGCGACAAGCCGCGCGTGCTGGCAGCAGCGCAGGCCCTAGGGCTTGACCCAGCTCGCGCCATCATCATCTTGTACCAGTTGGTCACGCTGATGCGCGGCGGCCAAGAGGTGCGCATGTCCAAGAGCAGCGGCGAATACGTGACCATGCGCGAGGTGGTCAACGAAGTGGGCGCCGACGCCATGCGCTTTATGCTGCTGTCAACCAGCGCGGGCAACAAGATCAATTTCGACCTGGACCTGGCCGTGAAGCAATCGAGCGAGAACCCGGTCTTTTATGTGCAGTATGCGCACGCGCGCATTTGCTCAATCGTGCGCAAGGCAGTAGAAGAAGGCTGGCTAGCGCCCGGCAACCAGCAGGCATCCCTAGACCTATCGCTGCTGAACACTGCCGGCGACCTGGCGCTGATGCGCAAAATGCTGGAACTGCCACAAGTGATTGCCAAGTGTGCCCAGGAACTCTCGCCACACTATCTACCGCACTATGCCCAAGAACTGGCTGCCACATTCCATGCCTTTTATCGCGACTGCCGCGTCATCAGCAGCGCGCCCGAAGAAGCCAATCTCACCCGCGCCCGGCTCTTGCTGGTGCAGGCGGCCAAGATCGTTTTGGCCCGCACGCTGCGCCTGATGGGCATGAAAGCGCCAGAAAGCATGTAGATTTCAAATTGTAGATTTAAAATCTAAAATTGCGCGGCGCTTGGCAGCCAGCTCCCTGAGGAAAAAGTTTTAAATCTGAAATTTTAAATAAGGAATTCTGTCGTGAGCATTCAACCTGATCATTGGATTCGCAAAATGTCCCTGGAACGCAGGATGATTGAGCCGTTCGTTGAAAGCCAGGTGGGCAACGGCGTCATCTCTTATGGGGTATCTTCGTATGGTTACGACATTCGCGTGACCGACGAGTTCAAGATTTTCACCAATGTCAACTCGGCGGTGGTTGACCCCAAGCACTTTGACCCCAAATCGTTCGTGGATTTCAAGGGCGAGGTGTGCATCATCCCACCCAACTCGTTCGCGCTCAGCCGCACGGTGGAATATTTCCGCATCCCGCGCAATGTGTTAACTGTGTGCGTGGGGAAAAGCACGTATGCGCGCTGTGGTGTGATTGTGAACGTAACGCCCTTTGAGCCGGAATGGGAAGGCTATGTCACGCTGGAAATCAGTAACACCACCCCCCTGCCCGCCAAGATTTACGCCAACGAGGGGATTGCCCAGGTGTTGTTTTTTGTGGCCGATAAAGAATGTGAAACCAGCTATGCGGACAAGAAAGGTAAATACCAGGCTCAACAAGGCATCACCCTGCCGCGCCTGGGGTAATTTCAAATTCAAGATTGCAAATTTAAAATTGAGAATTTGAAATTTGCCATCTGGAATTTTAAATTGTTTGGTGGGCGAAGCAGGGATCGAACCCGCGACCTCTTCTGTGTAAAAGAAGCGCTCTAACCAGCTGAGCTATTCGCCCGGCGCAAGCATTGTACGTGAATTGGGGAATCTTGTCAATGCTTCGATTTGACGCCAAGCCGAACCTGCTTTATACTCCCCTCGCAAACGTTTCAGTCAATCCTGAGGTATTGCCGTGTCTCGACTTGCCCGCGTGCTGCTGGTAATTGACCTGGTCATTATCGCTCCAGTTGCATATTCAGCCTGGAGCATTTATGTTTTTAGCAGCAACTCTTCAACCATGCCCGCCGATGCCGCGATTGTGATGGGCGCGGCGGCCTGGGGCGATCAACCCTCGCCGGTGTTTAGAGAACGCATCAATCACGCCATCACACTCTACCAGCAGGGACTAGTGGGCAAAATCATTTTCACCGGGGGGCAGGGCGACAGCGCCGAGCCGCCAGAAGCCGTCGTCGCCAAGCAATATGCCATCCAACACGGCGTGGCGCAAGCCGATATTCTCACCGAAACCCAATCGAGGACAACCCAGCAAAACCTGTACTACGCTCGCCAGTTGGCCCAAGCGAACCAACTGACCAGCTTTCTCATCGTCAGCGATCCCATGCACATGAAGCGCGCTATGGTCATTGCCCAAGACTTGGGGATGGAGGTTCGTCCGGCTCCAACGCCTACCAGCCGCTATCAAAGCACAAACAGCCAATTGAGGTTTCTGGCGCGTGAGACTTGGTTTTACATCACGTATTTACTTGGCCGCCCGTTCGATCCACTATTGAGAGATGCTAAACTATGTCCCAAGTGTTGATGGTTCTGTGGTGGTGGATATTGGTTGCCATCATTGGGCTGCTGGCCTGGCCGCTGGCCTTTAGGCTGTTGCGCTTTGTGCCAGACCGGGGCTATAGCGCGGCGCGCCCGCTGGGGCTGCTGTTGGGCACATACGCCTGGTGGCTGCTGAGTTCGCTGGGCTTTTTAACTACTTCGCTGGGCAGCATCCTAACTGCGCTAGTCCTGGTGGGCATATTGGCCCTGTGGTTTTACCGCGCGCAACACACCAGCGACGAGACCACGTTGGCTGGCTGGTTGCGCAACCATCGCCTATACGTCATTATCTATGAAATTGCGTTCCTGGCCGCCCTGGCCGGCTGGGCTTATTTTCGCGCGCACAGCCCTGGCATCAATCACACCGAAAAGCCTATGGAGTTTGCCTTTCTCAACGGCATCCTGCGCAGCGTCCATTTTCCTCCCAACGATCCCTGGCTATCAGGCTACGGCATCAGCTACTATTATATGGGTTATGTCATGTTGGCGCTGCTCACACGCTTGTCTGGAACGCAACCGGGCATTGCTTACAATATTGCCCATGCGCTGTGGTTTGCGTTCTTTGCGGCAGGGGCTTTTGGCGCAGCCTACAATCTAATCCAAAATCAAAAATCAAAAACGAGTTCAAAAGCCATCATTTACGGGCTGCTGGCAGCCGTCATGATCGTGCTGATGGGCAACCTGGGCGGCGCATTGGAATTTGTCCACCAAAACGGCGTTGGCCCGGCAGGCTTTTGGAAATGGCTGGATATAGCCGAACTTGATGGGCCGGCCACCAGTGGCGGCGGTTTGACTTCTCAGCGTGGCGGGTGGTGGTGGTGGCGAGCCTCGCGTGTCATCAACGATTACACCATTGACGGCCACAGCCAGCACCAAGGCGGCACAACCGTCATTGACGAGTTTCCACAATTCAGTTTCATCTTGGGCGATATGCACCCGCACGTGCTGGGCTTGCCCTTTTCTCTGCTGGCCATCATGCTGGCATTCAACCTGTACCAAGCCAATTTCAGATTCCAGATTCCAGATTTAAAATTGGCCAAACATCGCCGACCGCCGGCCACCGACCAGCAACCCCCAACCTCCAACTTCCAACCTCCAACTTCCACCCTCCAACTTCCAACTCTGCTTCCCACTTTCTTCCTTTACGCTTTGATACTGGGCGCGCTGGGCTTTCTCAACACGTGGGATTATCCCATTTATGTGTTTCTGGCCGCCGCCGCTTACGGCTTGCGACGATGGCAAAAAGAGGGACACACAATCAAAGTAACCGCTGAAAGCGTCTTGCTATGCGCCGCCCTGGGCATTACGGGCATTATCTTGTATCTGCCGTTTTACCTCAGCTTTGAATCACAGGCGCGCGGCTTGTTCCCCAACTTGTTCAACGGCACGCGCTTTTCACAGCTTTTTGTAATGTTCGGCCCCTTTTTGATCATTGGCGCTTGTTTCATCGCGGCCGTGGCTGGGCGCGCGCGCCCCAGGCTCTGGCTCGATGCGCTCAAATGGACTGTCATTGTCTTGATAGTATGTATAGTAGTTATACCCATCCTCTTGACTGTCATCACCCTGATAGTATGCACACTTGCGCCCCTCCTCCACATCCCTTCGCCAGAAGTATGTACCTATCCGCTTACATGGCTGCGCGGCTTACCGCTACCTGGGCTGGCCCCCGGCACAAACAACGTGCCTACTTCCCGGTTGGCAGGCCGATTGCTCGGCACACCCACCCTTACCCCACGCGCCGATGGCACGACCATTATAGTGCCCGGCTCTGGCCCCTGGACGCTCATCATCCTGACATTTGCCATTGTCCTCATCACCATCATCTTGCTCCGGCGCGAACATTTCCGGCCACCGGATCACCCTGCCACCCCCTCTCCCGGCCATTTTGCCCTGCTGATCTTTGCCACCGGCGCGCTCATCATACTCGGCATCGAGTTTGTCTTTTTGGGCGATGGATTCGGCGGCACGCGCATGAACACCATCTTTAAATTCTACTACCAGGTCTGGGCGCTGTGGAGCATCGCCACGGCCTATGGCGCGTATTACGTTGTTGATAGCACAGAAAACAAGCAAGGGGTTGTCATGCGCGTCATCCAGGCAGCGCTCTTCGCCAGCCTGATTTTGGCCGGATTAGTCTATCCCCTCATGGTCATTCCTTCGCGCATGGAGCAAAAAACGCTCACGCTCGATGGCACCGCCTACCTGGCGCAAGAAAACCCAGATGAATACGCCGCCATTCAATGGCTGAACGCCAACGTGCCAGGCTCGCCCATCATTCTGGAAGCGCCCGGCGATTCATTCGTGGCGCAAACCTCGCGCGTATCGGGTTACACCGGGCTGCCCACCTTGCTGGGCTGGCGCGGGCACGAATCGCAGTGGCGCAAGGAAGAGGAATTTGGTCCCACACAGCAGAAACGCCAAGAGGCCATTACCGAGATTTACAACAGCCGCGATCTAGAGCGCACCCTGGCCCTGCTGCGTCAGTACAACATCAGCTACATCTATGTCGGCCAGCGAGAACGAACGCAATACTCGCCCTTTGGCCTGACCAAATTTAATGCTATTGCTGACGTGGTTTTTCAGCAAGGGAATACCACCATCTACCGGGTGAGGCAATGAACCAGCAGCCACCCACTCTGGAAAATATCGAGGCGCTTGATCGCCAACTAGCGCAATATTTTGGCGACAAAATCTCGGTGAGAACCTCCCTTACGCGCTCACTGGTCAGTTTTCAGGCCAATAAAACCAGAGCTGTTTATCGCTGGTACAAGTATAAAGAAGCATTTTCTGCCTCTTTGGTGGAATACTTGCTCCATAAATATAACATTACCGGCGGCAAAATACTCGACCCCTTTGCGGGAAGCGGAACAGCTCTATTTGCAGCCAGTGCGTTGGGCCTGGAGGCTGTAGGAATCGAACTATTGTCCATAGGGCAGCAAATCATTGCTACAAAAAAGTGTTTAGAAAGCGAGTTTACTGATCAGGATTTTGCTACACTCGGGCAATGGTCAACAAAACACCCTTGGAAACACTCGATAGAGCGAATTTCTCTGCCTGCGCTGCGAATCACCCAAGGCGCATATTCAGAACAAACCTTGGAAGCCATAGAACGGTACATGGGCGCATGGCAGCATGAGAACGAACGGGTCAGGCAAGTTTTGCGCTTTGCCTTATTGTGCGTTTTGGAATCTATCAGCTATACTCGCAAGGATGGGCAATACCTGCGGTGGGATCATCGCTCTGGGCGACGGCAAGGCAAAAAGCCTTTTGACAAGGGCGCTATACCAACCTTTGAGCAAGCTATTACGGCCAAACTTGAAGAGATTGTGCAAGACTTGCGGCCCGCCGAAAGGCAAGCTGATCTGTTTGCCAATCCGCAAACTCTAGGCGATATCCACCTTTACAATGGCTCGTGCCTGGATGTGATGCCCAAGTTGTCAGACAACTCGTTTGACGCAATCATCACCTCTCCCCCGTATTGCAACCGCTACGATTACACTCGAACCTATGCCTTGGAATTGGCATTGCTTGGGACTGATGAAGCAGGGCTGACACAACTCAGGCAACAAATGTTGAGCTGCACGGTAGAAAACCGGCCCAAAGATTTGCAAAGCATAAACCCTCAGTGGGCAAAAGCTTTGGCCGTTGCAGATCAACACGAGTTACTGCAAGCCATCTTGAGCTATCTGGAAGATCAAAAAGCATTGGGAAAATTGAACAATAACGGCATTCCCCGGATGGTGCGCGGCTATTTTTATGAAATGGCCTGTGTCGTTGCAGAATGTGGCCGGGTGCTCAGACCAGGCGCAATGCTATTCATGGTGAACGATAATGTGCGCTATGCCGGCGCGAGCATTTCAGTTGACCTGATACTCGCGCAGATGGCCGAACAGTTGGGTTTCCGTGTAGAAAATATTCTAGTGCTGCCTGGCGACAAGGGCAATAGCAGCCAGCAAATGGGTGAGCACGGGCGCGCTCCGCTGCGCAAGTGTGTATATTTGTGGAGGAAAAACTAGTGGCAAAGCAAAAACCCTACCGGCAACACTTGACCAATAGCGATAACCTTGTGACCACTTATGAAGCGGTCAGGGCCGGGTTTGTTGCGCTTGCCCTCGAGAAAAACCGACGAGCAACGCCATTTGTTGCACAAGCCAGGGCACTCAAAGCCGCCGCAGCCCTTGCTAAAACGCCTCTTGACTTGCTACACATGAAAGAAATACAATCAGCCTTGCTGACAGCCGCAGGTGTGTCTGATAAAGCCGCAGGGCATTTGTTGCCTCAGGATAAAATAGAAGCAATCCAGGGATTGGTTAAAAATTTCCTTGAACCCGCTGGGGCAAATTTCGTCGAAGAGTTGGTGTTTAGATTTCTGCTGACACGCGGCGACACGCTGGGAGGGTCAATGCGCAATATTGGCGGCGGGTTAGCGCAGCGCAAGTTGACCTGCGCAATTCTTTCTACTCTCAGGCTTGCTGGCATTGAATACCATTGGCTTCATTCCGGTAATGGCTCCTGGACGCCAATGTCTCAAGATGATGCTGGTATAGAGGTGAAGTTAGGAGGGCTAAGTTGGCAAAAAACACGCCGCCAACACCGGACCATAATTTATAATCTGACTGTGCCTTTGGTAAAGAGCAATGTGGATTTGTGTCTCTTGAACTGCGCCGCGTCAGAGATTTCTCCTGCCATTTACAAATCAAATTCCTTGTATGTTGCATTTGGCGAACTGAAAGGGGGAATTGATCCCGCCGGGGCCGATGAACATTGGAAAACGGCCCGAACAGCCCTAGCGCGCATACAAAAAGCCTTTGCAAATATCGGGCTTGCCCCTCGCACATTTTTTGTTGGCGCAGCTATAGAGAAAAGAATGGCAGGCGAAATTTGGAGCCAACTGAAAGAGGGTTCACTTGACAACGCGGCTAACCTGACCAACGATGACCAAATTGCATCGCTATCACGCTGGTTGTGTCTTCTCTAATTCAAGAGCTATGATGACAATGTTTACTCACCGATCTTACAAAAACACACAAGACCTGCAAGCCATCCTCGATCTGATCAATACAGTCAGACCTGCCGAGTGGCTGGCCGATTCGCCCAGCGTGGTAGACTTGCAAGAGATGCTGAGCCTGCCCACCGTTCAAGCGAACACACGCTTGTGGCAAGATGCCGATGGCCAGCTTGTAAGTTATGCGCTGGTAGACGCTTACAACAACCTGTGCTTTGAGATTGCGCCCCAGGCCGCCGGTCAAGAGATTGAAGCCCAAATTATGGCGTGGGGCGTAGAGTGCATCCACAGGGCAGGTCAAGACAGCTCTGCCACGCTCGATGCGAGCTGCCGCCAAGACGATGCCGGGCGCATTGCGTTTTTGGAGCGGCACGGCTTTGCGCCGCAATCAATTCGCACCATCCACATGGTACGCCCGCTGGCCCAGCCTATCGCCGCCCCGCAACTGCCAGAGGGTTTTAGCATCCGCCCCGTGGCAGGCGAGCTTGAAGCCCCCGCTCTCGCCGCGCTCCACCGCGCCGCGCATGGCACAGACCATCTAACCACAGAAGAGCGCCTGAGCTGGATGCGCACGCCAGAGTATAATCCAGAGCTAGACCTGGTGGCGGTTGCGCCTAATGACGTGCTGACCGCCTATTGCTTTTGCCGAATCAGCCAGGAAGAAAACGCCCACACCGGGCGCAACGAAGGTTATACCGACCCCATCGCCACCCACCCAGCTTTTCAGCGGCGAGGACTGGCGCGCGCGTTGATGCTGACCGGGCTGCGCCTGCTGAAACAAAAAGGGATCGAGTTTGCCGCGCTGGGCACGAGCAGCGAAAACATTGCCATGCAGCAAACAGCCGCATCCGTTGGTTTTTATGTGGAATCAACCAAGCTTTGGTTTGCCAGGCCGGTATAGGGAACCCACGCCGACCGAATGGTGTATATACTCTGAACGCAGCAAACAAGAAAGACTCTCGTGAGTGAAACCGAACCAACCATCATTACCCGCGCCCAAAGCGGAGACGAAACAGCGTGGGAAACGCTGGTGGGCCACTATCAAGAGATGGCATTTCGGCTGGCCTATTTGCTGATGGGCGACGCCGACGAGGCAAAGGATGTGGCCCAAGAAGCCTTTATACGGGCGTTTAGAGCATTGGGGCGCTTTGATACTACCCGGCCTTTTCGGCCCTGGTTGTTGAGCATCGTCACCAACCTGGCCCGCAACCGGCAACGAGCTATGGGGCGCTATCTGGCGGCCCTGCGCCGAATGATCCTGGCCGAGCCGGAAACGGCGGCGGGTGACCAACACGAAACCGCGGCCAAGCGGCAAGCGCACATTTTGTGGCAAGCGGCGCAAAAGTTGAATCCGGCCGATCGAGAGATTGTATACTTGAGGTACTTTATGGAACTGGCAGAAGTAGAGACAGCCGCCATTTTGGAAATCGCGCCAGGCACCGTCAAATCGCGCCTGCACCGCGCCCTCAAGCGTCTGCAAGACTTGGTCAAGCGCGACTTTCCGGCGTTGCGAGAGGAGTATGAGGGATGAGCGATCAATCATCGCTTGAACAAGCATCGCCTAAACAATCATCATTTGAGCAGTTTGAAGTCCGGGTGCGGCAGGCGGCCCAGGCATTTCCATATCCTGCCACCCCTAATTTAGCGGCTGCCATCACACAACGGATTGCAGCCAAATCGGCCCGCCCGGAGCTGTACCGTCAACGGCTCGCCTTGAGCGTGGCTTGTGGGCTGCTCATCCTCTTTGGGGCTGTGATGACCACTCCCCCTGCCCGCACAAGGTTGCTAGAAATGCTTGGCCTGGGCGCAGGACAGACCCAACTGGCCGAGCCAACGCCCACGCTGATTTCACCTACCATGACCATCACTGGGCTTCCATCGCCGACAAGCCGGCTGCTCACAGCCACACCGCAGCCAGCCGCCACACCCTCTTCATCTACAAGCGCCACTACAAACATCAGCCGGCAAGTGGCAGAGCTGATTGTCTACGCCCCTGCCCTGCCGCCTCAATCTACGCGCATTTATCCCTAGACATTTATCCCTAGACATTTATCCATAAACATTTATCCATAAACATTTACCCATAGAACCAACCATGAGCCAAACAATTGACATCCGACCTGAGCCTAGCAACCCCGGCCCCAAGACCGAAAGCGTCTTGTACCTTGCCATCCTTGCCCTGGCGGCTTTTGTGCGCCTGTACCGCCTGGGGCTGGCGCCGCTTTCGATTGACGAAGCATTGCAAGCTGTGGCCGCCTGGCGCGGCGCGCTTCCCCCGTCTGGCACAAGCCCCGTGTTATATGCCATCAACAGTATCTTGTTTGCGCTGATGGGCACAAGCGAAGGGCTGGCCCGACTGGGTTCGGCAATTTTTGGAACAGCCCTGGTGGGGGTGCCGGCCCTGCTGCGCCACCGCTTGGGACGGCTGGGAGCACTGGGCGCGGCGCTTGTGCTGGCCCTCTCACCCACCGCCATTATGGCCTCTCGCGCGCTCAGCGGCGAAATTGTGGCCGCCGCCGCCGGCTTTGGCCTGCTGGCCCTCGGCGAGCGATACATGCAAACAGGCGAGCGCAAGTGGATCTATGCCCTGGCTGCGGTTCTGGCTCTGGCGCTCATCAGCGGCAGCGGCATATACACCCTAATCCTCATTTTCGGCATCGCTGGGGTGGCCTGGCAAGTAACCCGCAGAGCGCCTGCCAATCTTTTCTCTGCGCTTTCCGATTGGAAAAACATTGGCATTATCGTGCTCGCCGGCATCATTGGCGTCAGCACACTGCTGCTGTACAAGCCCGCCAACCTCAGCACGGTGGGTGAATTGTTTTCGACCTGGCTGCTTGGCTTTGGAACAACCCAAGGGACAAGCCCCACCACCTGGCAATTGCCCTTTCAAATCCTGATATTTTACGAAGGGTTGGCGCTGCTGGTCGGCCTGGGTGGGTTGACCTTGGCGGCATCGCGCGAGGATGGCTTTGGGCTTTTCCTGGGTTTCTGGGCGCTTGCCACTGTGCTTATCACCAGCTTGCGCCCCGGCCGCACTCCCTACGACCTGGTGTTGGCCATAGTGCCCCTGGCTTGCCTGGTTGGCAACGTGGTCGAGTCGCTTGCCCAATCACTCAGCGCCAAACGAGCAGGTCCGCTTGACCTGGCCGCCGGCGCGGCCTGGCTCATCACCACTGTTTTTGGGCTGCTGACGCTGGCCAATTACGCCCTGAACCCCACTATGCAGCAAGCTGTTGGGCCGGCCGAAAAGCCCTGGCTAATGCTGCCGCTCACCCTTGTTGGGCTGCTGCTGGCTTTGGCGCTGAACATGATTGTCTTACTGATAATGTTCACGCTGGTTGATATAGAGCGCCCGGTGAGGAACTATGTGCTGGTTTTATTGATCATTATGGCAGCCTCTACATGGGCGAGCGGATGGGGAGCCGCGCAAGTGCGCCCCGATGATCCGCGCGAGCTGCTGGCGGGGACCCACCCAACATCTCTTTCTTTGCGCCTGATGCTTGAAACACTCGAAACCATCTCGGCTGAACAGACCGGCGACCCATATGCCATGCCGCTGGTTGCCATTGCCCGTTCACCTGCCGAGGCAAGTCTGCTGGCCTGGAGCTTGCGCCAATTCCCGCAGGCCAGCATCGTCTCCACGCTCGACCCGCTCAGCGCGCCCTATGTGGTGGTCACACCGCTCGATGCGACCCCTGAGCTGGCTAGCCAGTACACCGGCCAAGATTTTGCGCTATACACCACCTGGACCTGGCAAAGGCACTCGCTGGCCGATTCGCTGAGGTGGGTCTTTTACCGCTGGTCGCCTGAAGCGCCGCAAGCCGGCGAACGCCTGGTTGTTTGGGTCAGGCAAGAGCTGGCTGAACAGATAACACCCTAGGAACTTGTCGGAGAGGGCCGTTCGTAGTGCGCGCTTTAGCGCGCTAAAGCGCGCACTACGAGCCTACCAGCCCGCTCTCCGACAGCCTGCTAGTTGAAACTGGTATAAAATTTTTGGAGCACCATGAACACAGACACACTTGGATCACCCCAACCATCCTGGCTAGACCGGCCCATGGTCGAGCTGATGAAGCTGGACTATGAAAAGGCCCTGTACCTGCTGTTTATCCTGGCGGCCATTTTTACGCGCTTTTACCGCCTGGGCGACCGCGCCATGAGTCACGACGAGAGCTTGCACACCTACTATTCGTGGAACTTGTACGCCGGGCGCGGCTTTGCGCACACGCCGCTGATGCATGGCCCGTTCCTGTTCCACATCAATGCCCTCATCTATGCGCTGTTCGGCGCCGACGATTTCATCGCGCGCGTCAGCGCGGCGCTGTTTGGCGTGGCGCTGGTGGCGCTGCCGTGGATGCTGCGCCGC
>JBGSMF010000123.1:0-17175 GCA_041740315.1 Thermoflexales bacterium
ACTTGAACAACTTGCCCACCATGCTGAAACACGATGGAATAAGCTATCGCATACTTTTCAGTTGGTAAAGTGCTATGTCAATATGTCATAATACTAAAACAACACAACCTGACGTTAATTCATCTAAACGGAAATGTCTAAGGTACTATTGTAGGCGAATACAAGCTGGCGTCAAACCGGGCGGCGCAGCAAGGCCAGCGAACGCGCCAAGTTTTGCCTGGCTAGAGATTCGCAAAGGTTATGGAAAAAAGAGGTGTAATAAATCGAGCGGCGGCCTAGAAACGATTCCAGAATTTGGGCGCGCGCCTGGCGATAGACCGGCTCTGGAACGCTGGCATATTCAATGCGAACCTTGCGCTCGTAATCGGCAAATTGCTCAGGCGGGGCCCCCAGAATCGCCAGGTCAATATCCATCACCAGACTCGCATCTGGGGTTGATGGCGGCGCAACGTGCCTGGTAGCCAGGATCAAATCGCACACCCGGCTTGAGGCCGAGGGCGTTACCCCGCCCTCGCTCAAAGCCTGCGCTGCCCAACAGGCGCTCTGTGTTTCGTTGTCAGGAGCAGCAGGGATGTACACAACATCGTGAAACCAGAGTGCCAGCTCAACTTCATCTGGGCGCTCGGCGTAATTATGCGCCAGGTCAAATTGCGCCAGGCAAGCCACAACATGGTCTAGAGTGTGATAGGCACGGTGAGGCTGGGCAAAAGCTGCCATCAATTTTTCCAAATGCGCCTCAGGCGCAAGGCAACCCATGCGTTTCCACAGCGCCTCCCACCGCTCTTGCGCCATCCGCCGCTCTTGCGTCGGCATCAGCTTGCCATCCTCTAGCGAGTCACCGTGAAGGGGTCAAACAACACCCCATCGGGTCGCACCCCTATCGCTGAGAGGGTATCATCATTAATCGTAACAAGCACCGTATGCAGCGTGCTGGTAAAGTAGAGCGAGTAAGGGTTGGGATTAGTTTGCTCATAAAGCGGCGCTCCACCGCCGCCACTAACAACATACGTAATGCCTGAAACCAGGCTGCGCTCATAATCGTGGTCGTGGCCGCTAAAGACCACATCAACTCCGTAACGCTCAAACAACGGCGGCAGCACAGCTTGCGCAACAGGCGCGTCACCATAAGGAGCGTTTGGGCCTGAGCTATAGGGGGGAATGTGGAGCGCCACCACTTTCCATTCCTTATCGCTAGAGGCCAGGTCGTTTTCAAGCCAGGCATATTGAGGAGAGCCGGGAACAAAACTGGCGTATCCATCTACCTGCAGCGCCACAAAATGCGCGTGGCCGTAATCAAAAGAATACCAGCGCTCATTGTTGGGCAGGTGAAATGCGTCCAGGTAATTGGGGTGGTTGTTCTCATGATTGCCCAACACCGGAAAGAGCGAGGTCTGGTGAAGCAGGTTTCCTTCCACAGAGAAAAACATGTCCCAGTCAGAAGCATCGCCGCCCGCCTGCACCAGGTCGCCCATGTGCAGGGCAAAATCTGGCCCAAGTTGGGCAATGCAATCTGCCACGCTTTGGTGAGCCGCGTGATTGTAGCGCGTATCGCCCAAGACGGCAAACGAAAAAGCGGCTTGATCGGCCGGGGCTGCCGTGCGAAACGTGCTCTCCTGCCCCAGCGGTACGTCATTGCTCCATACCTGGTAACGATAGAGCGTATAGGGCAACAGGCCGGTCAGCGCGATGGCGTGGTGCGTCGTCAAGGTTGGGTCAGCGGCGCTCGCGCCTTGGCTTGAAGCCAGGCCAAAGTCAAGCCGGCTATCGGCGGCGATATTGGTCTCCCACACAATCACAATACCATCTGTCGTCACCGATTGCAAATAAGGGCCGCGCGTCAAGGCCACATCGCGCGCGTCGGCCTGCCCGAGAGTCAATCCCGCAAATATTGCCGCTAAGGCCAGCCCTTCAACAAGCGCCAACAGCACAGCCGGCTTTAGGTCTTTTAAACGCATTCTGCCTCCTCATGGCGCCAAACGCGCCGCTAACGCGAGGTTTGCAACCAAAGCGTCAAGGAGAATTATATAACTCTATTCCGAAAATAACCACAAAGGGCACCAAGGACACGAAGAAACACAAAGGTTTTTTACGAACAATGTCGAGCTTCACTTGAATTTTCTTGGTGTCCCTGGTGGTTAAAAAACCTTTTTTCAGAAAAGTTATTATATCACAAGAAAGAGCCCGTCACGTAAAGTGACGGGCTCTTATCAGGCTGGCAGCGTTTGATAGATTTTTTCAAAGCTGTGATAGCGCGCCTGGGCGATGCGCCCTTGCTGCACCGCCAACTTGACGGCGCAACCCGGCTCGTGCCTGTGCGAGCAATCGCTAAAGCGGCAACGCGCAGCCGCAGCGGCAAACTCGGGATAATAGTTCACCAGCTCGCTTTGCCTCAGGTCGCTCAAGCCAAACTCGCGGATGCCGGGTGTGTCTACCACATACCCCCCCATCTCCAACTGGAGCATGGTCACCTGGGTGGTGGTATGCTTGCCCTCGCCGCTGGACTGGCTGACCTCGGCGGTGCGCAGGTGCAGCCCCGGCTGCACCGCCGCCAGCAGCGACGATTTGCCCACACCAGACATCCCCGCCAACACCGTGGTCTGCCCTTGCAACACCTGCCGCAACTCGTTAATGCCCTCGCCGGTGAGCGCGCTGGTAAAGAGCACACGGTATTTGATATCAAGATAGGGCTGCATTGTTTTGCGACAGATTGCTTCAGCCTCGGCCAGGTCAACCTTGTTGACGCAGATAATAGGGCGCAGATTGTTGCGCTCGGCGGCGATGAGATAGCGGTCAACCAACTCTAGCCAGATGGCGGGATCGCGCCACGAAGCGACAATTAGAACCTGGTCGGCATTGGCCACGATGACCTGGCGCAAGTGGCTGCGATACACATCAGGCCGGGCCAGCGCGCTGCGCCGCGGCAGCACCGCTTCGATAATGCTGTGGCCCGTGCCGTTGCCGTCCTGGACAATGACCTCATCACCCACGGCCACTACGTTAGTAAAGCCGGTGTCTTGCGCGCTCAACGAGCCGCGCAAGCCGCACATCAGGCTACACCCGCCCAGGTCTACCCGGCACAGGCTGCTGCTTACTTCAACCACAGTGCCCCGCTGCCCGGCCAGTTCTGGCGGCTCTTCAGAGGCGCTCTGTTGAGCTTCCACCTCGGCCAGCGCCATGGCCCATATCTTTTGGCGGCGCTCATGTTCGCCGCGCGGCATCACCCGCTCTGAGCGAGGCAGGCTGATTTGCTCCAGTTCGTCTATATCTTCAAAACTATCCGGCAGCCGCTCCTTGGCGCGCGCTACCTTGGGCTTGCGGTTGCGCTTGATTTGCTTGCGAACCGTTCGCGTTGTTTTGGCAGCCTCGTAATGCTGCCATCGTTTTTCCTCACGAGTAGGCATTGCAGTATTTCTCTCCGTCATGCATAAAGGCCACGAATTTTCACTCGTGGCCTACACTTGCGGCCCCACAGCCGCCTGATAACAAAAAACCACGAGTAGCGATCTTGCCGGCTCGTGGCCTGGGTTATGACCTAGCCTAAAACCTTTTTTTCAGAAGCACGAAAAAGCCAATTTGAGGCTAGGTGCATTATTCAATTGTAGGGCAAAATTCTAGTTTGCGCCCTACCCTGCCCAGGAACGGCGAACAAGATCAACACGAACGAGATTGTTGCGCACCAGTTCTTGCTTTTGTATCATATTGTTCGCCTCCTACAAATTATGTTTATGGTTATGATTGTGTTCCTGTGAACACGCCCAATATTATACCCTAAAAGTCCAATCCGTCAATCTAAGTTTCCAGGTAGAGCAGCATCCCCATGCTGCTCACTGGCGCACACTTGCACCTGCGCTGGCGCTTGGCGCAAGTGCAGGTGTGGGGATGCGCCAGATACGGCTATGTGGAAGCTGGAGGTCAATCACCCATTTGGATGATTGTGCGGCAGCGGCAGCATCAGCGCCACGCGCGTATACACATCGGGCACGCTCTCCACGGCCAGTGTCCCGCCCACCACGGCCATCATGGTGCTGTGCAAAGCCAGGCCCTGCCCGCCGGCGTCACTAGAACGCTCACCCTGCAAGCCCACACCATCGTCTTCAACGATCAACTCTAGCCCATCACGCCAACCTGCCACCACGCGCAAATGCAGCGGGCGGGCGGTTGCCGACCCCCTGCCGTGACGCGCCGCATTACGAATGGCCTCGCGCGCAGCGTAAAACAGCACCTCGGCTGTCAGCGATGGTATTGCGCGCGCCTGGTGCTGCGCCTCCGGCGCAATCTGCCACGTTACGCCATCAAAAGCGCCCACCAGTTCTTCATCCACCGTCTGGCGCAGCGCATCTATCAAGCCCAGCCGCGTCACCTCTGGCGCGGTGGTGGTGGGCATGGCGCGCAGCAGGTTGGAAATCTGGCGGTGAACATTGGCCAGTTGCTCCATTGCGCTAGGAGTTGACTGGCTTGGGTCGCCCTGTTGGCTGCTCAGCGCCAGCATGGCCGCATGCAGGCGGGGCAACACATCGTCGTGCAAGGCGCGCCGCGCTTGCCTATCGAGCACCTGGCTTTCAGCCATGCGTTGGCGCTGCAAAGCCATCAGCCGCCGCGACATTTCTGCGCTGGCCTGCATATCAACCAATCGCTCACCGCTGGCGCGGGCAATTTCAATTTCTTCTTGTGTATAAAGGCCGCCATCACGTTTAGCGCCCAGCAGCAGCACGCCAATCAGCCCGCGCTCACTCCACAGCGGTATAGCCCATAGCGCATCGCCGTGCCGGGCCGGGTCAACCGACACGCACATGGTCTGCGGCGAGCTAAACTGGGCCGCAATTTCGCTCAGAGCAGGCAACGAGATGGGCCGCTCCGGCGGGTACACCAGCGGCGCGCCAACCAACGGCGCTAATGGGCCCAACGCAGCCAAAAAAGCCACCCGCGCGCCCAACACATCGGCGCACAAGGCGTGAAAGGGCGAGACCACATCTACTTCGAGCGGCGCGGAGGGCGAAACAAGCCGCTCATACAAGCGCTGGCTGGCAACAAAGGGACGCAGGTGCGTGATGGAGCGCTCACGCTCGGCAAAAGACCGCCAGACCAACAGCGCATAAAAAGCCGCCACCAAAATCGCCGAAAGCAGCAAGCTGTAAATCGGGCGCAGTTGAATGGTAAAACTCCAGCCTATCACCACACCATAACCCGCCGATAAGACAACGGCATTGAGCCAGTAACGCCTAAAGCCGCGCCGGGGCAATATCTTGCCGGTAAAGACCTCGTAAGACACCACCGCCTGCCCCAATAAAATGACGGCAAGGGCAATGAGCGACGCAATGCCCAGGTCAAACCACCCTACCAAAATCGCCAGAGCGGCGTCGAGATTATAGGGCGCGCGCTGGAGAGCAACAAAGATAATGTCCACCATCACCCAAGCCACCAGCAAGCTGACCAGCAGCAACGCCACTGAAGCCGCCACCAGCCAGGGTCGCGCGCGGCGGCGAGCCAGGTCGCCCATGACACGCCCGCTTGGGCCAGGGTGGCGCAGCACATCTAGCGACAGGCAGATGCAGAACACAATGTAAAACGGATACGCCAACATGAGCAGGGGGATGCCGCCAATCGAAGGTGTGGCCGAAAGCTGGAGCTGGGCCACCTGCCAGTAAGAGGGAAGTGGATTGGCAAATATGAGCAGCCCGACCAAGGCCACTGTCACCACCATCGTGAACACAACCCACGGACGGTGCCTGTGATGCAGGTGAGTATGGGGGCTATCCCAAAAGCCCGCATACCACAACATCACCATATACCACACAAACGGCAAGGCAATGACCGGCCCCCAGCCCACGTGCCACCAAAAGTCTAGCCCCTGGGTCATCACCTGAAAGCCATGCCCCAAAATAGCCGAGTGGCTGATGAAAAACGCGCCGCCCGTCAACAGGCCGCCGCCCGCCACCCACACACCGCGTGAGTGGCGCTCGGCGTTCAGCAAAACGGTGAGGCCAAGCCAGAGCAACAAGACCGTATTGAACAACGAAACAGCCATCACGGCCCAGTCGAGCAAAAACTCGCCCGTCATTGATATACCCTATCACAACTAGCAGGCTGTCGGAGAGCGGGCTGGTAGGCTCGTAGTGCGCGCTTCAGCGCGCTAAAGCGCGCACTACGAACGGCCCTCTCCAACAAGCTCCTAGCGCGGCATGGGGATGCCGCGCCATGAATCCCAGGCCGGGTTTTAGTGAATGATCGTCTTTACCAGCGGCTCGACCAGCGCCAATAGCACCCCGCCCGCAATGACCGAGCCGATTTGCCCAGAGGTGTTGGCGCCCATGGCGTGCATCAGCAAGAAATTATCCCAGTCTTCCTGGTGCGCCACCTTTTGCACCACCCGCCCGCTCATGGGAAAGGCGCTGATGCCGGCCGCGCCCACCAGGGGATTGATTTTGCCGCGCGTAATGAGATTGAGCAACTTGGCAAACAGCACTCCCCCCGCTGTATCCAAGCCAAACGCGATGAGGCCCAGCAGCAAAATTCCCAACGTTTTGAGGTTGATAAAGCTGGCCGCCTGCATGGTGCTGCCGATGGTGAGGCCCAAAAACAAGGTGGCCACATTGGCAATTTCGTTCTGGCTGGCCTTGGAGAGCCGCTCTACCACCCCCGATTCTTTGAGCAAGTTGCCCAGCATCAAGGTGGCAATGAGCGGGGCCGAGGCCGGCACCAACACGCCGGCAATGAGGGTGACGACAATGGGGAACAAAATAACAGCCAGTCGGCTGACCGGCCTGGGAGCATACTCCATACGGATGAGCCGTTCTTTTCTAGTCGTCAACAGGCGCATAATGGGTGGCTGGATAATGGGCACCAGCGACATGTAAGAATAGGCGCACACGGCAATCGGCCCCAGCAATTCCGGCGCAATGCGCGAAGCCACATAGATGCTGGTGGGGCCGTCAATCGCGCCAATCACCCCAATCGAGGCAGCCTCGTTGAGCGGAAAGCCAAGCGCGGTGGCCAAAAGCAGCGTGCCAAAAATACCAAACTGCCCCGCCGCGCCCATCAGCACAAAAAGCGGCTGCGCCATCAGGGGACGAAAATCCATCATGGCCCCCACGCCCACAAAAATCAACAGCGGGAACAATTCGGTGCTGATGCCGGCGTCGTACAAAATCTTGAGCAAGCCCCCAGCCTGATTCATCGGCGATCCCGGCAAATTGCCCAAGATGCACCCAAACCCAATCGGCAGCAGCAAGACCGGCTCGTACTCTTTGGCGATGGCCAGGTAAATCAGCACACCGCCGGCAGCCATCATGACTAGTGGACCAATGAATGAGACAACGGTATTCATATCAACCAGACAAAACGATCAAGACATCGCCATGCTGAACCGACTGTTTGATGACCACGCACACCTCGGCCACCTGCCCCGGCTGGGTGGCGCGAATCGAGTTGTTCATCTTCATGGCTTCCAGCACGCACAGTTCTTGGCCGGCCTCTACCTGGTCGCCAGGCTTGACCTTGACTTGGACAATCGTGCCGGGCATGGGCGCCCGCACCTTACCACCACCCAAAGCAAGTGGCGCGGCTGCCGGCAAAGGAGCAGGCTGAGCAATGGGCAGGCCAGGCTGCGCCAGCGGGCGGGCGGCCTGTTCGGGCGGCTCGATCTGAACTTGAAATATTTCGCCGTCCACAGTCACCTGAACAAGATCGCTTCCCGAATCATCCACAAGCACTTGAAAAGACTTGCCTTCAAGCGCAATGCGAAAGCGTTGAGAACTCATCGGCGACTTCCTTTTATGTCGTTATGCTGTTATGCCGTAACTGCTCAGCCTACCCTCCCGCAGGTTACAAAATTTGCTATCTGGGCGGGCTGGTAATCTTGGTCGAGTTGCACTCGCTCATCCAAAAGCGTTCAAACCTGCGGGAGGGTGAGCAGTTACGTTATGTCGGTTTTACGTCGGTTCAATCAAAGACAAGCTAATTCCCTGCGCCCCGCGGCTCATCTCCCACGGATAGACAATATACGCGTCAGTAATCGCCGCATAATAGGTGGGGCCAGCCTGCTTGTACAAAGAGCTGCTCGGCCTGTAATGCAGCACAGATGTCTCTGGCCTGCCGCCAGCTTGTTCAACTCGGCCACACACAGCCATGATGGTGCGCCCGCCGCTCCATACATCATCCACCACCAACACCCGCCGCTCTTTTACCAAACTATCGGCGGGGAACTGTAAAAACACCGGCCAGCCCAAGCGCTTTTCATCCAGCTCGGCCTGAAAGCGCACGCTAGCCGTTAAAATATAACTGATGTCAAGAGCCTCGGCGATCATGCCGCCTGGAACAATTCCGCCGCGCGTAATCATCAACAAGGCTTCGAACTTGCCCATGAATTGTGGCAACAGATGGTCAATTAATGCATCAACCTCTTTCCAACTCAAGACTCGTTGGCGCACTGCACCCTCCAGCAGACAATGTACTTTTTATGATGTAACTACTCAGCATCCTGAGCGGAGCGCCGCACTCCTTCGACTGCGTTTCACTCCGCTCAGGCTGCGCGGCGCGTAGTCGAAGGGTGCCGGCTGAGTAGTTACTTTATGATTATGATTGTGATTATACACCATCTGGCGCACATGTTATAATTAAGAGTTTCCCGATTGGCCCTTTGTTCGCGCGGATTTTCGCGGATGCAACTGAATTGACGAGCCATTTGACGTTACCCAATATCTGAGCTATACTGATTACATATCAGAAGCATCAAACCCATCCCAAGCTGCCCAGATTGTATTGGTGTCTACTGTGAACAAGTTTAATCCCTGTGTTGTCATAGTGTTGGCCGAACCGGCGCGCAGCCCAATCAGTCCGCCTACAGGCGCGATTCTGACCAAAAAGGGATACCGGGTAACGCGCACGACCACCGCCAAAGAAACCCTGGCGCAGGCTCAGCAACTCCATCCCACCATGGTCGTGCTCGATTATTCAGCCGGGCGAGGCAAATATGCGCCGTTGTGCAACGACCTGCGCCAAGACAACCCAGACTTGTCCATTCTGGTCATTAGCTTTGAAGGCGCCGAGACCGAGCCAAATCTACCGCCCAACGTCGTGGTGCTGACGCCGCCTTTCACCGCGCGCAAGGTGCTCAATCGCATTGCCCGCATGCTGCCTCAACCCAATTGCGATATGCTGCGGGCGGGGAATTTGGTCTTGTACATCCAGCGGCGCTGCTTGCGCAGCCGCGGCGCAGAGCACCGCCTGACGCCGATGCAAGTGCGGCTGCTAGAAGTATTTATGCGCCATCCGCACCAGGTGCTCAGCCGCCGCTTTCTGATCAAAGAAGTGTGGAACACTGATTACGTCGGCGATACACGCACGCTGGATGTTCACATCCGCTGGCTGCGGCAATTGCTCGAAGAAGACCCGGCCCAGCCGCGCTGCATCACCACTGTGCGCGGGGTGGGCTATCGTTTTGTTCCATCCGACGCTTTTGAGCCGGCCAAAGAGACAGAGAAATAAGACGCACTGCACAAGCAAAAAAAAGCGGCGCTGACCTGGTGGGTCAGCGCCGCTTTTTGCATTAATGTCTATGGGCTATTCCTTAGCACAATAGGCAGATAGATGTAATACGTTGGCGTACTCCCCAACACTGTGAGTGCCTGCTCGTACTGGGCATGCCCGGCGCCGCTGCAGTTATCGGCCATAACCGTAACGGTATAGGCGCCCACTGTGGCAAACAGGTGGCTTATCTGCGTTCCACTGCCCATGCCGACGCCATCCAGCTCCCAGTCAACATCCACCGGGGTAGTGGCGCCAGACGGCGTGTAGACGGCAGTGAAGGTGACTGTGTCGCCCGCATAGATCGTCATTGGATCGTAGCTAAAGCCGACATCTGTGACAGGTGTGCAGGTCGGCTGAATGATGCACGTCTTTTGAACCGAGTCAGTGCCGTAGGCATTGCTCACAGTCAACTGCACAGTATAAGTGCCCACGCTGGTATACGCATGGCTTGCGTTTTGTGTGGACGCGCTGCCGCTGTCGCCAAAGAGCCAAACAAAGTCTGTGAACGGCAGTGAACCAGTGCTGGTGTTGGTAAAGTACGATGTCTCACCCAGCACATCGGGGCAGGTGCTTTCAAAGTCTGCTGTTGGCTCCACGCCCAGAACGACCGCTTCGCCAGAGCACGCGCCAACGCCCCAGGCATTGGTGACTGTCAGCCAGACAGTGTAGGTATTTGCGGCGGTGTAGGTATAGACCGGGTTGGGATCGGCGCTGATGCCTAGGCCATCACCCAAGTCCCACTCGTAGCTGATCGGCTCGGTGCCGGTAGCCACGCTGCTAAAATGGATTGGATCGCCCAGCGCCACCGGACCGTCGTTGGTAAAGGCACACGACGGAGCCGTGCCCACCTCGACAACGTGCGATACATCATCTGAGCCGAAAGCGTTCGTCACCACCAGCGTTACTGTATAGGCGCCATAATCGGCATAGGTGTACGATGGATCCTGGGCTGTGCTGACGCCAACGCCATCGCCAAAGTCCCAACTGTAGTACCGTGGGGTTGTGCCCACCGATGTATTGGTGAACTGCATGGGGCTGCCTAGCACTACTGGGCTGTTGTTGGTAAACCCGGCCGTCGGCGCTACGCCGGCCTCGGTTACCTCGACCACGTGCGACACATCATCTGTGCCATATGCATTCGTCACCACCAAGGTTACAGTGTAGAAGCCAGCGTCAGCATAGGTGTACGATGGATCCTGGGCTGTGCTGACGCCAACGCCATCGCCAAAGTCCCACGCATAGTACAGCGGCGGCGCGCCCACCGACTGGTTGGTGAACTGCATGGGGTTGCCCAACAACACCGGGCTATTGCTGGTGAACGCAGCGGTCGGCGGCGTGGCCGGCGACACAGTTACAGTGCGAGTATAGACATCCACCAGGCCGCAGATATTGGTGGCGGTGAGGACAACGACATAGTCGCCAGTGGCGGCATAGACATTGGTGGCGTATTGGCCGGTGGCAGTATTGCCGTCGTCAAAGTTCCATTCGTAGGCGACGGGCTGCGTGCCGGCGTTCAGCGTGGCGCTAAAGTATACCGTCGCGCCAGGCGTCGGCGTCATTGGGCTATAACCAAAGGTGACATCGGGCGCCTCGCAGGCCGGGCACCATGTCATGTGTTCATTGCGCGGGGACATGAGCCAAGTGCCATCATACTCTCGACCGGCAACAATGTACACATCGGTACCATCGCCATCGGCTCCAGAACCGTAGCGCATGCTGTTCAGCACCGGCAACTGCATCCACTGATTTGTCACCGCATCGTAGGCAATGGTCCAGTTTGACGCCGTGGCTGGAGTGCCATTGCCTCCGCCGATAACCAGGTAGCGGTCGTACAGAACAGCGTCGGCGCCATTCGCCCACAGGGTGGGCACAGGTGTCACAGAACTCCACATGTTGGTGGCGGGATTATAGACTTCGGCAGTAGACAAGGCGTCAGAGCCAGTAGATGACCCGCCAGCTACATAGATCTTGCCGCCCATCACGCCGGCCGCAGCATATTCACGGCGGCCCAACATGGGCGCGCCGGTGGTCCACACGTTTGTCTGCGGATCGTAGATAGAGAGCGTATTGGTGACGCCCGCAGGCGCAGTGCTGCGATAGCCTCCGATGACATATAATTTGCCATCCAAGGCCACCCCTTGATAGTAGCCCAGATTAGCAGGCAATGAAGCCGCCGCGCTCCACGTGTTGGCCGTGGTAGAATACACCTGCAAGCTGTTGATATAAGCCGAGCCGTTATAACCGCCAGGCACATAGATATTGCCGCCAATCGCCACAGGATCAACCCCATAGACCCTGGTGATCAGGCCGGTCAGGGTATACCACGTATCGGCAGCGATATCGTAGCGATACGTGTTGGTGATTGCCGGGCCAGTGTTCGAGGTGATTTGCCCGCCTATCTGGTATAAGAATCCATCATAGTAGGCCAAACCAGGATAGCGCGCCCCTGTGGGCGAAGGAGACTTGTCTTCCCAGCCGTCGTTCAAAACGACAGTTTCAACAAACGCGCTGTCGCTCAAGCCGCTGCCTGCGCCGGTAGCCGTCAGGACAACATAATCAGCCGAGCCAGGCATAGCCCCCCAGGGCACATTCACTGTGATGGTCACAATGCCAGAAGCATACGGGCCCAAGGCCAGCGAGGCTGGCTCGACACTGGTCCAGGCCGGCGAGGCAGGATTCAGGGCGATGTTGATCGTGTCTGCAGCGTCGGTGCCGTTAAAGACCGTCATGGTGTACACAGTAGAATCGCCTGGGCAAACAGTGTTGGAAACATCTGGCCCAATGGTGAGGTATGGGCACGGCTGCGATATCTGCACATCATCAATGTACCAGTTATCGGCATTGTTGCCCATATAGCGAAATGCCAGGCGGACAGTCTGCCCACTGTAGGCGTTCAGGTCTAGCGACTGCTGCCGCCACAAGGCTTCCGGGTTGTCATATTCAGCCAGGAGTGTATAGTTGAAGGGGGGGTCTTCGCAACTGCTTCCTGAGCAAATCCACACTGTATGGCTGTAGTAAAAAGTTGGATATCCAGTATATTCCCAGAAAGTAAGAGATGTCAAACCAGTTGGAACAGCAATCGCTGGCGTCGCCAGCCAGCCATCCTGCATCCCCGCCGTAGAGTAAGCGTGATAAGCAGAAGCAATCCCGCTGTGGACATAAGAGGCAGTCGTGTTGCGCGCCCACTGCGTGCCGCCGCCATCCGAATTATGTCGCGTCCACCCGTCCGGCGGAAAAGTTGCGCCCTCAAAGCCTTCGCTCAGGAGCACGGTTTGCAGCGTTGTGCCAGGCGCGCTCAGGTCGAGCGGAACAAGGGCCAGCGGGTCAGAGACAACAGCCGTGTTAGCCAGCACTATTCCGCCGCAGCCGGCCGTGGGCGTGAGCGAAAAGGTCAATGTGAGGCCCTGGCCGATGCCCAATGCACCGTTCCAGGTCAGGTCGGTAGCCGTGTTGGCAACCACGCTGCCGGCGCTGGCCGTCACGTTGATGGCCGGGCCGGTCGAGCCAACCGGGAAGGTGTCTACGATGCTGGCCGCCGAGGCGGCAATGTTGCCCGTATTGGTCACGCGGATGGTATAGTTCAGCAGCGCATCCGGGGCCGTGTAGGCGGATGGGCCGGTCTTGCTGCCCACAAAGATTGGATAATAGTGATACACCGTCACCTGGCCGCTGGTTTGGGCCGCGCCATAACCGTTCCACACCTGCAGCGTGACATTGTACAGATTCACGTTCAGCGGCGCGGCGTAGGTGTGCGCGGGGTTTTCCAACGTGCTGGTCACGCCATCGCCAAAACTCCACAGCCAGGAAGTGGCGTAATTGCCGGTGTAGGTGAACACGGTCGCTGCCGGATAGGTGGTGGGGCTGCTAGAGGCAAAGGCAACCGTCGGCGCATTGCCCACATCTACCGTGGTTGTCGCCACGTCATAGCCGCCGCCATTGGTGGCCGTGAGAATGACGGTGAACATGCCGGTTTGGGTATAGGTGTGATTAGAGCTCAGGCCGCCGGCCACAACTGTTCCGTCGCCATAGTTCCACATATAGCTAACCGGCGGGCTGCCGGCCAACAGCGTGCCCGTAAAGTAGGTAGCATTGCCCAAAGCCGTGGGGCTGGAAGAGGCCAGCGTGATATCGGGCGGGGTGGCGGTAGAGCTGGCAAAGACTGTATCAGAGTACACGTCAGTGCCGCACGCGCCGGTGACCGTCATCACCACAGTGTAGGTGTTGCTGGCCACATAAGTATGAACAATGGGGTTGCCCATCAGCAGCGTAGTATCGCCCATGTCCCAATCAAAAGTAAAGGGGCCAGAGCCATCAGCCGAGCCGGTAAAGGTGATAGGCGCGCCGGCCATGGGCGAAAGCGGATCGGTGCCAAAGCCGGCATTTGAGGGCGGCACACAATCTGGGCACTGATCCATCATGAAGGTATAGGGGCTGTAATTAGTGCCCCGCCCGGAAACGACCCAAAAGTCGCCATTTCCATCGGTGTCGCCTTCGGCGCCATAGAGCGAATGATCCATGTCAAGCAGCCATTGCCAATTGTTCTGCACTGCATCATAAGCCAATGCACGGACAGAATAACCACTAGAGCTCGTTGCAGAGCCGCCAGCCAAAACCAGATAGCGGCCGTGCTTGACACCATCGGCGGCGTTCAGCCAGGGAGAGGGTATAGAAGCAATGGGGGACCAGGTGTCAGCTGTCGGGCTATAAACTTCGGCCGAGCTGAGATAGGTGGAAGCAGCGCTTCGCCCGCCAGCGACATATATCTTGCCGCCGATAACCCCAGCCGAGGCGTCGCGGCGCGCCACGCTCATGGAAGCCTTGGTAGAATCCCAAGTATCGGTGGCCGGATCATAAACCAGGATAGTGTTCTGGTAGCTGGAGGTGTAGCCGCCAATGACATAGTATTTGCCGTCCAGAGCCACGCCATCATAAGCATAACGAGCAGCAGGCAAGACTGCGCCCGTCGTCCAGGTGTTGGTTATTGGGTGGTAGATGTAAAGGCTGTTCGATGCTGCCGAGCCAGTGTAGCCGCCAGCGCAGTAGAACTTGCCGCCAATTTCCACGCAATCAATCCAGTAACGCGCGGCGGGCATGCTGGTGCCGGTGTACCAGGTGTTGGAAGCAATGTCATAGATGAGCGTAAAAGCCCTGGCCGCGCCGGTAGCACCGCCGTACCCGCCAAACTTGTACAGCTTGCCATCATAGTAAACCACCGAATGATCTCGGGTCTGATAGCCATCGGTAGACGGCACATCAGCATAGTCAGTATAGCCAGCCGCAAGTTGAGCTATGGTTTCTATTTGCGCCTCATCGCTCAGGCCGCTGGTTTGCGCGGTGGCTGTAACAGTGATTGCGTCCGTATCAAACGGCGTGGTCGCCCACGGCACAAAGACAGAGACTGTCACCACGCCTAAAGCGCCCGGCCCCAGGCTCAGCGATGTTGCGCTCAGGCTGGTAGGCCAGGCGTCGCCTGCCACGGCAATGTCAATCACATCGGCCGCGTCGTTGGCATTGACCACCGTCAGCGAGTAATCCACCGTATTGCCCTTGCAGGCAGCCTTGGATTGATCCGGCTCGATGGAGAGAGATGGGCAAGGCGACCAGGGTTCGGCAATCGTCACGTCGTCCAGGAAAATATTGTTGCCATAGCCGCTGATGCCCAGGAAGCCAAGGCGCGTGTTGGCATACGCTGTATAGGCAGACAGATCAACACTGTGTTCCTTCCAACAGGCTGTCGTACAGGTTGCATCGTAGCGGAGGATTGGGCTGCCCAGGTTGACATAGCTTGCCCCGCCGTCGGTTGAGATTTGCACCTGCATGCGATCGGTGTCATTGTAGCTATTATGAGACATCCAGAACTTGAGAGTGGGAGCTGTCATACCCGTCAAGTCTAATACCGACGTAGCCAGACGGGCAGCATTGCCATCAGGGGCCATATAAGAATAATAACGGGCCATGGCAGCGCCGCTGTGCGGCGAGATGGTAGGGCTGCTGCCAGAAGTCTGCCGCGTCCAACTGTAAGTAGATGTGCCGGTTACATGCGCCGTTGTCCAGCCGGCTGGTGGGAAGGTTGTGCCGTCAAAGCTTTCAGACAACACCGGCAGCGCATACACCAGTTGCGTGCTGGCTTGCGCGCTTTTGGGGGCAGACGCGGCCGGGTCGCTGATGATAGCAGTGTTAGCGAGGCTGCCGCAGGCCGCGCCGCTCGCATCTATGGCAAAGGTAATGGTGACATCATCCTGAACGGCCAGCGAGCCGGTCCAGGTGATGGCCACGCCAACGCCATCGTAAGCGCAACTACCGGACGTGCAAGCCAAAGAACCGGCAATATAGGCAGCGCCGGCCGGGATGGCGTCATACACGCTGGCATTGCCGGCGGCCAGGTTGCCCGAGTTGGTGACATAGATGGTGTAGGTGATCGGGTCGCTCATCACCGCCTGGGCTGGGGCGCTCTTGTAAGAGCCTGTAAAGTTGGGCTCTGGCGATTCTATACTCACATCATCAAAAAAGATGTTACTGCCGTACTCGCTGATGGCCAAGAAGCCAATGCGTGTGTTGGTGTACGTCGTGTAGGCCGAAAGGTCAACCGCGCGCTGCACCCAGGTAGGTGTTGCGCAGGCGGCATTGTAGCGCGCAAACGGCGCGCCCAGGTTGACATAGCTGGCCCCGCCATCGGTCGAGAGTTGCACCTGGATGCGGTCGTTGTTAGTATAACCAATATCGCACGACATCCAGAACTTGAGCGTGGGGGCCGTCATCCCCGATAGATCCAAAACCTGGCTGTACAGCCGGGCCGAATCGCCCGCGCCGACGTTAAAGGAATTGAACTTGGCCATAGCCGCGCCGCTGTGCGGCGAGATGGTTGGGTATGTGCCAACTATTTCCCGCGTCCAGGTGGGGGTGCCTGTGCTGCTCACATCGGTGATGATGGTCCTGCCCCAATCAGTGGGCGGGAAGGTTGTGCCATCGAAACTTTCGGACCACAACACGGCCTCGGTACCCTTGGGCAAGGTGTCGCCGCTTTGGGCCAGCGCTGGCGCAACCAACAGGCCGCTCAACAGCAGCAGGGCCAGCACAAGGGGAATAAGCATAACGATTTTTTTAGACATATTTCTCCTCACAGAAAATGAAAAATTGGGGGAACAGTTTACAATAGGTTTGGGGCTTGTCTTTCAAACGCTATATAACCACCTCCTTCCACAGCGTCTAGAGATTTGCGGTTCAGCACCCCCGTCCTTTTATGCAAAGGCTGGAACGGCACAAGCTGTCAGCAAATGATAGAACATGCCGAGGATTAGTGGCATGGGCTTGATCTTGACCAGTGACCTCTGGTCTGTTTGAATGGTAGCATAGCCCTGGCTAATTGTCAATTTGCGCCTTGCCCCACCCTCAGCAGCATGTTATAATCCTCACCCCAAGCAACTGTTCACCCTCCCACAGGTTTGGGCAGCCCAGCCTTGCAACTGGGCGGTTTCACCAACCTGCGGGAGGGTAGGCTAATGAAAAGCGGTAACTTCTCAAAAAATAGGGGTAAAACATTTGTGCACAGCGACCTAGCCCCCGCCTGTGCAGATTACGCAATGAATAAACCGTACCTGTGGGGGGTGGATGGCATTGAAACAAGCGTTCACCCCGAATTATTGAGAAGAT
>JBGSMF010000124.1:0-16529 GCA_041740315.1 Thermoflexales bacterium
ACCCACAGTGGAGCCGGGCGCCGGCTTGACCCCGTCTATGTACCGGCTCGGCCCTGAATTGTTACTGTCGCCATCGCCCCAGTGTGACGCGAGCGACGAGCACACTCCGGTTGTGGCCCACAACTATGTGCATAAGGAGAACCTGGTGGTCTGGAGCAACGAATGGCCGAGTGGGAGCAGAGACATCTATGCGCGGCGTGTGTCCGAAAGCGGCCAGGTCCAGAGTTGGTTCTCCGTCACCACCGGGGCCAACAACCGTCTCCGGCCGGCTGTGGCCTACAACCACACGAACGACCAATACCTGGTGGTCTGGATGCAAGAGGTCAGCAGCAACGTCTATGAGATCTGGGGCCGAGTCATCCCCTGGAACGGTCCCGGCACGAACGCCGATTTCAAGATCATCTCCTGGGCGAATCGAAGTTTCTGGACGCCCCGCGTGGCCTGGAACAGTTACCGCAACGAATACCTGGTGGTCTGGAACGCTTTCGATACATCGGGCGGCTTGCCGGGTGTGCCCAGCGACATTGCCGGTTACCGCGTATCCTATGACGGAGTGGTCCAGAACCCCGGCTCGCCCTCGATTCTCACGACCTACGCCAGTCCGCACCAGGTGGACATGGTCTACAACCTGGCCATGGACGAGTACTTTTTGGCCTTTGTAGTCGTGCACACCCAGGCTACCACCGGCAACGACATCTACGGGTTGCGCGTGGACTGGAACGGCGCGCCAGACGGCGGTCTGATCTACATCTGCGAGGTCGCGAACGACCAGAATGCCCCGGCTGTTGCCACCAACGAGCAAGACAAGTACATGGTGGTCTGGGAGCACACGTACAGCGGCACGGACCACGACATCTATGGCCGTGAGTACAATGTGGATGGCACGCCGGTGGGCGGCTACTTTACCATCGCCTCGTGGACGGAGGATACCACGGTCCCCGACGTGGCGGCCAACGGGGCCAACAGTGAATGGCTGGCCGTCTGGCAGCAGGATCTCGGCAGTGGCGCCGGGTACGCCGTCAAGGGGTTCCGCTGGGGCTCCGCGCTGGCTGTGCAGACGTACTTGTTCGACGTCGCCAACTGGACGTTCGTGGAGGCTAAGAATCCCGCCGCGGCGGGAAACAGCCCCGGTTATTTTATCGCCTACGAGGAGCAAGCGCCGCCAGGCAGCTTTGACATCTATGGGCGAACGTGGTGGCCGGAGGCGATATACCTGCCGTGCGTGCTGCGCAATTCTCACTAGACCCAATACCTTTCAAATAAGATGTTGCCCGTGGGGGCAGGTTTCAAACCTGCCCATACGCTGGTAGTGTTATTTGAAAGGTATTGCCCCTAGACCTGCTTGGGGCATTGTTTCCTTTTGGCCGAAAGGAGGCCGGGTATGGCGTAAACAAATTTTGGGCAGACGAATTTCTAAAAACCGTTATTCAGCAAGAAAGGAGCTTCGTGAAAATTAAACGATTTCTCTATTGTGTTTTTGGCCTGGCCCTGGCAGGAATGGCGCTATTCTTGCTTGTGGCATTTTTGCATCCGCAGGGCGTAGAGGCCCAAAGCGCTCTATCAGTTCAACCTGCCGTGGTGGCTCAGGCAGACAACCCTTTTGTCGTTTTCCCTGATCCAGCGCAGGCCCACGAGCCAACCGAGCTGCGCGTGATTCTTTTCAATGGCGGCGGCGTTACCCTCACGCGTTATGCCCAATTCTCCTGGGCCGACTTTGGCGTTGGGTTGGAGCGTCACCCCATTGGGGGACGCATCCCGTTCGTCATTCCGCCTAACGCAGAGGGCGCGGCTTTCATTGTCTGGATTCCGCCAGACATGGGGCCGTACTGCTTTTACGTGGACATCTTTGACGCCCCTGGCGCGCCCGATCCCATTGCCGCTTTCCGGCACAATGTCTTTTTCCAGGCTCATCCCGACCCAGCCGCCGGGCAGTTTGTAGAGACCTTTCCCTACCAGCTGCGTAATCCACTCGATGTCGCGGCTACCGTGACCCTCAGCGTTACCACACCGATCACTCCCGTTGGCTGGCTAGTGAGCCTCAATCCGCAGCAAATCTCGCTCGGCCCTGGCGAGGCCATCACCGCCAGCATAGTTTTCACCTATGCTGGCGGGTTGCCCTTGCCTCCCGACGGCACGCGGATCTTTGAGGTGTATGCCGCAGCCAACGGCGCTCCCATCGGCGGATTCGAAAAGGTGTTTGGCCCGCCGCTGAAACTGCACCTGCGCGCCGAGCCATCCTTTGCCGAATCTGAAATCAGCGTACAGCCCTATCCCGTCCCGCCAGGCGAGCCGGTCGAGATTTGCGTGGAGATTCGCAATGTGACGCAGCAGGGGCGCGAGGGCCTGGTTCACTTTCGATGGGCCCCCTTTGGCATTGGGCAAGCTTTTATGCCGATTGCCCCGCCGTTAGAGCTATTCATCCCAGAGTTGGGGCTGCGCCGGCCATGCGTCCATTGGGTGGCCCCCGATGGCGGGCAATTCGCTTTTGAGGTGCTCGTCGAGACGCCTGGCTCTACACCCGTGGGCAGCCAGCGCGTGATGGATGTGAGCGAGGTGTTGCTGCCGGGCCTTACCTCGACGCTGCATTTCCCTGTTCACAACCATCTCGATGGAGCGGTGACAATCACTCTGGACTTGGTTTCCTTCATCCCGGGTTGGGTGATATCTGTCGAGCCAGATAGGCTGCAAAACGTGGCGCCAAATGATACCCGCCCAGTCACGCTGACAGTATATATCCCACCGGGTACCCCAATGCCTCCAGACGAAACGCCGGTGGCAGATGTGGCGGCTTTTGCCGAAGGTCAGTTGCTTGGCGGGTTCCGCAAGATTTACCGCCCGCCTGTGCCCATTCATCGCCCTGGCGAGCCAATCTATGCCGAAAGCGAGATCATGGTACATCCCTATCCGCCGCGCCCTGGCGAGCCGACCGAGATTTGCGTAGAGGTGCGCAATCCTACCCCAATGGATCAGGTCATGATGCTGGATTTCCGCTGGGCTGAGTTTGGCCTTGGCTTGCCCTGGCACTTGATCCGCACCACCGACCCGATCGTCGTCCCGGCCCACGGTATCGCCGTCCCCTGCACCATGTGGGTGCCGCCCATTGGAGGGCGCATGGGCTTTGAGGTTGAGGTGCACATTGAGGGTGTGGAACGGAGCTTTAAGAGCCAGCGTGTGATTGACGTGGGCGAGATACTCCTGCCCAATGAGCCTTCGCCCTTTGAGTTTGCGGTTGGTAACCCACACTCGTTCCCCATCACCGTCACTTTGGGCGCTATTCGCTACCTGCCCCAGTGGGAGGTGATCTTTGATCCGCCGGTGCTCCACCTGCCTCCCCACGCTGTCATGCCGGTGGTGATGATCGTTGTTCCTGTGCAGCGGCCCGGCGATCCGGAGCCGCGCGAGGGTGAGCCGGTGATTGACGTAGAGGCGCATTGGGAAGGCAACGGCGAGCGTGGATTGCTGGGCGGCTTTCGCAAACTGTTCTTCCCGCCCATCCCCATCCACCGCCCCGAAGACCCGCCCTATGCCGAGCGCGAGATTGACATCTTTCCTTACCCGCCACGCGCCGGAGAGCCGACGAATATCGTGTTCGAGGCGCGCAACCCCACGACGGCTACCCAGCTAGTTACAGTTACCTTTGAAATAGCTAATTTTGGCATCGGCTTGCCCTTCCAGCCCATCGGCACTCGAACTGTCAGCTTGCCGCCGGAAAGCACCCGGGCCGTGGGGATCGTTTGGGTGCCGCCCTTTGAAGGTGAGTTTTGCGCGCGTGTCCGAGTGGCAGCGCCATTCTTTGCCGAGCCGTTTTACAGCTCACGCAATATCTCAATCGTTCACTTGCCTCCGCCCTATGGCACGCCTGAGGTGTTCCCCTTTGTGATCGGCGATAACGGCATTGTGACGCGCCCGCTCACAATCACGCTTGGCCTCAAAGAATACTTGCCCAACTGGCACGTGGCACTGGGGTCGAACAAGCTCGTTTTTGCGCCTGGTCAGCTGACGGCCACCGCCGTGCTGACCATCACTCCGCCGTCCAATCCTGACGAGTTGCCCAGAGACGGCGGCCCAATTGCCGATGTCTCGGCTTTTGTGAATGGCGAGCTGATCGGTGGCATCCGCAAGGTCTGGCGGCCGCCCGTTCCGCTGGGCCAACTGGGCGAACCGGGCTATGCCGAGTCCGAGATTGTCATCACCCCCGATCCGCCCGTGGCTGGCCAAACCGCTGTGTTTGCCGCCGAGGTGCGCAACAACAGCGACTATACCCAGACGATCCACATCCAGTTTGGCTGGGCCGACTTTGGCTTTGGCATTCCCTTTTCTAACACCAATGTCGTCCCAACACAGACGACCATTATTCTTGGTCCACACTTGACCACCACCGTCAGCGCGCAGTGGACGCCTGATCACAGCGGCCACTTTTGCGTGCAAATTATCCTGACTGAAGAGCAAACCCACATTGAGCAACTCAGCCAGCGCAACGTGGATGTGATAGAGGTGCCAGAGCTGCCATGCCAGCCGTTCACCGTGGAATTCTGGCTGCAAAACTCGACCCCGCTGACCGTCACGGTGGCGATTGGGTCGAACGCCATCAACCTGCCGCCCGGTTGGAGCTATTCGGTCAACCCGACCCAGACCGTTCTGGGACCGTACGCCGGCATCACTGTCACGGTGGTCATCACGCCACTGTGTAACCCGATTGCCCAGGGGCTGCTGCCCTCACTGGCCGCGCAGAGTGCAGACGGCGCGAATGGCACGCCCAAGATCCAAGTCGAGGGTTATGATCAGAATGGTGAATTACTCGGGGGCGTCGAGTTGCAAATGGTCGCAGCCGCGCAACAGCGCATCTACCTGCCGCTTGTCCTCAAGTAGTCAAAGAGCTGACGATGCGTAGCAACTAGGCCGCCAACAACACTTGTGTTTCTATCGCAATTGGCCGTCACCGGCTGGCCGCTGGTGACGGCCATACTATTTGCCTCTGATGTAGTGACATTTAGAGCCTCTAGGAACTTGTCGGAGAGGGCCGTTCGTAGTGCGCGCTTTAGCGCGCTGAAGCGCGCACTACGAGCCTACCAGCCCGCTCTCCGACAGCCTGCTAGGTATATAATAGACATTATCGGAAATAGCAGGACGGGCATCCCCACACCCTGTCTGCGCCAGGCAGGCTGCACTCCCAAAGGGGCCAAGCGCAGCGCAGGTGCAAGCCTGCCCTGAGGGCAGTCCAGGGTGTGCCCGTCCGCCAACGTACACTTGCACCTGCGCTACGCTTGGCGCAAGTGCAGGTGTGGGGATACGTTGGCTGCGTTATTTCCGATAAACTCTAATGCATGACCGTTGGAAGCAGCATCAGGGAGTGGCCCATGAACATGTTATTCACCAATTCGCCAGATGGCACGCAGATCGCCTATGATTCTAGCGGCGCAGGCCCGGCGATTGTGTTATTGCATGGCGGAGGCGGCAGCCGCCAAGAGTGGCATGAAGCGGGCTATGTCAGACGCCTCGAGGACCACTTTACCGTCATTACGCTTGACCTGCGCGGGCATGGAGAAAGTGACCTGCTAACCGACCCGGCGGACTCTATGCCATAGGCAAAATGGGACAAGATATACTGGCCGTTGCCGACGCATGCGGGGTGGAGCGTTTTGCCATGTGGGGAATGTCGTACGGGGGCAAGGTTGGCCGCTACCTGGCTGCCCAATCTGAGCGTGTTGCCAGGTTTGTTCTGATGGGGACCCCGTTAGGTCTGGGAGTGTCAGGTAAGCCCCGTCAAGACGCCATAGATTTTTGTTCGCATTGGCCGCCCATCATGCAAGCCCAACGCGACGGCACATTGAACCTCGACTCACTCTCTAAGAATGACCGAGATGTTTTGCAGCGCCTCAATGTTCCGGTGATGCTGGGCTGGGTGAGGGCCATGCTTGACTGGCCCACTGTCGAGCCGGCCGATTTTCGCTGTCCAACTCTGTGGCTCATCGGTTCCGAGGACCAACGTGCAATGGCCAACCTCAAGGAATATGAGCAAGCTCTGCAAGGATCCAAGGTTCAAGTTCATATTGCTAAAGGCATGGGCCATGAGCAAGTTTTTGATGAGGTTGACAGGGTTTTCCCTATAACGCTGGCTTTTACCCAATCATAAAAAGACTCTACTGCAAAAAGCTCTTTTTTTTTTTCAGTGGACTCATAAAATTACAAAGGGGAATCCAATGTGAACCTGCCGATTGAAACAGAGAATCTTGGAAAGCACTGCTCAAGGTGCCTTGTTTGGTTTCCTCTGGTGGGCCTGTGTCGCCAGGATAATCGCCAACACGCTTGCAAGCAGCAGCAAGACAACCCCGTATGCCGGGCGGATGCCGGCGGTATCGGCCATGCGTCCCAACACGAGCGGCAGGGTCAAAATGGCAATGCCCGAAGCCAGGGTGGCGCGCGCGCTGGCCTGCACCGTTTCATTTCCCGCTGAGGCAATTGCAAGAGAGAGGATGAGCGGATACAAGCTGGCAACGCCCAAGCCGGTCAGGAATAACCCGGCCAGAGTGAATGGAATGTTTGCCGCCTGCCAGTAAAGTAGAAAGCCAACCATTGCCATCAACACGGAAGCAGACACCAGCCGGTGGGTGGAAATGCGCTGAACGAGGCGGCTGCCAGCCAGTCGCCCGATAATCATGGCAATAAAAAAGAGGCTTATTGCTTGCACTGCGTTTGCCTGGGGTATTTCCAGAACGGTTTCGAGGTAGTCTGCGCTCCACGAAATCATGCAAAACTCTACCGCCACGGCCAGGACAATACTGATCCAGTAAACCCAATACAAGCCGGGAAGCGGCTGTTTGACACGGGAACCATTCTCGGTGGTAGATACTTTGGGCCTGGCATCTCGAAAGATGACGTACATCCCAAATGGGGCAAGCGCCGCAATTCCCAACGCAACCCGCCAGCCGCCAGCCGTGTGGCCAAAAGCTCCCACCAACAGCGGGGCCGCAGTAGAGATCAGCGAGGCAATCACATTCGCCTCAGAGAGCGCCACTGCGCGCATTTCTCCGTGCTGGTCAGAGAGGGTAGAGGGGACAATTACGAGAATCAGAGAACCCACCAGCCCCATCAGGAACGCCGCGCCGATGGTTAGCATGGGTGTTTTGCCGGCAATAAGCAGGCATGTCCCCAGGCTCAATCCGGCAGCGCCTAGCCATAACGCGCCCCATCGCCCCATCCGCGCAATGACCAGGTTCCCGCCCAGTCCAATCAGCAGGATGCCAAGCGCAAAAACTGTATAGTGCAGGCTGCTGATGGTATACGACAGGCCAAGTTCGTCTTTGAGAAAGGGTGTAATTGGCCCAATGACGTTGAGAAAAAAGCCATAAAAGGCCAAGAACAGATAACTCAGCCACGTAAATTGGTCCCGAGAAAAGGTTTTTTGCATGTGGGCTTTTTCCCCCAAAGGTAGGGGGGTATGTGATGGTCAGTTCAAGCCATAACCACAACTTTGCGTTTTTGTTGCCCCCATTATACAGCCGACCCGCACTGTGGGGAAGTGGGGGCTGAGATTGCGCGCCGTTCTGAGGCTGGCTGGTCACTACAGGCAATTATATTCCTTTGCCTTCACGTTATCACCGCGCCCAACAGGGTTGTCGGATGAGGTTACGTCCAGCCATTCGAGCGCTTCATTCAGGTTAGTTGTCACCTTGACAATGGCTCCTCTATTGACCATTACATTTTCACTGAATCGGTCTTTTTCTAGTTGCTGCGGCGTTTCCAGAACCGCTAACCTGAAACCCTTGGGGAGCGATTTGGCTATAAACTCGCTTAGGGCGAATTTGTCCATGGTTGGCACTTGTTGAGCGTCAAATCCCGTTAGGAGAGTAATATCATAGAGGGCCCGATTCACACCATGACAGCGCGCCTCTTGGATCCATTCGAAGAAAATGTCTTGCACAGCAGATAGAACAAATTCGCCTGTCGCTTTTACGCACAGGTAGTCTTTTCTTACTTCGTATGACACTTTCATTTTACAGAACCTCCCTTGAGGCGCAATCTGTTGGATGTCGGCTTTAGCAGAATCGTTGGCTGAGGTCGCGCGCAGCCATTCGAGCGCTTCATTCAGGTTAGTTGTCGCTTTGACAATGGCGCCCTTGTTTACCATAACATTTTCACCGAATCGGTCCCGTTCTAGTTGCTGCGGTGTTTCTAGAACCGCTAACCTGAAACCCATTGGGAGTGATCCGGCTATAAATTGGCTTGTTTTGAATCGGGTCATGGTTGACATCTGCAGAGCATCAAACCCCGTTAGGAGAGTAATATCACAGAGAATTTGATTCAAAGCATGACCACGCGTCTTTTTGACCCATTCAAAGAAAATGTCCTGCGCAGCCGATAGGACAAATTCGCCTGTCGCTTTTACGTGCAGGTAGCCCTCTCTTACGTCGTATGACACTTTCATTTTACAGAACCTCCATACTCAGCCAACGGCTTGCGTTAGGCAGGAGTCTGTTTGCTTAGAAATTCATCTTCTCTTACTCTTGTTTGGATATAGCCGTGGCTTGGCGCAATATCCGGTTTTGCCACGTCGAGATTGGCGCAGGGCGCATAGTGTTTGATCCGCTTGGCAAGAAACGCCAAACAGGCCCGCGGGTCACCTCCGCGCACCTTGGGCGCCTGCGCCAGGGCCATCAGAAGCTGATGTGTGTTCTCGATCAACTGATCTTGAGCGGCAGAGGCAGGCAAAGCCAACGGCAAGGCATGGCGTTGCGCAGCCGCGGCCGCGGTCTGCCGTCCTTCCGGCCCGGCACAGAGCGTCGGTCCTGGCGCAGAGATGACGGCCAATAACGTGAGCAGCAACAGGCAGACACAAAGGCTTGACCGACCAGCTTGTTATTCGCCTGGGCGGGGTAGAGCGCGTCCATTTTGAATTACCTGGATGGCAAAGTCAGCCAGGGCTGAAACGCGGATGGAAAGAATCAACTTGTGTTCCTCTGGCGTCAACTGGAATATTTCGCCGTTGTAGCCGGCCGCCAATGCGGCTGCTGGCTCGCTCAACAACAGTTCTCGGAACTCTTTGCTCACGACAGCGGCATTTATCAACCGGCTCAATTCCTTGCCATTGGGTGAAACACCCTTAGCGCCTAGCCGGCCTGCATCTGCTTGGCTTGTACGCTCCAGGGGAGCGCAGGCAAAGGCAGGCGTCGCAAAGTGCAATGAATTTGTGCTCAAGCTTTTCCTCCTATTCTTGGGTGTGGGTCTCTCCTCCTAGCGCCCACAGCAGCCAAAACGCGCCGCCGGCGATCAACACATCTCCCAGGCTGAACGCCACGCGATATGGGAACCAGGTTGGCGGCAAAAAACGATCCGACAGCCACCACAGCCGTGTAGCCGCGGCGGGCAAAACAATATCTTTGCCACTCCCCAGGCGGCTCCCAACTTGCCAGGCATCAGGCGGCGCACCTGGCGCCAGCCGCGCTACGGTTTCTGGGCTGATGGGCATCAGCCCGCCATTGAGGATGATGACCAGCAGATTCAACGCAAGACCAAGGCCCAACAAGTAAAAGCCTGGCTGACCCCGGTTAGACCAGGCAAAAATTAGCAAGAGCACTTGCGAACTAACCAAGGCTACTGCTGCCAGGTCGTCTCTCACCATCTGCCGGGTTGCAGGCAAATAAAAGGCAAGCCACTGTGGGAAAAAGGCCAATGGCACCAGCCAGACCAAGCGCAGCTTGGGAGGCGAAAGGCAACGCCCTCCAAGCCAGGCGCGCGCCTGGCCGGCGATCAACCCTGCGCCGATAGCCAGGAGCAAAATCACTTGCTACCCGCCGCCGCCCGCACCGGGGCCTCCTTCTGGCGCGCCGGCCCCCAACACAAAGAGAACCAGGCTCAACAACACCAGCGCCAGCCGAACCTGACGCTGATCCAATTGCCCAAATGCCAGGCTTAGATTACAGATAGTGTGCTTCATTATGTCACCTCCAAGTTATTTTGACACTGTATGGATTGATGATTAAAAAATTTGCAAAAAGAACTGGTTGTTTTCTTCTGACACTAAGCATACAAGATGGTAGGATACAGAGGAGGATACAGAAGGACAAAATTGGGGGGGAAAATTAAAAAAGCTGACCTGAATATTGGTCAGCTTTTGATCTATAGTCCAGCGAGGGCGTGTTTCAGTGTATCAGGCTCTCGTAAAGCGATCTGGTTTGCGGCGAGGGAGGGATGCCCATCTCTTCTTGCAAGGCTTGTCGGCAGTGCTCCAACTGGCGCACCACGCCCACCCGGTTGCTTGTGGCGGCGTGGATGCGCATAGCTAAGCGATGGGCTTCTTCCAGGCAGGGATCCAGCGTGAGGGCGCGTTGGCAATAGTCCAGCGCGGCTTTGTATTCTTGCGTTTCCAGGCTAGACTCTGCCATCGCTAAAAGCGCTTCGATAAAGGCCCGCCGCAATCGCTCACGTTCTGGCTCTACCCAAATCCCATCTATTTCAGGCATAAAGTCTCCCTTGTAGAGATGGATCGCCGCCCGGTAGGCTGCGGCTCGCTCGGTTGGGGTAGCTGCGGTTTGGGCCTGCCCCAATCTCTCCATAAACGCGTCTACATCGTATTCATAATCCATCGCCCGGTTAAAGCAGTAGCGATCTTTATCGAACAAGACGACATCCTGGCCAAGCGCGCGGCGCAGGCGGTAAACCGTTTGCTTGAATTGCAGCCTTAGTTGGGCCGGCGAGTGGTCCGGCCAAAAAATGACCCCCACTTCCTCTTTGGTCAACCCCTCAGGGTGGGCCAGCAAGCAAAAGAGGAGATCGCGCGCCGCCAGCGATTGCCAGTCAGCGCCTGTTACCTGTCTCCCGCCCACCGTTGCCTGGGCGCTTCCCAAAGCCTGAAAGGTCAAACGGGGCGGCGCAATGGGAACGGCCGCAGCTTGCCGGCGTAGGCTACGGCGCAAGGATGGAGTAGCCTGTTCAAACTGGGCGACTTGCTGGAGCAATTGAGCGGCCTGGAAGCAAAGCGCCGGCTTGCCCTGAGCGGCCTTTAGCAATGGCTTGGCTTCTTGGCCGACTACCACCAGGCCATGCAAGTTTTTCAGGTTGGTTGTCTGATCCAACGCGCGCAGCAAGTGAGCAAAAGCGGCTTGTTCAGCGCCGTTTGCCTCATAAATTGCAGCCAGGCAAAGGTGGGCGCGGGCGCTCTCCACGCGCTGGTCACTTTCGTCGAAATAGCAAGTGGCTTTTTCTAGTTGCGCTGTTGCCTCGGCTGTATTTCCTTTAGCCAGCGATTGTCGGCCGGCTTCCAGGTGGCACAAACCTTGTTCATACTTGGAATCACTTGCCTCGGCCATTTGCCTGGCCGATTCTAACAGGCTGTGCGCGCGAGCTAATTCGGACTTGGAACGAGCCAGGGCAGCCTCGGCCAGGTCCAGGTAAAGCAGCAAGAAACGATCTTCAATCCGCTGGGCTATCTGGCGGGCTTGGTGATAGGCCTCTTGGGCAGCCTCAAGGGCCTCCAGGTCGGCGTAAAGGTCGCCAATGCTGGATAGCGCCAGCGCCTCTATGCGCGCAAAGCCGCTCCGCCTGGCGCAAGCAAGCGCTTCTTCCAAGAGCGATCCGGCCTGCTCGTAATTTCCTCTAAAGTGACTCAAAACTCCCAGGTTATTCAGAACAGATGCCTGGTGGGCGGCATCGCCCATCTTGCGCCAGTAATCGAGGGCGTTGTTATATGTAGATTCGGCGCGCTGATAGTCGCCTGTTGCCCTAAAGGCCATCCCTAGGTCAACGCTAACCATGGCTGCGTCCTCTTCGTCACCCAGGGCGCCATAGAGTGTCTTTGATTGTTCCAGGCAGTCAATGGCTTCGCGCAGCCGCCCCAGGCGGCGCAGGCATAGTCCCCTGACTCTGAACGCCTCGGCCCGGACAGCGCGCAATCGTTCGTCTTGTGCCGTCAAAGCCAAGGCCTCGTCGGCGTCGGCCAGAGATGCCTGGTAATTCGCGCGATAACGGTGGGCAGTTGCCCGCCATATCAGGGTTCCCGCCAGACGTGCCGCATTGCTCTCTGTTCGAAAAGCAATCACGGCTTGGTCTAGCAGCGACAAGCCTTGTTTTACTTCTCCCAACATCACGGCCGCTACGCCGCGCCGCGAAAGAAGAGCAGGGCGTGAGGTCAGCACATCGGATGGCAAGGTGTCAATCCAGCTTGTCAGGGTAACCCATTGGCCGCTTTTCACCAGAGATGGGCCAGCTTGCTCGATCAAGTCGGCTGTAGCCGCCACATCACCCAAACGTCGGTATATGTCACGAGCCTTTTCCCACTCTCTGCGCTGGGCATACACTGCCGCCAATCGCCGCAAGATGCGCTCTCGTTTTTCAGGGTTCTCTTGCGCTAGTCGGGTCTGCAAAAAATCGCGGAACAGATGATGATAGCGCAGCCAGGTATTCTCGCTGTCCACTGGCAGGACGAACAGGTTGCTGCGCAAAACGGCGTCTATCAGGCCAGGCCAGTCTTTGTCTGACCCCAAGACCGCTTGGCACAATTTGACATCAAATTCCTCCAGGAGCGATGTGCAGAGTAAAAAATCGCGCACCGGGGTGGGCTGCTGGTCGAGCACCTGCTGAGCCAGGTAGTCATATAGTCCCACTCCTGAGGCCCGCGCCAGCCGCACCTGGTCGGCCATCCCTTGCCACATGGTCTGCGCCGAGAGCAGCAGGCCGGTGATCCAACCTTCCGTTTCCTGCGCCAGCCGTTCGGCTTCCCCGGTTGGCATCTTTAGGTGGTAATTTTGCAGCATCAGCGCCTGGATTTCTTCGGCCCGAAAGGCCAGGTCCCCAAAGGCCAGGCCGCCTACTTGGGAGCGCGCGACCATCAGCGGAAGGTCGGGCAGGCTAAGCAATGTGCGGGAAGAGAGGATCAGATGGCAGTTTTCATCCGCCGCTTGGGTGAACTGGCTGATAAAGCGGTTGATTGGCTCACTCTCGCCGACCAAGTGATAATCATCCAGAACCAGCACAAAATGCTCTCGGATGTGCTCGTAAGCTTCGTTGACAATAGCCTGAACCAGCAGGTCCACAGCCAGGCCAGGCGAAGCGGCGCCTTGGAGTGTTGCGAATGACTGCTTGCCAAAGTCTGGGAAACATTGAGCGATAGACGCAATCAAATGCGCCACGAACCGCCGCGGGTCTTGGTCCAACGCGTCAAGGGTGTACCAACAGACCGGCATCTCGACATGGTGAGCCAAGTCAACCAACAGCGAGGTTTTGCCATAGCCGGCGGGCGCGGCAATGATAATCAACCGGTATTCTAACAGATCGTAGAGCAGGTCGAGGAGACGCTCTCGCGTGAGCAGGCTGGCTGGGCGGCGCGGCATGAGAATTTTGGTCAGAGTTAATGGCATATCCATCCAGTGATCAACTCCATCCCGAAGCAATGCATAGTGTTCCGACCGCGCTAGTCACATGCCCGCATGTTGCGCATCTGCCGGATGCGCTTGCCTTGCCTGTGTGCCGCCAGGTAGACGGGCCGCCAGGCAGAGGGACACTTGTCCATTGTATCATCCGCTGCGCTTTTTGCAAGCCACCGATTTATCTAGCTTGCAGCGGTCAGCCAACAAAAAAGCAGATAGCCTTAGCCACCTGCCTATTGATACCCCTGTATCAATCAGGAATAGGCGCAAGGGAGCGAGGCTTGCGCGCTTTCTCTTTTCAGCTGGTTGACCTATAATACCTAAAGCCGACTGACGGGCATCACGCCAAACAGGGGAAACCCTTGAAACACAGGACAAACGAATGACCCAAATCACGCCTGAAAAGATCACGTTTGAACAAGGCTTGAACATCGTTGTTGACTTGGTGAAGCAGTTCCGCCGCAATGTGGCCGCTTACCGCGGCCCTACCTACAAAGAAGCGCTCGCTCGCAGGGATTTAATTGACCCGTTCTTTGAGGCGTTGGGGCGGGACGTGAACAACTGCTCATCCGCGCGATTGATTTCTCCGACCCCGCCGACGTTGCCTGCCACGATTGGATGTCGTCCGTCGCTCATCACTTTCGTATTGAGGAGGTCATGATGACTGACATATCGCAGAACAGTTATTTGGTTGTGCCAAAGTCTGGCAAAGGTGCTGGCGTTCTTATTCTCCATGCTTGGTGGGGCCTGAATGATTTCTTCAAGGATTTCTGCCAACGTTTGGCGCGTGAAGGGTTTGTTGCGCTTGCGCCGGACCTCTATCACGGAAAAACTGCGGCCACAATTGGTGAAGCCAAGCAACTGCGCTCAAAAATGAACCAGAAGCAAGTCGGCGCCGAGATACTTTCGGCAGTTGAACAATTGCACAAGTTGCCCGCTGTGACGAGCAAGTCACTTGGCGTGATTGGCTTTTCGTTGGGTGGCCATTGGGCATTATGGCTCTCGCTAGAGAAGCCAGAATCTATCAAGGCGGTCACAGTCTTTTATGGCACAAAGAATGCTGATTATGCTCAGGCACAGGCAGCCTATTTGGGTCACTTTGCCGAATCAGACGAGTGGGTTGCGACATCGGGTGTGAAGAAACTTGAAAAGAGCCTGCGCGCCGCCCATCGTCCAGTGACCTTATACACCTATGAAGGCACAGGGCATTGGTTTTTCGAAAAAGACCGCAAAGATGCCTATAACGCGAAAGCAGCGCAGTTAGCTTGGAAAAGAACTATGGAATTCTTACAGGCTCAACTGGGCGCAAATTGACATAAGCCGAGTCAGAGTTTGCGAGAGTGCGCCCAACGGGCGCATGCAGCCGCCCATACGCTACGGGTTGCAGCCGAGCGGTGGGCGCAGCAGCGCATCATAACACGATGGGAGTGAACCTTGCTCGAAAAACTGTTAATACAAAACGTCTCTTTGTTCAAACAGTTCAGCCTGGATAATGGCATGGGCTATCTGCTAATCCTCTGCGGCTTGGCAGCAGCCTTGGGCATCCTGCTGGAAGTCTATACTCTCTTTGCTGACCCTCAACACCTGGTCGTTTTCAGACAGTTATTTCCTGAGCAATTGACTATCAGTTGGACAGATGGCCTCATCACTGTGCCAGCCGAGGTGCTGGCTTACTGGCTGCCCTTGTTCTTGTTGTCTATGGCCGCTGGGATTGCCAGCAGTTTAATCAATGCCGGCATTGGTTTGGTCCGCAAGCGATAGGCCAGTTTGAGCGAGCAACTGGGCGATTGCGAAGACAAAGACAGACCATCTACTTCTATCGCCAAAAACGAAAAGACATCCTGAACACACTGCAAGGGATCTGTCGCCAGCAAGCAGCCTGGGCGGTGGGCAATGCTCACGTTAGGCGGCGAACCTGCGGCTTATCCGCCGCCCCGTTAGGCAATGATGAAATTGAACGTCTGAAAACACACACGCCGACAACGGGACGCGACGCAACAGGAGGAGAACGCTTGCGACTAGCACTTGTTTCTGATATTCACGGCAACATCACTGGCTTGAAAGCAGTCCTTGCTCAGGCGCAAAAAATGGGCGGAGTAGACGCGCTGTATGCTCTGGGAGACCTTGTCGGCTTCGGCGCTGCCACGGACGAAGTGTTGGATTTGCTCATTCAGAACCATGCTCACATGCTGCGCGGCAACTGGGAAGAGTTGTTATTTGACATCGAATCCCATGTCCTCAAGACAACCAACCCTGAACTGGTGCGACGCGCGGCTACATGGGCATACGCGCACTTGTCCAATACTTATCGGGATTTGCTCCGGAGATTGCCAATCCAAGAAACAGTCGAGATTGCTCCAAACAACAAACTCTTTTTGTGCCATGCTGCTCCGAACGACACTTGGCCTCGGACCTGCCAGCCCGATATACCAACCCCAAAATTGCGCGAGGTGTATGGCACTCTCGATGCCAAGATTATCGCCTACGGACATTATCATCGGCATCATGTTCTCGCGTTGGATGGAAAACTGTTGCTGAATGTGGCGAGTGTGGGCCTGCGAGAGGACGGTTTGAGCGGACTGACCATTCTAGAATTCAACGGACATTTGAGCATCCAACAACTTCAAGTGCCATACGACACGGCAGAAGAAAAGAGACTCAAGGAAGAACGTGCCGCACCACCATAGAGCCAGATGCACGCACGCCGCAGACCAATGGGTTGCAACTGCATTCTTATAGCAACAATCAGGTGAAGCAACAATACTCAAAGGCAAAAGGCGCCTAACACTGGGTTATGGTGAACGGTTCAGTAACTCGTTCTTCTGGTCTTGGAGCGGGGATTCGCCGCATGATGTTGTCAGGCACGACACCTTCACGCTCGGCCCATTTCCACAACGCCGACATCGCGGCGTGAAAGTGATGCAGGGTTGTGTTGCTGAGCGTAGCACGCCCAGCTAGGAACTGCCTGGCCTCGTCGGGAGTAATGTCAGCCAGGAGCGGGTTGTTGGAAAAGTATTCTTGCAGGTTTTAGACATTTCCGTTTAGATGAATTAACGTCAGGTTGTGTTGTTTTAGTATTATGACATATTGACATAGCACTTTACCAACTGAAAAGTATGCGATAGCTTATTCCATCGTGTTTCAGCATGGTGGGCAAGTTGTTCAAGT
>JBGSMF010000125.1:0-15245 GCA_041740315.1 Thermoflexales bacterium
GTGGACGAGGCGCGCACTCGCGAGCGCATCGCCCGTGAACGGGTAGGCGCGGCGCAGCAAAAATTGGCCGCGTGCGATGCCTTGGCCAAACAGAAAAAGACCCGCCAGGCCGAGCGTGACAAGCTGGCTTTTGAACAGGGCCTATACGAAGAGCTGCGCCTGGCCTTTGGCAAAAAGGGCGTGCCCGCGCTCGTCATTGAAGCCGCCATCCCCGAAATCGAAGACGAGGCGAATGCGTTGCTGGCCCGCATCACCAGCGGCCGCATGCACGTGCGGCTAGACACGCAAAGAGAGACGGTTAAAGGCGAGACGGTTGAGACGCTCGACATTAAAATTGCCGATGAGCTTGGCACCCGGCCTTATGAAAACTATTCAGGCGGAGAACAACTGAGGGTCAATTTTGCTATTCGTATTGCGTTGAGCAAGCTGCTGGCTCGCCGCGCGGGCGCGCAATTGCAAACCCTGGTCATTGACGAAGGCTTTGGCGCGCTAGATGCCAGCGGGCGCGAGCGCTTGGTGGAAGCCATCAACGCCATTCAGGACGATTTTGCGCGCATCCTCGTCATTACGCATATTGACGAATTGCGTGACGCCTTTCCGGTGCGGATCGAGGTGACCAAGACGCCCGATGGCTCGCAGATTAGGGTTGTCTGAACTGAGAGCCTGCCACCTCAATGTGGTCTAGCGAAAATACAATTTCGGGCGGAATGACCAGCCCCACGCTGCCGCAATTTGGGCAGGCCGCTTCGGGGTCATCGGCCTGGTAGCGCAGCCCGCAGCAATTCCAGCAGATGAAATTGCTGGTGGCCGCAATTGGAACCAGAGTCGCCCCCTCGGCCAGTGTGCCTGGGCATAGTTCGTTTAGCGCGCTTCGCACTGCCTGGAGCGCCTCGATTGAGTGATCGTACATGATCAGGTGGATGGCCGTAATTTGGCCTGCGCTCTGCGCGCGGGCCTCGGCCAGGGCCTGGCCCAGCATAGCTCGCACGCGCTCTGTTATGTTGTTTTTCTTTGTCTCCTCGCTCATACCTCGATTGTACACCATCTTTAAAATTTGACACAGAATTAAAATCAGAGTAAGCTAAGTAAGCGACCTGGGTATAGGCGCAAAACATTGCTTGTGGAGAAAGAGAGGATTTGATGCCAGCACTAAACAAAGTCCAACTGATTGGCCGCCTGGGCAAAGACGCCGAGGCTCGCTTTACGGCCAAGGGCAAAAAGTATGCGCGGTTTTCGTTGGCGGTGGACCGCACCTGGAAGGACCCCGAAGGCAGCAAGCAAGAGACCACCGATTGGTTCAACGTCGAGGCCTGGGGCAAACTGGGTGAAATTTGCATCGAATATCTTAAAAAGGGACGGCTGGTTTACATCGAGGGGCGGCTGCGCACCGACCAGTGGGAGGACAAGGAAACCAAAGAGATGCACCATCGAACCATGGTGGTCGCCCGCAGCGTCCAAATCCTCGACCGCAAAAAGACCGAAGAAGAAGTCATTATAGAGCCGGAATAGTCGTCTGCTATCGTTAGACCGTCAAAACGCTTATCGCGTGCGCTATGCCGCGCTGCGCCCAGGCTGGCAGCCCAGCGGCCCCGTGTACGAAGTGATGGTGCGCCAGTATGTTGTGCCTGCCGCGCACTGGCTGGATCTTGGCTGCGGGCGCGGGGGCATTGTGGAACTGCTGGGCGCCGAGGCCGCCGTGTGCGCTGGCCTGGATCCCGATTTTGCCAGCCTGCGCGAGCACCGCGCCGATTATGCCAATGTGCGCCTGACCAATGGGCTGATCGAGGCGCTGCCCTATGCTAATGCTTCGTTTGATCTGATAACGTGCTCGTGGGTCATTGAGCATCTGCGCGACCCCGCGCAAGCCTTTTTAGAAGTGGCGCGCGTGCTGCGCCCCGGCGGGCATTTTATTTTTCTCACCCCCAATGCTCTCAATTATATCGTCTGGCTCAACCGGCTCGCGCCGTCGCGCTTGCAAAATGCGCTGGTGCGCCAGCTCTACCAGCGCGACGAGGGCGATACGTTCCCCGTGTATTATCGCGCCAACACTCCGGCGCGCCTGGATAGGCTGCTGACCCATTGCGGCCTGCGCCGCGTAGAAATGCGCCTGGTAGGCGACCCCACTTATATTGCATTCAACGGCGTCTTGTTTGCGTTCGGCCGGTGGATTGAGCAAGTGTTGCCAGAAGGCTGGCAGGTGCACTTGGTGGGCGATTATGTCTGGATTGGTTGATAACCGTGATTGCAGGCGCACAACGTCAGGGCTTCTGGTTGATGCGATAATCCAGCTTGCGTATCCCATTTAAAATTTGACACAGAATAAAAATCAGGGTAAGCTTGGTAGCGGCCCACGTATGGGCGCAACACATTGTTTGTGGAGAAAAACATGCTATCTGGCTCAACCAGCTTGCGCCTGCTGGCTTGCAAAATGCGTTGGTGCGTTACCTCTACCAGCGCGATGAAGGCGATACATTCCAGGCGCATTATCGCGCCAACACCCCGGCGCGTTTGGATGGGCTGCTGAGCGATTGCGGCCTGTGCCACATAGACATGCGCCTGGTAGGCGATCCCACGCACATTGCATTCGACCGCGCCTTGTTTGCGCTCGGCCGGTGGATTGAGCGAGTGTTGCCGGAGGGATGGCAGACGCGCCTGATGGGTGATTACACATGGAGGCCAAATGATGTCTGAATCAAAGCCAACGTTTCGACCCGGATTGGGAGGGTTGCTCGGGGGAATTTTCATTCGCCCGCGCCAAACGCTGGGCGCCATTGTTGAAAGCAATGGCCGAGGTTGGTGGATACCGTTGTTGGTTATGTTGGTATTGACTGTGACCCTTGTTGTTTTATCTGGCCCTATCCAGGCTAAAGAGATGCGTGAACAAATTGCCAAAATGCAAGATAGCCAAAGCATACCGGGCCAGCAGGGCAACCCAGAACAACTTGAGCAAACGCTCAGCTTTGCCACCTCGCCCATATTTACGATTGCCTTGCCGGCGGCCAGTGGCGCGATTGGACTTGGTATTGGTTGGCTGATCCAGGTTGGGTTTCTTTATCTGATTGCCACGGTGTTGGGTGGCCGGACCCGCTTTGGAGCTTTGTGGGGCGTCGTGTTGTGGGCTGCCATGCCGCTTGCTATCCGCTTGCTGCTGCAAACTGGCTTTGTGACGCTCACTGGAAGCACCATCAAGAACCCGGGGCTGTCTGGCCTGGTTGAACAATCTGCCGGCGATTCACTGGCGGCGCTGCGCGCGCCTGCCGGGCAACTTGCGTTGAGCGCCGCGTTGGGGCAACTAGATCTTTTTGTGATTTGGAACCTTGTCCTGCTGATTATTGGCCTCAAAATAGCTACGGGCTTTTCTGCGCGCAAGGCGGCCCTCATTATCATTGGCTTTTGGTTGTTGGGCATCGGGTTGAATATTCTAATTGCTGTAGTTGGCGCGTCGTTGGCAGCCGGAAGTATAGGATGAATTGCTCCCAAGGGCCTGACGGTCCGCTCATCACCGCGCAAGACTTGCGCAGAGATTATGTAATGGGCGATGAGGTGATTCACGCCCTAGATGGCCTATCGCTAGATATTCCCGCCGGCGATTTTGTGTGCATGATGGGGCCAAGTGGGTCGGGCAAGTCTACGCTGTTGTATCTGATTGGAGGGTTGGACCGGCCTAGCTCTGGGCAGATCATCATTCACGGCGAGACAATCACCAGTTTGGATGAAGACGCGCTGGCGCACTTTCGCCAGCGCCGGGTTGGCTTTATCTTTCAAACCTTCAACCTCATCAGCACAATGACAGCGCTGCAAAACGTCGAGTTTCCGATGATCTTTGCGCGCCGCCCGCTGCGCGAGCGGCGCGAGCGGGCCGTGCATCTACTCGAGCTGGTGGGACTGCGCGAGCGCATGATGCACATGCCTACGCAGCTTTCTGGCGGGCAGCAGCAGCGTGTTGCCATCGCGCGGGCGATGGTTAACGATCCTGATATTTTGCTGGCCGATGAGCCGACCGGCAATCTGGACAGCCACACCGGGGCAGACGTCATGGAGCTTTTGTCGCGTCTCAACGCCGAGCAAGGGCGCACGCTGCTCATTGTTACGCACGACCCCAGCGTGGCGCGTTTTGCAAAACGCGCGATCAATTTGTTAGACGGTAAAATGGCAGACTCAGTAGATCCAAAATTCTAGCGGGGGTGGCTCCCACGCCGCCCATTGTGTGCTTGGCAAAGGCAAAAACGCGGGCGTGGGAGCCCGCGCCGCTCCCAAAATTGGATCTACTGAGACTCTATAGGAAAACAAGCATGAAACACTTGGCACGAATCTTGTTGTGGCTGGCTCTTGCCAGCGTGTTGGCTATCTCGCCGGCCATGCCGGCCTTGGCGCAACCCGCCTCAGCACAAACCACGCCCAGTGCGCCTCCCATCATCACGGGCCTCGAGCCAACCCGGATCCCTTATACGGGCGGGACACTCACTGTTTTGGGCGGCAATTTTCAAGCTGGGGCGGTCGTGCGGCTGATTAACCTGGGCGCGTTGGCTACAAGCTTTATTAACGACACCATGCTCACCGCCATCGTCCCGCCCAACTCGCCGCCCGGCACCTACAGCGTGCAAGTCACCAATCCTGATTTGCAATCGGCTACATTGGAAAACGCGCTCAAAATCAGAGGCGCCCCAGAGCCTACGTCTCCTCCATTGCCCGGCCGCCCGGTGCTGACCGTGCGCAATTACACCGTATCACCGCAGCGCCCGTATGCTGGCGGAACTTTTGTGTTGCGAGTGGAGGTCTATAATACCGGCAGCCGGGGGGCTGAAAATACGATCGTCAAGTTCCCGGGCGGGCAGATGGTGGCTGTTGGCGAAAATGCGGGCTATTTGCTGGGCGCGATGGGAATTAATGACACTCGGGTGGTGACGCAATCTTTTCGTGTTCCTTCGGGCCTTTCGGGGCCGGCCAGCGTAACAGTAGTGATGAGCGCCAATGACTATGAAGGCAGCCATTTTGACTATCAAGAGTCATTGACGATAGATGTCGCTGGCGGCGGCGGCAATAGCCGACCCCAGGTGGTGGTTCAGCATGCCAGCCCCCAACCAGACGACCTGGCTCCCGGCGAGGCTTTTAGCCTGACGCTCGTGCTCAAGAACCAGGGCAACGCTTCGGCCACCGGCGTCGTTTTGAGCGTGCCGTCTGGCGGCGCATCGCTGCCCTCGGAGCAGGCCAGCACCATATCGGTGGATCGCATTGCGTCTGGGGCGGTGGTGACGGCGGTGCTGCCGCTGCGTTTGAGCGATTCGGCCGCCACCGGCCGCCAGGCGCAAGCCGTGCATGTTGATTACGGCGACTATTCCGGCGGCCGCTATACGGGTGATTTTAACGTCGCTCTCTCAGTCAACGCCGATTTATCCACGCGCCCGCAAATCCTCATTGAAACCTACCACACCGATCCAGAGATTCTTGCGCCGGGCAAGCCGTTTACGTTGGCCATAACGCTTTCTAACGTGGGCGGCGGCGACGCGCAGCGCTTGATGATGACGATTGGCGGCGCGACCGGCGCAAGCAGCACGCCGAACCTGGGACCGTTTGCGCCAGTGAAATCTAGCAATGTCAGGTTTTTGGGCCAGCTCGATACAGGCAAGACGATGCAGGTCGCGCAGCAATTTGTTGTGGATGGCCAGGCCGAAGCCCGGATGTATCAATTGCCGGTGATGCTTGAATACGATGATCCACGCGGCCCGCGCCGCTCCAGCACAGAAATCATCAGCTTGATGGTGATACGCGCCCCGCTGTTGCATATTGGCCTGATGGAGCCTATCACCCGCGCGCTCGTCGGCCAGCCAATCAACCCGGCCGTAGAAATCATCAACATTGGGCAGTATGCGGCCAACATCAACCAGGCTTATTTGACGAGCGACGCAATGGATATTACTCAGGGGATGTCCACATATATTGGCCCGATGGACAAGGGCACCTCTCAGTTGATCCAGGCTGCCGCTGTGCCGCGCCAGGCCGGCCTGGCGACAATCACCGTAACCGTGAATTATGTGGACGATTTGAACCGCCCGCAGAGTATCACGCACGCGCTCGTTTTTGATGTTCAAGAAATACCCCAAGCGCCAGCGCCTACCCCTGCTGTGTCTTCCTCGACTGATGGCGGCGTGCTAGAGTGGCTGGGAAAACTATTGCGCGGCTTGTTTGGATTGGGGAGCTAGATGCGAGCCGACGATCTTTTGCGCCTGGTTTGGAGCAATCTGGGCCGGATGAAGGCGCGCGTGGCAATGACGGCCACCGGCGTCTTGATTGGCACAGCGGCAATTCTCGTGCTGATCTCGCTGGCGGCCGGTCTTCAGCGCAATGCTGCCAGCAGCTTTGAGAGTATTGGCAGCCTGACCGAAATCACGGTGTATTCTGGCTCGTTCGTCGCCAGTTTTGGCGGGCGCGAGCCGCCCAAGTTGGATACGGCCACGCTCAATCGTTTTCGCAAGTTGGAGGGCGTGACCGCCGTGACGCCAATAGACATGTTCGGCGGCGGCCAGCTCAAGCTAAACCGGTGGGTCGGCTCGGCTTCGATTATGGGTATAGACCCGCGCGTCATCTCTGCGCTAGAGTGGCAAGTTTCGCGCGGCCAATTGCAAATCAATCGCTGGCAGGGCATCGCGGGCGCGAGCGTGGCGCAAAACTTTTTTGACCCATTTGCCAAGCAGGCTTTAAACAAGCCGCCCGATTTGCTGGGGCAAACCATCAAGCTCGAATTATCTCGCACTGATGACACCGGCGCGCTCGTCACGCGCAGCATCAACCTGCGCATTATCGGCGTCTTGGAAAGCGGCTCGCAATACGACAACACCATCTTTTTGCCATTATCTGATGTTGAAGAGCTTAATGGCTGGATGCTGGGCCGCCGCCTCGACCAGGCGCGCGCCGGCTATTCTCAGGCGCTCATCAAAACCACAACGCCTGAGCAAGCTGTCATTGTAGATCGGCAAATTCAACAAGAGGGCTTTTACACCTTTTCGCCGCGCAGCGTTTTGCAGAGCCTCAACCAGCTTTTTCTCATCATCCAGGCTGTGATGGGCGGCATTGGCGCGATTGCCCTGTTGGTCGCCGCGATTGGTATTGCCAACACGATGACGATGGCGATTTACGAGCGCACGCGTGAAATTGGAGTCATGAAGGCTGTGGGAGCTTCTAACCGCGATGTGATGAGCGTGTTCTTGGCCGAAGCAGGCTGCATTGGCTTGCTGGGCGGCATTGGCGGAGTGATTGTGGGCGTGGGGCTGGCGCAGCTCATCAGCCTGGTTGCCGCCGGCATGCTGGCTACACAGGCGGCGCAATCTGGCACGGGCGCTTCTCAAGCTGACTTGATAATTATATACACGCCGCTGTGGCTGGTGGCGTTTGCATTGCTATTCTCTGCGTTTATTGGCGTTATTAGCGGCATTTATCCAGCCTTGCGCGCTGCCAACCTCAGCCCGCTGATGGCCATTAAATACGAGTGAAGGACAAATCAGTTACCCTCCCGCAGGTTTTTAACCTGCGGGAGGGTGAATGTCAGGGCTTGAGCACCAGTGGCAGATATACTTTGTGCTGCACTGGGCCAGTCGTGACAAATTGCCACACCGGCCCCACGCTGATGCTGATGCCATCGGTGGCGGTGATGCTCCAATAGTAGGCGCTGTTGATCGTAAGGATGGGCGTATAGCTCATCAACTGGGTCGTCGTCACAAGCGGCGGCGGGTTGCTTGCGCCAAACGCAACAGCATAGCTAACCGGGTCTCCTTCTGAATCGCCTCCCCACCAGCTCAATACCTGATTGATGGGAACGGCTAACGCGTTATCGGGCGGGTTAGGATTGTATGGGATATTGGGCGCGACATTGGGCGCTGTGGCAAAGCGCCAGAGCGGACCTGTGGTGATGCTGATGCCATCTGTAACGGTGATGGCCCAGTAATAGGTGATCCCTTTTGCTAATGTGCCCGGAGCGTACTGCGCCTCTGATAGGCCGCTTGCCACTATCGGCGGCGGGTTGGCAGCGCCAAACGCTACCGTGTAGGTCAGCGGATCGCCATCTGCATCACTGCCTGTCCAGCTCAGGGATTGAAGCTGCTTGACTGTCACAGTTAGCCCATCGGCAGGGTTGGGGGTAGAGACCTGCGGGGCGCTGTTGGGCGGCAAGGTAAGGGCCGTGGTAAAGGTCCACATTGGCCCTAGGGATGTGCTCATCCCATCGGTAGCGGTGATTATCCACGAGTACGTTGTGCCTGTGATCAAATTGGGCGCATAGCTTGTCAGACTAGTTTCTGCCACCACCCACATGCCCGCGCTAATTGCCACGGTGTAGGTCACGGGGTCGCCATCGGGGTCGCCGCCGCTCCAACTGAGCGCCTGGTTGATCGGCACATCGCTAGAGCCATCTATAGGTGTTGGATTAGAGGGCACATTGGGCGCCTGGTTGGGCGACAAGGTGACAAAGCTCCACAGCGGCCCAACCGTTTCACTCAGACCATCGGTGGCGGTGATAGTCCAGTAATACGTTGTATTGGCATCTAGCGTGGGGGTGTACTGTGTTTGTAGTGTGGCGGCCACCGCCGGCGGTGGATTGACGTTGCCAAAGGCAAGCGTGTAGGTTATGGTATCACCATCGGGGTCGCCCCCTTGCCAGCCCAGTATCTTGTCCAACGATACGGCCAGCGCGCCGTTGGCCGGATCGGGTGTGTTGGGCTGGTGCGGCGCGCGGTTGGCGGCTGCTACGTCACCCGTGCCAAAACTCCACAACGGGCCGGTGGTCTCAAATAATCCATTGGTTGATGTGATGATCCAGTAATACGTTGTTTGGGTGAGTAGGACCCCGGGATCGAAACTCTCGACTGTGAGGGTGGTGGTGACAAGCGGCGGGGGGGTGGCGTTGCCAAAGGCCAGGGTATAGGTTACGGGCCTGCCGGTGGGGTCGCCACCTTGCCAGGTGAGAATGGGGTTGATTGGAACGTTCGCTGCGCCGTTAGCCGGGTTGGGGTTGTGCGGAGTAGTGGGCGGCGCGCCTACCACTACCAAAATCGCCCCCCATTGCCCATCTACCGGAACATTCAACATGCCGCCGCTGACGGTGTATGAATCGTTGCCGTTCAGAATGTCAACCAACACGGTTCCATTGTCCAGGTAATCGGCTAGCGGGATGGCGGCCGTGCGCGTGCCGGGCTGGTTATTCAGCGCGACCACGATGGTTTCTTGGGTGTTCCAGCGCAAGTAGCTGTAAATGTGGTTGGCGTCGTCGGCCAGCAGCGTTTGCAGCTCTCCACCTCGCAGCGCACTGTGAGTGTTGCGCAGGCCAATGACTTGCTTATAGTGATTGTATACGCCCACATCTGGCGCGCCGCCCTGGTCGGCCCACGGGTAGGTTCGGCGGTTATCGGGGTCGCCTCCGCCGGGCAGGGCCACCTCGTCGCCATAGTAGACCGAGGGTGCGCCGGGCAGCGTCATTTGCAAGAGCGCAATTAGCTTGAGCCGGGCCGTGTCACCGCCGAGCAAGTTGAGCGCGCGGGGCGAATCGTGGCTGCTGATGAGATTCATCATGGCGTAAAAAGGCGAGCGCGGGAACAGCGCACGGAACGAGTTGTACGAGCTGTCGAAATTGCTGGGGTTGCCGCCGTTGGCAAAGCCCACCGACCAATCGCGGAAGCAATAGTTCATCACCGAATCCAGCTCGTTTTGGTTCAGGTAACTCTTGTACAGGTTCCAATCGCAGCCGCCCGTCACCTCGCCCAGCATCAATATTTCGTTGCTGCCATAGGTTGATTTGACATAGGGCCGCATGTCTTGCCACCAATCGTGGGTAATGTCTTGGGCCACATCAAAACGCCAGCCGGCAATGCCTTTATCTATCCAGTATTCCGTCACCGATGCGCCGCCGGGGCTTTGTGGGCTGCCGCCTCGGTAAAAGAAAGCCTTGACCGGGTCAATTTCTACTAGTTCGGGGATGGTTTCATAGCCATACCAACCGCCCCACTTCCAGTTATCGGCGCAGCCATATTCCGTGCCGGTGCCGCCTTGCTTGAACCAACTGCGATAAGGCGACGCGCTCGATTCGCAAGCACCCGTGTCGCTGGGCCAGCGATTGCGCCCATAACCGTCAATGTATTTGCTGTCTGACCCGGCATGGTTGAAAACGCCATCCAAAATAACGCGCAAGCCGTGCGCGTTGGCGGCTGTGATCAATTCGTCAAACTTGGCATTGCCGCCAAAATAGGCGCGGATGGTGTAATAGTCGTTGGTATCATAGCCGTGGTTGGAAGAGGCGCTAAAGACGGGGTTAAAGTAAAGGGTGTTCACTCCCAGGTCGTTAAAGTAGCCCTGGTTGATTTTGTCAATGACACCTTTTAAATCGCCGCCATAAAAATCTAGCCCCCAACTGGGAATGAGGAGCGGCGTTGTCCAGCTTTCGCGCAGGTCTACCACGCACTGCGGCCCGCTGCCGCGCCCGTGAGGATAGCCGTTGCACGTATTGGGGCCATAGATTTGCGTGCCGGCCGAGTAGGCCGGCGGGTCGTTGCTGGTGTCGCCATTGCGAAAGCGATCGGGAAAAATCTGGTAGATGACGGCGTCTTTCATCCAGCTTGGCACGGTATAATCTTGGGGGGGAGCGGCCAAAGTGCCCAGTTTCCACGAGCGGTCTAGCAGCGTGGCGCTCCACTCGCCGGGGCCGGCATTGCCGCCGCCCGCCAGCACATGATAATAGCCGGTGGCGCTGCCGTCTGTAACCTCAAACTGATACCATTGGTCAATCACTGTGCCTGGCGCTGGCACCGGGTATTCCCAAATGTCATACGGACCCGACGGGTCGGTGGCCGTAATCACAGCGGTGTATTTGTTGGACGGGCTGTTCAGAGGATCGCCGGTTTTCCATACCCAAAGCTTGACTTGCTGAACGTCGTCGTGGCAGGTGCGCAGGCGCAGTTTGGCCGTGCCTGTGATGGAGATTGAGCCAAGCGGTTCGCGATAGGCCAGCCACAAGCTGTTGTGATAAACGTGATCGGTGGCAATATTGCCATCGCCCGGCGCAGCGGTGTTACACACACCAGGGGGTGGAGTGTTGGTGGGTTCTGGGGTTGAGGTGGGAGTGGGCGATGGTCCAGGGGTGGCCGTTGGGGGCGGCGGGCCTGGTGGATAGCTGGCCAGGTTCTGCTGTGTGGTGGCATCATCCCACCCAACTATCTGGTCATCGTCTGGCACCGTGTCGTAGGCCCCTTTTATCCAGGGACTGCCGCCGGCCGGCGATTGCTTTTGGGTGGCATAAAATTCCAGGTTCAGTTGGCTGCCCGGCGTTACGCCCAAGTCGGCCCAGGGGATGCTCAGCTCGACGCCCTGGGTGTGGGCATACGCAATGCGCGAGCCAACCTGGCTCCCCTGTGGAATGCCGCCCCAGTTGACGCTGGCGCCGGTCCATTGGCTGCCGTTCCAGGCGCGCAGCTCTGTCCACCCGTTGTTGGGGTCGTGAGAGGGTGGGGCGCTGGCCAGCGTGGGCAGGTTGCCGCGAATGATGACATCGGGATAAATGAGGTTGTTTGTGCTGGTTGGCGTTTGGCCCACGTTGTTGTTGACCGAGTTGTAGGCAAAGGCGATGGGGTTTTGCCAGGGATCAGCGGTTCCGCCAGAGTCGGGCACATCGCCGGTGGTATCAATGGCCAGGCCAATTTCGCCCGTTGATTCGGTTTGGCGATAGTTGGGAAGCGGCGCACAGACGTAAAAATATGTGCCGTCGTCGGCGGCGTAGAGAGCCGTGAATTCTGCCCACTGGGTGCCTGCAAACTCGCCGGGGCCTGGGTTAGACAGGTCAGTGAGGTCTTGGGCCAAGAGAGTATAGGCAATGTCGTCGCAGATGCCATCAAGGACAATCGGCGGCGGCGGTGTCAGCGGCCCGGCCAGTACCAGCCAGGTGCTGAATACGAGCAACACCACCATCAACAAGATGGAAGCAAATACAGCCGGTTTGAAAGAAATGTGGTCCATAGTTACCTCCAAGAATTGTGGCATTTTTCAAAGGGTTAAGAAACCAGGTTTTTTCTAAAAACCTGGTTTCTTTCGTGAGGATCATGCTGCGGCGGGTTCGGGTATTTGTTTGCGTTTAAAGACCAGTTCGTCATCTGGCGCGTCTACAATCACGCAGCCGTCTTTAGAAAACTCGCCTTTCAGCAGCTTGACCGATAGCGGGCTTTCTACAAATTTCTGGATGGCCCGGCGCAGTGGCCGCGCGCCGAATTGCGGGTCGTAGCCTTGCTTGGCCAGCCAGTAGCGCGCGGCGTCGGTCAGTTCTACGGTCAGCCCCATTTCAGACAGCCGTCCGCCTACCTCTTTCATTTGCAGGTCAACGATTCGCTCTACATCTTCCAACCCCAGCTGGTTGAAAATGATGGTTTCATCCACGCGGTTGAGAAATTCTGGGCGAAAGTTTTTCTTGAGTGATTCTTCAATCTTTTTATGCTCGGCGGTCTGGTTGTCGCTTGATTCGCCCGGGCGCATAAAGCCCAAGGTGCCGCCCTTGCGGGCGTATTCGGTGCCCAGGTTACTGGTCATGATCAGCACCGTATTTCTAAAATCTACCGTGCGGCCCTGGCCATCGGTCAGCCGCCCATCTTCCAGAATTTGCAGCAGCGCGTTCCACACGTCGGGATGGGCTTTTTCGATCTCGTCGAACAGCACCACGCGATAGGGTCGGCGGCGCACGGCTTCGGTGAGCTGGCCGCCTTCTTCATACCCCACATAACCCGGCGGCGCGCCGAACAGCCGCGAGACGGTGTGACTCTCGTGATACTCGCTCATGTCAATGCGCAGCAGGGCTTCTTCGTCATCGAACATGAACCATGCCAGCGCCTTGGCCAGTTCGGTCTTGCCCACGCCCGAGCTGCCCAAAAAGATAAAGCTGCCGATGGGCCGGCTGGGGTCTTTTAATCCAGAGCGCGCGCGGCGGATGGCATCGGCCAGCGCCTCGATGGCTTCATCCTGGCCGATGATGCGTTCGCGCAGGCGGTCTTCCATGTGCAGCAGCTTTTCGGCTTCTGTCTCCATAATCTGGGTCAGGGGAATGCCGGTCCACGCGGCCACCACGCCGGCAATGTCGTTCACATCTACAATCTCGTCCAGGTTCTTGGAGCGCTGCCACTCTTCGCGCTTGATGTCAAACTCTTGCTGCAGGCGGAGGCGCTCGGCTTTGACTTTGGCGGCGCGTTCGTATTCGCGGGCGACGCCGGCGGCTTCTTCTTCGGCTTGCTGCCGGTCTAGCTCGGTTTTCATTTGTTTCAGTTCGGGCGGCAGCGTGTAAAGCGCCACGCGCAGCTTGGCGGCGGCTTCATCTATCAGGTCAATTGCTTTATCGGGCAAGTGACGGTCTGACACATAGCGCGAACTGAGCCGGGCGGCGGCCACCAGGGCCTCATCCGAAAAATGCACCTTGTGGTGCGCTTCGTAACGGTCGCGCAGGCCGTGCAACATGCTGATGGTCTCTTCTACGCTGGGTTCATCCACAAATACGGGGGCAAAACGCCGTTCGAGGGCGGAATCTTTTTCAACGTACTTGCGGTATTCGTCGAGCGTGGTCGCTCCCACGCACTGCAGCTCGCCGCGCGCCAGGGCCGGCTTCATCATCGAGCTGGCATCCATTGCGCCCGAAGAGGCCCCCGCGCCGACCACGTTGTGCAGCTCGTCAATGAACAAGATGATTTCGCCTTCGCTGCGCTGGATTTCTTCCATTACGCTCTTGAGCCGCTCTTCAAAGTCGCCCCGAAAGCGCGACCCGGCCACCATGCCGGCCAAATCGAGCGAGACGACTTTTTTGCCCATCAAGATTTCCGGCACATCGTTGGCGGCAATCTTTTGGGCCAGCCCTTCGACGATGGCTGTCTTGCCCACGCCGGCCTCGCCGATGAGCACGGGATTATTCTTGGTGCGGCGAGAAAGCACCTGCACTACCCGCAAGATTTCGTCGTCGCGCCCAATCACAGGGTCGAGCTTGCCTTCGCGCGCCAGCCGGGTGAGGTCTCGGCTATATTTTTCCAGCATGCGGTAGCGGCTTTCTGCCTTGGGGTCGGTGACCCGCTGCCCGCCGCGTATCTCTTTGATGGCTTCATACACGCGGTCTTTGGTGACCCCCGCTTCAGCCAAGATGCGCGCGGCGGCCGTGTTGCGCTCGGAGGCGATGGCCAAAAAAATGTGCTCGGTGGAAATGTATTCATCCTTCAAGCGCGAGGCTTCTTCGTTGGCCAGGTCAATCACGCGCTTGAGCCGTGGCGTGATAAAGACCTGCCCCGTGCCGCCAGCGCCATAGATAGATGACTTGGGACTCAGGCGCAGCACCTCATCTAGGCGGCTGCGCATGATATGAGTATCTACTCCCATCCGTTCGAGCAATTGCGGCACCACGCCATCGGTTTGCTCGAGCAGGGCCAGCAGCAGATGTTCGGTATCTACTTGAGTGTGGCTATATCGCTGCAAGATTTCATAAGCGCGCGCGGCGGCTTCTTGGGCGCGCTCGGTAAAGCGGTCAAATCGCATCATAAGTTTTACTCTTTTATCTGGTTGAGCACAACCTTCTAGCAAGCCACCCTAAAATTCCGTCATGCGCCAGCACGCGGCATGAGGATGCCGCTCTACGCATTTTAGGATGGACTGTAAATCAATAGCGCAACAGCGCGCCGACGCCGGCTTTGTTCAACTGCTCGTGCCCCTGCACAATTTCCACCCGGCCGCCCAGTTCCAGCACCTGGCCGATAATCGTTTCAACCGCATCGGGAATTTGCCCCATTTGGCCGCCGCAAAACGGGCAGGCTTCCAGGGTTTGGGCTGTCACATAGGCGCATTTCTGGCACTGGAATCCTTGGGCGTGGTAATCTTGCGCCACCACCAGCGTTTGAATCCGGCCGTCGTGGGCAGCCCCCAGCGTATCTTCCAATTTAGCCACGCCGCCTTTGCCCTTGGCGGCGGCGGTGATGATGGCATCGGCCAGGGCCATCTCGTGCTCGCGCTCTACTTTTCCCAATATTTTAAGGGCTTTGTCTCGCAGGTCGTTTTCGCCCATGGCCATATCGGCGGCAAAGGTGCCAATGACGCGGTCGGCCCATACCCGGGGCAACTTGGATCGAATTTGCCGCACTGTCTCGCGTTCACCGCCCAACAGCACGTTGCTCGGCTGCTGTGTTTCGCAAAATGCCACCATCATTTCAGCCGCTTCTTTCAGGTTGCGGGCGGCCACTTCGCTTTCGTGCTTGGCG
>JBGSMF010000126.1:0-15386 GCA_041740315.1 Thermoflexales bacterium
TTTGAAGTGTCGCTGGCCGCCCGCGCGCCCATGCTGGCCCAGTTGCCCATTGATCCCACCGTTGCTCCGCGCTGCGATGCCGGCCAGGTGGAGGCGGTGGAATTGGCCGAGATTCCGGCATTGGTGCAGGCATTTATCAAAGCTGTGCCGGCCGTTTGAGACTGAGCGCATCAGAAAATAATTTTGGCAGAGAGGAACACTAATGAAAATAGCCATTACATCAAGCGGCGCGAACTTGGACGCGCCCACAAGCCCTATCTTTGGACGCTGTCCGGTGTACATATTTGTTGAAACGGAAACCATGCAGTTTGAAGCCATAGAGAATCCCGCCGTGGCTGCCGCCAGCGGAGCCGGCATCCAGGCCGCCCAGCTCGTCATCGCAAGAGGCGCCCAGGCGGTGGTGACTGGCAATGTGGGGCCGAACGCTCTGGACGTATTTCGATCCGCCGGTGTGCCTATCTATCTCTTTAATATTGGGACAGTGCGAGACGCGGTCGAGAGCTTCAAGGCAGGAACACTGCCATCCCTCACAGCGGCCAGCGCCCAGGCTGGGGCAGGCGCGGGCACTGGACAAGGGGCGGGAATAGGAAGAGGCATGGGACGAGGAAGGGGAATGGGACGCGGTCTGGGCCGAGGACAGGGGATGAGACGCGGCTTGGGAGGGGGCATGGCAGCTGCGCCAATGCCTTCTGCCCCAGCCAGTTCCCGAGAGGAGGAAATCGCCGCTTTGAAGGAAACGGCCGGCGAACTGCAGCGGCAGTTAGCCGAGGTGACGCAGCGGCTTGACCAGTTGCAGAGGGAAAGCTGAGCATGGACAATTTTGACCGCATGGTAGACGAGCTTGAACAGCAGATCATCGAACAGACGCGGGAGATCTATTCGGACAAGGTCATTGAGGAGTTTTACCACCTCAAAAACCTTGGCTGCATGCCTGAGCCTGATGCGCACGGAGTTGTGCATGGTTGGTGCGGCGACACGATGGAGATTTACCTGCGGCTGAATGGGGATCAAATCGAGCAGGCTAGCTTTGTGACCGATGGCTGTGGGCCAACGACAGCCTGTGGGAGTATGCTTACCACACTGATCCAAGGCATGTCACTGGAGGAAGCGGGCAGAATCAGTTCGCAGGATCTGATCGCTGCCCTGGACGGCTTGCCCGAGGAGAGCGTTCACTGCGCCGAACTGGCCGTAAACACGCTGCAAGAGGCTATCGCCAACTATTCTCAGGCCAGAAACAAGGCGTGAGCAAGCCAAGCACCGTCGAGTGCGAGGGCTTGCTGGCCCGGGCGTTGCAGCAAAGTGGATCACATGGACGGTATCCTTTTCGTTGCCCGCGTCGAGGACCCGCTGCGTATCTGGAGGGCGAGTGAACTGGAGCCCGCAGATCAAAAAAGGCCAAGATCCACTGCGCTCAACTGGCCGTAAACACGCTTCGCAATGCCATCGCCGATGGGCAAACAAAAAACCAATACCCGTGAACAAATCGTTGATCAAGAAGAATCATCATGCTGGTTCGAGAATCTGTTTATGGAAATCCCCAAGCCCACTGGGCCTTTTACCGATAGAAACGGAAGCAGGCGTCAAAGCAAGGAATGGCAAAGCGCGCATTTTAATGGCGCACGACGCATCAAAAACGGGCTAGTTTTAAAAGTCCACGTGTTTGGGGACCAAGCAGTGGAGGTAAACCAATGAGCAATGAGAGCACAGTTTTGATCTATGGAACTAACCTGGGGGGCTATCGGGCTGCGTACGCCATCGGCAAGAGCGGGCACAAGTTCATCCTGCTCAACCGTGGCGCTTACGTGGACGAGGTGAAATACCAGGCGCTGGCCCAATTGCCGCTCGACTTTTGCTGGATCTGCGGCCACATGCCTCAGCGCGCGTTCAAGGCGTCAGGCGCGATGCAGGACTATTACAATGCCAGGCTGCTGGAGGTTTCCGGCCAGGCGGGGCATTTCCACGTCAAGTTCAAAAAGCGCGACCAGGTGGTCAATAACTTTGCCTGCATCGAGTGTGGACAATGCATCGAGGTCTGCCCGGTCGAGGTAGACGCTGGCAACCACAGGTTGCGCGCAATCCGTGTCATCCCTGAAGCCGGTTGGGAGAACATTTACGTGATTGACTATGAGCACTGCACGCGCTGCGGCAAATGCGAAAAGATATGCCCCACCGGCGCGCTCAAGGTCGAGCGGCCGGAAGAAATACTGGAGGCCGACGTAGGCGCAATTGTCCTGGCCGATGCCTTCGAGGAGCCTAGCGATGAGGATCTGCGCGATTTTGGGTTGGGGCAAAGCCCCAATGTGATCCGAAACGCCGAGTTGGGCCGGCGCTCGTTTTTGACCAACTTTGTGCGCGATTGCGTGCGGCTGCCATCGGGCAAAATTCCGCGCACCTTTGGCGTCGTCATCACCCCTCACTTTAACCGGCCAGGGGTCGAGTACGAAAACTATAACTTGAGCGTGAGCGCCATTTATCGCGCCGTCCGGCTCAAAGAGATCCTGCCCGAAGCTGACGTGACGGTCTTTTTGCGCGACTATCGCGGGATAGGCAAGGGGCACCACCAATGGTATCAAAAGGCCCTGGCGGCAGGCGTGCGGGTGGAACGGGCTGAGACGCTCGCAATTGCGCCTGGAGACGGCGAACAGGCGGTGATCAACTATAGCTCTGCAGACGGCAAGCCACATGCGCAGCCAGTCGAGCTGGCTATCCTGGTCACCGGGCAAAGCCCACCATCACAGATGGCCGAGCTGTCGCAGTTGACGGGCGTGCAAACGGACGAGAATGGCTTTTGCCGTATCCGGCCCTTTTCGTGCTGTGAGACCGATGTGGACGGCATCCTTGCCGTTGGAGAACTCAGCGGGGCAAAGGGCAATCCAGAGACCGTGTGGGAAGGTTGCGCAGCCGTGATCGAGATGCAAAAATATCTGGGAGGAAATAACTTTGCGCCAGAGCCCAGCCCGCCGCTGCGGAACGTGACCGGCGAAGCTGTCCGAGTCGGCGTGTTTATCTGTAATTGCTTTGGCCAATTCGACCAACACATGGACCTGCCAGCTTTGGAGGCGCGCGTGCGGGCGTTGCCTGGCGTCGCTCACGCGGAAATCATCCAAGGCTGCTGCACGCCCCCCACCATCAAAGCCACGGCTGAGCGCATCAAGCAATCCGGCGTCAACCGGGTCGTCCTGGCAAGCTGCACACCCTTGCAGAAAAAGGGCAAATTTGACAAGGCCATGATGATGGCCGGGCTTAGCCCGCTCTTGTGTGAGTACCTGCGTTTTAGAGAGGATGTGGTGCAGGTTCACACAGATCGGGACAAGATGCTGGAAAAATCCCTGGCCTTGATCCGGGGCGGCGTGGAAAAGGTCAAGCGTGGGCAACATGTCGCCCCACCCACCGACGCGTTCACGCCGCGCGCGTTGGTCGTGGGCGGCGGGCTGGCCGGGTTGACGGCGGCGGCCGAAATCGCCGCCAGTGGCTTTCCCGTCGCGTTGGTGGAGCGCGAGAAGGAATTGGGCGGACACCAGCAAGCCCTGGACAAAGAGCAGCGGCAGTATGCACAAAACCTCATTGCCCGGGTGAAAAACGCCGACAACATTGCGTGTTACACACAAGCGCAGATGTCCCAACTGGAAGGCTACGCAGGCAATTATCACGTGGTGGTGGACACGCCGGCGGGCCCGGTCAAGCTGGACGCCGGCGTGATTATCGTGGCGACAGGCGCCAAAGAGTACACGCCCAAGAGCTTTCTGTATGGCCAGGATGCGCGCGTGCTGACGCAGACGGAACTCGGGGCCAGGTTGGGCAGCGGCGAGCTTGCCGGCCGGGTGGTGATGATTCAGTGCGTTGGCTCCCGGGACGCAGACCACCCCTATTGCTCACGGTTGTGCTGCAACCAGGCGCTGCGAAACGCGCTTGCGCTGCGAGAGAAAGGCGCCGAGGTGAGCATTTTCTACCGAGACATCGCCAGTTATGGAAAAGTGGATTACTACCGGCTGGCTAAAGAGGCGGGCGCGCGCTTTATTCGCTTTCCCGACGATGACTATCCGCAAGTACGCGCCACCGGCGACGGGCTGGAGGTCGCCGGCGGTGGGCAGAGCATCCAGGCTGATTGGGTCGCGCTAAGCGTCGGGATTGTGCCAGATGCGGAGAATAACCAGGCTCTTGCGCGATTGCTAAATTATCCCCTGGATTACGAGGGCTTTTTCTCCAGTGACATTAGCAACTATCCTTACGAGGAAGCGATCAAGAAATTGACCAAGCCGTTCGAATTGACCGGGAATGGCATTTTCCCGGTGGGGCTGGCGCACTCGCCGCGCTCGTTCGAGGAAACGCTCCTGACTGCCAGAGACGCGGCAGGCCGCGCGCGAGTCATCATTGGCAAGCAAAAGATGCCTCCACCCAATGGAATGTTTGTGGCCGGCGTGAACGAATCCTTGTGCATGGGCTGCGGCGTGTGTGTGGATATTTGCCCCTACGGCGCGCGCTACCTGGACGAGTTCAAGCGGGTGATCAAAATCCGGCCCTTTTTGTGTGATTCGTGCGGGTCGTGTGTGGCCATCTGTCCCAACGACGCGTCTTATTTGCGAGACTTTATGAGTGAACAGTCCATCGCTGCGCTCGATGCTTTGCTGATTGGAGGTGAAATGTGAAAGATAAAGAGTTCGAACCCAGGATTATTTATTTTTTGTGCAGTTGGTGCGGTTCTGGCGGCAGCGAAACCGCCGCCGCGCACCATTTGCGCTACCCAGAAAACGTGACGCCCTACCGGGTCAATTGCACCGGGGCGCTGCCGGCGGTGCATATCGTGCGCCCGCTGATTGAGGGGGCTGACGGCGTGGTGATCAGCGGCTGCCACCCCGGCGACTGTCACTACAATGACGGCAATTTTCACGCCCGCCGGCGGGTTGCAGTGGTCAAAAGCCTCCTGGACACGCTGGGCCTGGGCTCCGAGCGCGTCTGGTTTCGTTACGTGGCGCACGGCGAAGGGCAGCGCTTTGTAGATACAGCCGCCGAGTTCAACGACCACATCAAGAAACTGGGGCCCAATCCACTCAAGACAAGGAGAGACACGTGAACGACAAAGGCGCACGCTTGCCAGCCAGCGACGGCGTTGAGGCGGCGCTCGTCGCTTGGCTAAAACAAGCACTGAACAAACATATCTTTGACGCGCTGCTCATACCTGTGGAGGTTCCAGCCGGTGATTCGTTCGCCTACGTGCTGCTGCAAGACCCGGCCATTCTTGAGCGCGCCCGTCCGCTGCCGCCCGTGATGCCTGTCCAGGGCGGCAAAGCGATCAGCCGACTGACTATAGGAAGCAGCAGAGACAGCCAACCCAAGTTGACCCGCATCGCGGTTGTGGTGCGCCCGTGTGAGGTGCGAGCGGCTGTCGAGTTGAGCAAGCTCAAGCAGGCGTGCCTGGACAACCTGTGCATCATCAGCCTGGATTGCCCCGGCGTGTTGCCGCTGGCCGATTATCTCCGAGACCCGGCGGCTGGCGCAACCCGCTTTGCGCAAGCTGCTTTGCAGTGGGATCGCTCCCCTATGCGAGCGACTTGCCAGATTTGCAATCATTTTAGCATGCCGCTCTCTGACCTGCACGTTGGCACATTAGGCAGCGCAGATTCAACCCTCCTTATCATTCCAGGCAGCCCCGAGGGCGCACGCGTCTTGGAGGCGCTCGAGATGCCCTTGGATGCGGCCCTGGACGGATGGGCTGAACGGGTCAAGGAACTTGAGCAGGCCCAAGCAGAGCAGCGCCGGCAGGCTCAGGCAGAATTGAGTGAAACAATCGCAGGGACGGCCAGCCTACTAGACGTGTTCAGCAGTTGCATCAATTGCCACAACTGCCAGCGGGTTTGCCCAGTGTGCTATTGCCGCCAGTGCTATTTTGAATCGGCGGCCTTGAAACTCGGCCCCGAAAACTATTTGGGGCGCTCCAAGCTCAAAGGCGCCTTGAGGTTTCCACCGGACACCCTGCTGTTCCACATCGGGCGGGCGTCGCACATGATTCTCTCGTGCGTTTCGTGCGGCGCGTGCCAGGATGCCTGTCCCATGGACATTCCGGTCGCCCAGGTATTCAGCCTGTTGGCGGATCGGGCACAGGCAGCCTTGGGGTACACCGCGGGTGAGAGCAGGGAACAAACCTTGCCCCTGGTAGACTATGAAATGGACGAACTTCACCACGTGGAACAAGCCTACGTGGAGGTTTACCACAAGCAAGAGGTGCAGAATGTCTGATGGCCTAAAAATTAACAAGGGAGCAGACCAGGTCATGCGGGAGCTGATCCAATCTCTTTTGGACAGCGGCAAAGTAAGCGGCGTGCTCGCCCTGGGCAAGACCGGGGGTGACAAGGGGGGCATAGCCTACTCTTTATTCACAGACCCGCAGGCGTTTGAAGCGGACGGCGCGGCGCGGCCCCTGCTGCCCTTTATGCCTGCCAATGCAGGCGGGTTACTTTCTCGCCTGATGTTGAAAGGGCCGCTCACCGAGCCAGTTGCCGCCGTAATCAAACCGTGCGAAGTGCGAGCGTTTGTCGAACTGGTAAAACTCAACCAGGGCAGCCTGGACAATATTCTGATCATCAGCTCAACCTGTGGCGGCGTTTATCCGCTTGAGATGGGGGCCAACGGCAACCTGGACAAGGCTCTGCCCGGATACTGGGCAGGGGTGAAGCGAGGCGAGTTGGATGACCACGTCCGGCCGAGCTGCCGCGCCTGCGTGAACTTTGTTCCTGGGATGGCTGATATCACGCTCGCTTTGATGGGAGAGGCGGATCTCGATACCCAGTGCACGCTTTACCTGAATACCGCGAGGGGGGCTGAATTTGTCCAGGGCTTGCAAGGCATGGAGGGAACGCCCCTGTCAGGCAATTTGGAGACCGAAGCGATCCAGCGCTCTCACAGCCAGCGCGAGGCCTACCGCGAACAACTTTTTGCCGGGGTCCAAGTTGGCCTGGAGGGCATGATCCGCACCTTTGGCCGCTGCATTGGCTGCCATGCGTGCAAGACGGTGTGCCCAATCTGCTATTGCCATCTGTGCTATTTCGACTCTCAGATTTGCGAGCATGCGCCTGATTTCTACGCAAGTGAGTTGAAACGAAAAGGGGGTTTGCGAGTGCCAACCGACACCGTTTTCTTCCAACTTGGACGGCTCATGCACATGAGCGTCTCTTGTGTGGGGTGCGGGATGTGCACCGATGTGTGCCCGGCCGACATCCCTGTTTCGGCCATCTTTTCCAAAGTAGGCGCATCCGTTCAGGCCTTGTTTGACTATCAGCCAGGGATAGACGTGAACCAGAAACGCCCGTTGAGCACTTTTGAAGAACAAGAGTTGGCTCAAGTGGCTATATAGGGCTTGGGAGAAACAATGGAAGATCAAAAATTTACGCCTAAAATCGTGGGATTTCTTTGTAACTGGTGCACATATGCCGCCGCCGATTCGGCCGGGGTATCCAGGCTCAAGATGCCGCCCTCGGTCATGGTTGTGCGCGTGATGTGTTCTGGTCGGGTCAACCCGCTGTTTGTGATCAGTGCTTTCCTCAGGGGAGCCGACGGCGTGTTAATCAGCGGCTGCTGGCCCGGTCAATGCCATTATCAGAGAGGGAACTTGCATGCGCGCCGGCGGGCCGCAATGCTCAAGAACATTTTTGATACCCTGGAGCTCGATATGGCAAATCGCTTCAGGCTTTCGTGGATCTCAGCCTCCGAGGCTCCCCGATTCGTGCACGTAGTGCAAGAGTTCACGGAGAACGTCAAACAAGCGGGGCCCAGCCCAATTGGGGAGGAGCTGTTTGTGTGAGCAAGTGAGCCTTTCTACCCCACAGAGGGACTAGAACAAAAACAAGCGCAGAACGCCGTGACCAACTGGCACAAGCAAAAGGACAACGGGTATGGGCATAACTGATTATCTGGCTCGCTTGCGCAAGTGCGTCGGGCACGATTTGCTGCTGGGTCCCTCGGCCGCTGCCTGCATCCGAGACGCCGGAGGGCGTATCCTGCTCGTGCGGCGCAGCGACGGAGATAACCTGTGGGGCTTTCCTGGCGGCGCCATGGAACCGGGCGAAAGCGTGGCCGAAACGCTTGTGCGCGAGGTGCGCGAAGAAACCGGGCTGGAGGTCGAGCCGACCATGCTCATCGGCGTCTATTCCTCGCCAGAGTATGCTTTTGCCTACCCCAATGGCGACCAGGTCCAGCCGGTGACGCTGTTCTTTGAGTGCTGGGTGGCGGGAGGCAAACTGGAGCCGGATATGCAAGAGAGTCTGGCCGTGCGCTATTTTGCCAGGGACGAGCTGCCGCCGATGCGCCCTTGCTGCATTGCCAAGGCCAGCGATGCTTTTGCGTTCCGAGGCCAGGCTTTTTTTCGTTAGCCTGCTGCTGTCGTGTCCCCTGGCTGAGCGATGAATGCTAATCTAACAAAGGAGCCTCTCATCTATGACTGACCAGTTCATCGAAATTGCCCTCACAATCAATGGAACGGAAAAACGGCTGTCGGTTGAGCGGCGCGAAAAGCTGCTCGACGTGCTGCGCCGCGAATCGTACCTGAGTGTCAAGCGCGGCTGCAGCGCAGGAGACTGCGGCGTATGCACTGTGCTGGTGGATGGCCAACCAACGCGCAGTTGCGTTACCCTGGCAGCCGAGGCTGATGGACGCGCCATCATAACCGTCGAAGGATTAAGTCGAGAGGGTGTGTTGCATCCCGTTCAGCAGGCTTTTGTCGAAACCGGCGCAATTCAATGCGGCTACTGCACTCCGGCGCAGGTTCTGGTTGCCAAGGCGCTGTTAGACAAGACCCCTGACCCGACCGAAGCCGAAATCCGCCAGGCGATGAGCAGCGTGCTGTGCCGCTGCACCGGCTATGTCAGGACGGTCGAAGCTGTGCAGCGCGCCGCGGCGATGCTGCGGGGAGAAAAGGTGTCGCCAGTAACCTACCTGGCGCAGCGCCTGCCCCAGGCCGCGGACAAGCTTGACTTGCCGGAGGCATTTTATCGCCGGGGGGCGGAGCGCGGCCCACTGCCGCCGCTCGTTTTCACGCCGGCCGAAATGACCAAGACCAGGGTGGTGGGGGAAGCGGAAATTAAAGTGGACGCCAGGAAACTCGTGCAGGGGCGCCCCGTGTTTGCCGGTGACTTGCGTCTGGAAGGTATGCTGTATGGCGCGCTGCTGACCAGCCCACACGCCCACGCCCGCATCCGGCGCATAGATGCCAGCCAGGCGCGCGCCTTGCCGGGCGTGCATGCTGTCCTGACCTACCAAGACATCCCGCGCATCAAGCACGCTTCCGGCGGCCAGAGCTATCCGCAGCCTCCCCCCTACGACCAGGTGTGCCTGGATGACAAGGTGCGTCACGTCGGCGACCGCGTGGCCGTCGTCGCCGCCGAGACGCCGGAACTGGCGCGCCGCGCGCTGGAATTGATTGACGTTGATTATGAGTTGCTGCCCGCCGTCGTCAACCCGGAAGAGGCGATGCAAGAGGGCGCGCCGGTGATCCACGACGAGCCGGACACCGAGGGCATCTTTGACCCGCGCCGCAACATTGTCCACCACATCGAAGCGCAGGTTGGCGACGTTGCGGCGGCCATGGCTGCCGCCGACCACATCTTTAGCGGCGAGTATCGCACTCCCAAGCAGCAACACGCGCACCTCGAGCCGCACGTCTGCCTCACGTATTGGGACGAAGACGATCGCCTGGTCATCCGCACCAGCACGCAGACGCCGTTTCACATCCGGCGCATTGTGGCCCCGCTGATTGGCCTGCCTGTCAGGCGCATTCGGGTCGTCAAGCCGCGCATCGGCGGAGGCTTTGGCAACAAGCAGGAAATGATTTTAGAGGACCTGTGCGCTCATCTTACGCTCAAGACCGGGCGGCCGGTTTATATGGAGTATACCCGGACGCAAGAGTTTACCAGCTCGCGCAGCCGGCATCCGCAGATCATCCGCTACACGCTGGGCGTCCAAGATGGGCAGGTCACCGCCGCCGACCTGTGCCTCATCGGCGACACGGGCGCTTATGGGTCGCACGGACTGACGGTGCAGATGGTGGGCGGGTTCAAGGGCTTGACGCTGTACAACGCGCCCAACTCGCGCTTTGTGTGCGACGTGGCGTATACCAACACGCCCCCGGCCGGCGCGTTTCGCGGCTATGGCGCGATGCAGTGCCAGTTTGGCGTCGAGGTGCTGATGGCCGAAATCGCCGAGCGGCTTGGCCTGGATGTGGTCGAGTTCAAGCGGAACAATTGGATCAAGGTGGGCGAAAAGATGCACCTGGCCAAAGCGCTGGGCGAAGGGCGAGAGGGCTATGAGCAATATTTGCAAAGCAGCGCGCTGGAGCAGTGCGTGGCCATCGGCCTCGAGGCGACCGACTTTTATGCCAAGCGAAAAGCGCACCGCAGCCAATCTGGCCCCATCCGGCGCGGCATTGGCATGGCAGTTGTCATACACGGCAGCGGCATCGCCGGGCTGGACATGGCTGCCGCCACGCTCAAGATGAATGACGATGGCTCGTTCAACCTGCTCATCGGCGCGGCTGACCTGGGCACCGGCTCGGACACAATCCTGGCCCAGATGGCGGCGGAGGTGTTGGGCCTGCCCGTGGAGGATGTGATTGTCCATTCGTCGGATACTGATTTTATGCCGTTTGACAAAGGGGCGTATGCCAGCAGCACGACCTACATCAGCGGTCAGGCTGTGCGCAAGGCCGCCCTGGAGGTCGCCGGGCAAATCTGTGAACACGCCGCGATGATGCTGGGGTTGGATCGCCCGGACGAGTTAATCCTGCGCGACCGCGCGGTTATCGCGCCGGATGGCCGCGCCGTGACGCTGGCCCAGGTCGCCCTGAACAGTCTGCACCAGCAAAACCAGCATCAGATTGCGGCCACAGCCTCGCACGTCAGCCTGGTCAGCCCGCCCCCCACGGCGGCCCAGTTCGCCGAGCTGACGGTCAACGTGGAAAGCGGGCTGGTCACGGTCGAGCGGTTGTTGATGGTGGTGGACTGCGGGCGCGTCGTCAACCCGCGCACGGCGGCCGGCCAGGTCGAAGGCGGCATGGCGCAGGCGCTGGGTTTTGCGCTGACCGAAGAGATGCTCTTTGACCAAGACGGACGCCCCCTCAACCCGCGCTTTGGCGCTTATCACATCCCACGCTCGAACGAGATGCCGGTGATGGATGTTATCTTTGTCCAAACCGACGAGCCGAGCGGCCCGTTTGGCGCGAAATCCGTCTCCGAAATTTCGATTGACGGCGTGGCGCCGGCGGTGGTAGACGCCATCCACGACGCGAGCGGCGCTTGGGTGCGCGAGTTGCCCTGCACCCCAGAGCGGGTCCGGCGGGCGTTGGGGATGAAATGAGACCATGGCAAGCTACGGCTATCGTGTTGGGCGGCTTGGTGTTGGGTTCTGCCGCAGGGCTATCTGCCCGCTTTTATCTGGGCCGCCGCCGCGCCGATTACGCCTGGGCCACAACTCGTTATCCCAAGCTGAAAAACTGGGGCGTTGTGAAACAACTCTCTATCTTGCCCCTGGTTGATTGGTATCCGGCTCGCCCAGATTTGGCGGGCGAGCCGGGCGTTGCGTATCTCATTCGCGCAGACGACACAACGATTCTCTTTGATGTGGGGCTCAACGAGCGCGGCGAGCATCCCTCACCGCTGCTGCGCAACGCTCAAGCCCTGAGCGTGAATCTGCAAGACCTTGATCTGATCGTCATTTCGCATCTGCACCTTGACCATGTGGGGGGAATGAAAAACCAGCGCAAGCGAACGTTCAGCCTGTCTGGACAGGCGACTGACTTGAGTGGCCTGACGGTCCTGGTTCCAGAGCCGATGACGCACCCCACAGCCAGCATCAAGGTAATAGATGCCCCGCAAAGCATTGCGCCGGGCGTCGCCAGTATCGGCCCCATCCCGCGCCAGCTCTTTTTCTTGGGCTGGACGCCAGAACAGGCGCTGGCGATTAACGTGGAAGGCAAGGGCCTCGTGCTCGTCATTGGCTGCGGGCATCCAACGCTGCCGCGCCTCATCGAACGGGTCGAGGCGCTTTTTGACGAACCCCTTTACGGCGTCGTGGGCGGGCTGCATTACCCGGTGACGGGCGCGCGCACAGTCAAGCTGGGAATACCTATGCAACGCATCGTGGGCACCGGCAAATGGCCGTGGAACCCCATCAGCAAGCAAGAGGTGCAAAGTAACATTGCCTATTTGCAACGCCGTAACCCACGCCTGGTGGCGCTTTCGCCGCACGATAGTTGCGATTGGAGCCTGCAAGCCTTTCGGGAAGTGTTTGGAATGGCGTATCAAGATATACAAGTTGGCAAGGAGATCGGTGTAGGATGAAACAACGCTCGACGCTCAATTTTAAAAGGTTGTGAGGTAACATTTATGAACGACACCAGTCATAGTAATCACAACAAGCCTCTCGACCAGAAGGCGGGACAATCACGCAGTTGGTGGGCTGCAATGATTGGGCTATTAACCGCAAGCGCCGTGCCCTGCCCAGAATGTGGCGGGCCATTGGCGCTCCATATCTGGCCGTTAATCCTGGTATTCATTGCAGTCCGCGCGCTGGTCACTCGCTCGGCCAAAAACGATCAAAACGCGCTTGATAACCAATCGGATTCCAACGCAACGGAAAAGGGATGATCACAATGCCCGCTTCTCAAGAATGCGCCATGCGTCCCATCGGTGTGATCCATTCACCGTTCACCGACAAAAAACAAACTCCCATCCAACCCACACGCTCGGAGGCGGTGGGGCAAGTTGAGGTCTATCCCGAGTTTGCTGAGGGGCTGCAAGATGTAGAGGGCTTTTCGCACCTCATCTTGCTGTACGTGTTCCACCAGTCGGCAGGTTTCTCGCTGCGGGTCAAGCCCTTTCTTGATGATGCTTTACGTGGGTTGTTTGCCACGCGTTATCCCTGCCGCCCTAATCCCATCGGGTTGTCCATTGTGCGGCTACTGGCGCGGCGCGATAACAGGTTGGAGATTGAAGGCGTGGACATGCTGGATGGCACACCGTTGTTGGACATCAAACCCTACGTACCTGATTTTGATGTGAAGCTAGACGTGCGCGCTGGCTGGTACGAGACGCGCAGCCAAGATTGATAAACATCATAAACATCATAAACATCATCCGTAAGCGCAAGGAGATCACATGCTTATAGAGACATACAACCTGCAAGTGCTCACCCCGCCGTGCCACCCAGGCACAGAACGTCTCACTGCCAAAGCGCGTTTGATGGCCGATATCAGTGAGGTTTTGCCCTATCTCAATGCTACGCTGCGCGGCGCGGTATACATGCCCGAGGCGCCCGCGCTGTTGTGGAAAAAGGCCGGGCAAAATGTGGCCTTTCATCCTTACGAGATCGCGTTGGGCAATGTCCAAGACCGTGAGGCCGCGCAAAAAGAACTGGATGGGTTGATCGCGCTGGTCAACCGCACGTGGGAGCGGCGAGACGAAATCGAGCCGTCTTATGAGGCGCGTCGCCGCCCTGCGCCGATGGAGGTGTTCAAGCTGTTGCCGCACGCTTCGCGGAACTGCAGGCAGTGCGGCCAGCCGACGTGCTTTACTTTTGCGCTCAAGCTGGTGGCGTCGCAACAAAAGCTGGCGGATTGCCCGCCGCTGTTTGAGCCTCAGTCTGCCGACAAGCTCGCCGCGCTGCAAGAGATCATTATTGAAGACATGCCAGCGATTGGATAAAGCCTGCGCTGGCTATCGCCGTCCAACGAGGTTCAAGGATATGCTATTTCTCAACATTATCAATGACACCAGGAGTATTTTATGACAACAACCATCGCGCTCGCCGGCAAAGGTGGCACCGGCAAAACAACTTTGGCCGGCCTGTTAACGCGCTATTTCATTCAACAGCGCCAGGGCAGCGTCCTGGCGATTGACGCCGACCCCAGCAGCAACTTGCACCTGGTGCTTGGCCTGCCGCTCACGCAAAGCGTGGGCGACATTCGCGAGGATTCGCGCGAACAGACGCCCAAAGGCATGGCCCGGCAAGATTGGCTGGATTACGCCGTTCGCATGGCAGTGGAAGAAGGCGACGGTTTTGACTTGCTGGCAATGGGCCGTCCAGAAGGCCCCGGTTGTTACTGCGCGGCCAACCACATGCTGCGCACCATCGTGGACGGCATTTGCAAATCTTACGACTATGTGGTGATGGATAACGAAGCCGGCATGGAACACCTCAGCCGCCGCACCACACGCGATGTGGACCACCTGCTGCTGGTGAGCGACGCCAGCCTGCGCGGGCTGGCCGCGGCGGAAGCCATGCTGGCGCTCAGCCATGAGCTGGACATTAATGTTCGGCAGCGCTACCTGGTGGTGAACCGCATCATGGGTGAAATGCCGCCTGCTTTTCAGCCCCGCATCGCGCAGATGAACATTCCCCTTCTCTCCCGCGTGCCTTACGACGCGCAACTGGCCGAGTTCGATGGCAGCGGCCGCCCGCTGGCCGAACTGCCGCCGGAAGCGCCTATCAGCCGGGCAGTGGAAGACATGGCGCGGAAACTGACTGCTCTAAAAGCTTTGCCATGATGGCAAGACCTAAACGAGCAAGGCATGCAAGGCTGTCACGATTGATCTCGCTTTCAGCAATAACGACTTGGGTGTGACCAAATCCAGTTCGCCGATAGGTGCGCTCGCTTTGCGTGCGCCGAAGCAATCTCATTTTTATGCTTGGCGATTGCTTCGCCCCAAAGGGGCTCGCAATGACAAGCCTGGTGGCTACAACCGTGCATCCCAACCGATTTTGGTCACACCCTAACGACTTGCTCATCAAAACCTCGCTTGACCCAACTTGACAACCTGCCGATTTAGTGATATATATGTCTATATCATATAGATGAAATTTATATACAATCGGAGGCAGTTGTGTGCGAGGGGCATCACGGAAAACACCAAGGAGGGGGGCGCTGTTGCGCGCCGGGCAGCCATGTGCGTGGTTTTATCCAGCCTTGGCTGCTATTACTGCTCCTGCAAAAGCCATGCCACGGCTACGAGCTGATGGAGCGGCTGGCGCAGGATAAAGAGACGCCCAAAGCCGACCCGGGCCTGCTTTACCGCACACTGCGCCAGATGGAAGAAGATGGGCTGGCGCGCTCGACGTGGGATACCGAGGGCAAAGGCCCGGCGCGGCGGCTGTATGAGGTCACGCCCGAAGGTGTAGAGTACTTGCATACCTGGGCGGTTAATATTCGCCATACCCGGGAGCGATTGGATCGTTTCCTGGCAGAGTATGAGACGCAATTTCCAAGTCGTCATGGGAGGCGCAGCGAATGAAAGAAATGCCACAATCTCTTGCGCCGGGCAGGCGAGAACGCGCGCCAGCCAGGCCAAGCCAGGTTGGCGGCCGGAAGGCTGGGCCGGCCGGCCCGGTGTGGCCCATACTGCGCC
>JBGSMF010000127.1:0-36406 GCA_041740315.1 Thermoflexales bacterium
TGTGCTCCAAGCCCGCGTCCTCGCGGGCGGGCCGCCCGCGAGGACGCGGGCTTGGAGCGTTGGTTTAGAGATAGGTTCTAAGTGCTCACCCTTGCGAAGGTTAAAGCGACCATAGGTTCCACACCTTCGCAAAGGGTTACAACATTAGGAGTATATCAATGAAAGCAATTCGTTTTTTTCACTTTGCAATTCTGGCGATCGTCGTGCCCGGCCTGCTGACGATCGGCTGGACGATAGGCCCGCTTGACGGGCAAGCACTGGCACAAGAATCTGACGTGATGGGCACACAGCCGGTGACTAACCAAGACCTGATCCGCAATGGCGGTTTTGATTACGACAAAGCCGGCTGGACCACCAATCCAATTGGCACCCACGTGGGTGAGGGTTACGGCAAAAATGGTGTGGGGAAGGGTATGCAAATCTGGCCCGAATATGCCAACCACATTGGCTTTGTCTGGCAGGAACTCTATCTGCCCACTCAAACCACGGCCGCCTCGCTTTCTTTCGATTATCTTTTCTTGCCGCAAGCGGGAGCCGGCCTGGGGTATTTCGGCGCCTGGGTGATCACCGACACCGGCACGATCGCTGCACTGGCGTATGTTACCCCAGCGACTTATCCAGGCGAAACCTGGCAGACGACGGGTGCGCTTGCGCTCAACGCAGGCGAACTGGCGGCACTGAACGCCGCCCACGCTGCCGGCCAGCACGTCTATCTGTGGATAGAGTTGTACGCTCAGAACCTGTACGTCAATGTTGACAACGTTTCTTTCACAGTGAACGGCAGCAAGACCTATCCTGCCTGGGGCGGCAGTATCGCCTATATCGGGTTGGATAGCGGCGGCTATGCCAGGACGATCAACCGCATCAACCCGGATGGCAGCAACCAGCAAACGCTGTGGACCCATCCCGAAACAGGAATCACCAACAAAATCGGCGATGTGGCCTGGAAACCCAATGCCGCTGAGCTGGCCTTTGGCAGCAATCACGAAACGCTCTATTCCGCCTTTCAGTCTGACGTCTACGGCATTAAACCGGATGGCAGTGGCCTGCGGCGGATCACCAATCCGCCTTCAAGGGCTACACTCCTGGCAGGGGGCTATTCCCTGGGCACCGTCACCGGCAAGGTCAGAAATGATTATGGAACCCTCACCAATCTCTTGCTCTATATCCAGGGCGCACAAGAGGCCGTCTCTATCTCTGCGCACAGCAAATACGATGAAGTCAGTTTCACGGTTCCAAACGTGGCCGTATTGGACGGTCTTCAGTATGTGGTCTTTACCTGGGCGGATGCGGGCCACGCCAACTGCAAAGTGTATGCTGCGGCCGTCGTGCCCATGATCGCCAACCAGACGATAGATGTTGGCACACTCAGCTTTAATCCAGCGACTTGCAGCAAGTTTGAGAGTGAGGGCCTTGCGTGGAAACGGGATGGCGCGGACATCGCCGTAGACGTCATCACCCCCCGCAAGTTTCAATCAAGCGGTCAGGCCATCGGCTCCGATTTATTCAACGCGCCTCTCATGGCCAATCTACCGGCCTGGTCGCCGGTGAATGACCAGGTGCTCTATCACTACTTTTCGCTCGACGCCGGCACGCGAGGTATCTATCTGACGACGGCTGGCGGTGGTACAGGCACGCGCTTGGTGAACGATGGCGGCGCATTGTGGGTGGGCTTGGCTTGGCTGCCGGATGGATCGGGCTTTGTCTACACGCTCGATCACCAGCTTTATCACTATCACCTGACAAGCAGCACCAGCACCCCCATCGCCAATTTTTACAATGAATACGTCTTCAATCCCGGCGTGTCGCCGGATGGACGATACATCGTCTTCCAATGGCAAACCGGCACAAGCAATCAGCACGATCTGTGGATTGTAGATCGCAACAATCCGGTGGAGATGTGGCAACTGACCGGCGATGGCAGAAGCACCAATCCTGATTGGAGTCGCGCCAACCCGCCCACTTACCATCATCTTTACTTGCCCCTGGTTCAGAAAAATTAAGTAGTCGAAAGGGACAGACTAGTCTGAAAATGCTCACAGCCCTCGTCCCGCGGGCGTTCCCCGGGAACGGGGCACGAAGCGCTTTCAGGCTTTGTGGTGAATGCGGTTCATGGGGTCTGAGTAGGCACTGGATAAATCTTGAAAAGGAGAAATCACCATGAAATCCAGGATTTGGTTCAACTTGTTAGCAGTTTTGTTCATCGCACTGGCTCTGAGCAGCGGCCCGCTACCAATCCACCTGACTCAAGCTCAAGAGCTAGACAGCGGTGAAGTGATCCAGGGCACATCATTGGGAACGGCTTTCACCTACCAGGGCCGGCTCACAAATACGGCCGGCGTGCCCGTGACCGGGCCATGCAGTTTTCGGTTTACCCTGTACGAATCCGCTTCCGGCGCCGACCAGGTGAGCACGCCTCAAACCAAGTCCAGCGTCGCCCTGAACGACGGCTATTTTACGGTGAGTTTGGACTTTGGCGCCGGTGCATTCACCGGCGGCGGTCGCTTCCTCAAGGTTGAAGTAGATTGCGGCAGCGGTTACACCGCCCTCGACCCGCGCGTGGAACTCACCCCCGCCCCTTATACGCTTCACGCCGTCTCGGCTGGCGCACTGCACGGGCGGCAGGTGTCAGACAGCCCCCCGGCTATCGGCGATGTGCTTCAATGGGATGGCAGCTCGTGGCTACCTGCCAGCAGCGGCACAGGCAACGCCTGGTCGCTCACCGGCAACAGCGGCACCACATCCGGGACGAACTTTCTGGGCACCATCGACAACCAGGCGCTTCAATTCCATGTGAACGGCACCCGCGCCCTGCGCCTGGAGCCTCACGCCAGCAGTCCCAACCTCATCGGCGGCTACAACGGCAACAGCGTCAGCGCAAGCGCGGTGGGGGCCACCATCGGCGGCGGGGGATTGAGCGGTAAGCCCAATGTTGTCACCGATACCTTTGGGGTGATTGGGGGAGGGTACGGCAATATCGCCGGCCTTGCTGCCACGGTCGGCGGAGGCCAAGAAAACGTCGTGACAGGTATTCATGCGACGGTGGGCGGGGGCTATCAGAACATCGCCAGCGGTGACACTGCCACTATTGGCGGTGGCCGAGGCAACACCGCCACCGGTCACTATGCCACCGTCTGCGGTGGTTACGACAACACCGCCACCGGCTACTATGCCACCGTTGCCGGGGGATTGGACAACACTGCCGCCCCCGGCTACCATCCCACCGTTTCCGGCGGAGTGAACAACACGGCCAGCGGTCACTATGCCACCGTACCAGGGGGCAAAGAAGCCACGGCCGCGCTCTATGGACAATGGGCGTATGCCAGCGGTGGTTTTAACTTTATCACCGGAACCGCTCAGACTTCAGTCTACGTCATGCGCAACACTTCGGTTGGCGCTACCTGGACAGATCTGTCTCTCGACGGCTACAGTCAACTTCTCGTCCTCGGCGATGGCCGCACGCTGACGTTCGACATCCTGTTGGCAGGGCGCAGCGATGCGGGCGAGTCGGCCGGGTATTACATCTGGGGCGTCGCCGAAAACGTAGGTGGGACTACTACCGTCTGGGCAACCACAATGACACTTCACGAAGATGATGCCAATTGGGATGCCCGGGCTGTGGCTAACGATCTCATTGACACGCTGATTGTGCAGGTGATGGGCAACGGTGAAACCATCCGCTGGGTAGCCACGGTACGCACGGCAGAAGTGGCCTGGTAAAGAGAAGGCGAGTAGAACCTCGCGCCGTAGTCGTACAGGGAGCCCAGGCCGGTAGCGCATCAACAGATAAGCAACGGATAAACAAATGGGCACTGCGCGCAAGCGACATTTTACCTCACCTAGTTTGACGGGTCCACTATAGCGGGTGATCATCACGGTTCTTAACGAAGAAGCGTCTGATGATATCGCTAACCTCGCCTTGCTGAGCGAACCCGCCTTAGCGAATGACTGGGAACGGCCTGAGAAGGATGAGGCGTGGTCCCATTTAGGCAAAATTCCTCCGTTGTAACCCCTGGTTCACTCTGTCCAGCGCATCCTCGCGCCCGATCAATGTGCACCCTGCCCAACCTGCCTTTGGGCAATTTCCCCCAGTTTGCCCGTAGACCGTCGTCAGCGTTTACCCTATAATCGCGTTTAACTATGAACACCTACTTGTCTATGGTCTTGTCCCTTATTACCGTGCTCCTTGGCATTTTCTTTGTCAAGGGGCAGACAACGGTTGGGCAGGCCGTGAGGGCAAAGTAGACTCACATTACCTGGCACTTGGCACACTTATGAGCCGCCCAACCACGGGGCGGCTCATTTTGTTTTCCAGGAATACCAGCACTTAATCTCAAAACGAATCGGAATGAAAGAAATAAAGGAGCAGCATGTCCAACTCAAATCCTCAGTCCACTGACGCCCTGCCCGATTGGTACGATCCGTACCCCGAGCCGAATACCATGCCGCGCAAGTGGGATCTGTCGCAGTACGGCTACACGCAGAACGACACTCCCAAGCAGCCGCCCGCTGATGCGCGGGATAAACAAACGGCCTAAGTCACAGGCGACGCGCAATCACATCCCGGCGGGGGACACTGCCAGCGCTGATCAATTTCAGCACGTCTGGTATCGTCTCTCGTCGCCGTCGATAGCCAACTCATGACACCACCGCGTACACTGTTCAAGAAAATCTGGGATGACCATGTGGTCGCCCAGGAGCCCCATTCACCTGCTGTCCTTTACATCGATCTGCACCTCGTCCACGAAGTGACTTCGCCGCAGGCCTTCACCGGCTTGCGCGCGCGCGGCCTGAAAGTCCGCCGTCCTGAAAAGACCGTCGGCACCGTCGATCATTCGATCCCCACCATCGTCTTCGACGGCGATCAATTCTCGCGCCTCAACTTTGCCGATGAGATGGGCCGCAAACAGATCGAACTGTTCGAGCAGAACTGCACCGAGTTCGGCGTGCGGCTCTACGGATTGGGCAGTCCGCATCAAGGCATCGTGCACGTCATCGGGCCGGAGTTGGGCGTCACGCAGCCCGGCATGACCATCGTGTGCGGCGACAGCCACACGGCCACCCACGGCGCATTCGGTGCGCTGGCGTTTGGCATCGGCACCAGCGAAGTGGAACACGTCCTCGCGACACAATGCTTGCTGCAGCGCGAACCGAAGACGTTTGAAGTGCGCGTCGAGGGACAACTGCATCCCGGCGTATCCGCGAAAGACATCATCCTCGCGATCATCGCTAAGAACGGCGTCGGCGGCGGCACGGGCTACGTCTTCGAATACACCGGCTCCGCGATTCGATCACTCAACGTGGAACAGCGCATGACCATCTGCAACATGTCGATCGAAGGCGGCGCGCGCGCGGGGCTGGTCGCACCCGATGACGCCACATTCGAGTACCTTAATGGGCGTGAGTTCGCACCCAAAGGCGAAGCCTGGGATCGAGCCGTGGCAAAGTGGCGCGCTCTGACCACCGATGAAGGCGCGGCTTACGACAACGGCCTTTTACTTGATGCGTCGAAACTGGAACCGATGATCACCTACGGCACGAATCCCGGCATGGGCATGGGCATCACCGATCGGATCCCGGATCCCGATCGGGTGGGCGACTCCGAACAGAAGGCCACGCTGGAGAAATCGCTGCGCTACATGGACCTGCGTCCCGGCGAAACACTGCTCGGTCACAAGGTCGATGTCGTCTTCATCGGCTCGTGCACCAACTCGCGCATCAGCGATCTGCGACTGGCCGCCTCATTGTTGAAGGATCGCAAGGTGGCCGAAGGGCTGCGTGTGCTGGTCGTGCCCGGCTCGCAAGAAGTGAAGCAGCAGGCAGAAGCAGAAGGACTCGATCGGGTTTTCAAATCCGCCGGGGCCGAGTGGCGCGAAGCGGGTTGTAGCATGTGCATCGCCATGAACGGCGATCAACTTGACCCCGGGCAGTACGCCATCTCGACCAGCAATCGCAACTTTGAAGGCCGGCAGGGCAAAGGCGGACGCACATTCCTAGCATCACCATTGACCGCCGCCGCGAGTGCATTAACGGGAAAAGTCACTGACGTACGAACTCTCATTGCCGATTTTTGATTTTGGATTTTAGATTGCCTCGCACGATCAATCCAAAATCGGAAATCTAAAATCTGAATTCAATTATGGCTCAATTCACTACACTCACTTCTCGCCTGGTCGCGCTGCCCGTCAATAACGTGGACACCGATCAGATCATCCCGGCACGGTATTTGAAAGTGACCGATAAAGCCGGACTGGGTAAATCGCTGTTTGCCGATTGGCGCTACAACGCCGACGGATCGCCGAAGCCCGATTTCGTGTTGAATCAACCAGAAGCGCAGGGCGCTGCAATTCTGTTAGCCGGTGACAACTTTGGCTGCGGCTCATCGCGCGAACACGCGCCGTGGGCGTTGACGGGCTACGGCTTCCGGGCGGTGATCAGCACCTCGTTCGCCGACATCTTCCGCAACAATTCGTTGAAGAACGGCCTGCTGCCCGTCATCGTCGATGCGGAGACCCAGCGGTCTTTGTTGGACCTTTTTGAAGAAGCGCCTAACGCCGCAGTGACGATCGATCTCGCAACACAGACCGTTACTCTGCCCGGCAGGCAAGCCGTATCATTTCCCATCGATGGTTTCTCCAAAGCGTGTTTGCTCAACGGCGTCGATGAGTTGGGCTACATTCAAGGTTTCTCCGATCAGATTGCCGCTTACGAAGCGCAGCACGGGATCGCCATTATTCGCTGAAAAGTCAGGGACTCGGAGAACGACATGAGAAGAAGGAACTCGTGAACTCCGGGTTCCTTCTTAACTTATCAGTTCTCGGAGGAGATCATGATCCAGATTTACGACACCACCCTGCGCGATGGCACTCAACGTGAAGGTATCTCGTTGTCGTGCAACGACAAACTGCGCATTGCGCGCAAACTCGACGAGCTGGGCGTGGCGTTCATCGAAGGCGGCTGGCCCGGCTCGAATCCGAAAGATGCGGAGTTCTTCGATCGGGCTAAAGACATGACGTGGCAGTATGCCAAGATTACGGCATTCGGATCGACCTGCCGGGTCGGCGGCAGCCCCGAAGACGACGCCAACATCAAAGCGCTGCTTGATGCCCAGACTCCCATGTGTACCGTCGTGGGCAAGACCTGGACATTGCACGTCACCGATGTGCTGCGCACCACGCTTGACGAAAACCTGCGCCTCATCGAGCAGAGCCTCGTGTTTCTGCGTGCCCAGGGTCGCCGCGTGATCTACGATGCCGAGCACTTCTTCGATGGCTACAAAGCCGATCCCGCGTATGCACTTGAGACGCTGAAAGCGGCTGCACGGGGCGGCGCGGAAACGGTCGTGTTGTGTGATACCAATGGCGGTGCGCTGCCGTGGGAACTTAGCGAGATCGTACGTGCCATCAAGGCGGCGCTCAACCACCCGATCGGCATTCACACCCACAACGACGGCGAGTGCGCCGTGTCGAACTCGCTGGCTGCCATCCGTGAAGGCGCGATCCAAGTGCAAGGCACCATCAACGGCTACGGCGAACGCTGCGGCAACGCGAACCTCAATTCGATCATGGCCGATCTTGAATTGAAAATGAATCTGCGCTGCCTGCCAGAAGGCCATCTGCGGATGTTGTCCGACGTGGCGCACTTCGTGGCCGAAGTGGCGAACCTCGCACCCGATGATCACCTGGCCTACGTCGGCAAATCGGCCTTTGCGCACAAGGGCGGCATTCACGTTGCGGCAATGCGGCGCAATGTGGCTTCGTATCAGCACATCGAGCCAACATTGGTAGGCAATGAGATGCGCGTGGTGGTGAGTGAACTGTCGGGACGCGGCAACTTGTTGAGCAAAGCCGAAGAACTCGGCCTCGACGTGGAAGGCGCGGGCGTCACCGATGTCTTGAATGAGATCAAGCTTTTGGAAGCACGCGGCTTCTCGTTCGAAGCGGCGGAAGCGTCGGTGGCGATGCTGATGAAGCGCCAGAGCGCCGACTACCAAGCGCCGTTTGAGTTGATCGATTTTCTGGTCAACGTCGAACACCGATCGGGACGCGGCATCTTCGCCGAAGCAATGGTGAAGGTGCGCGTGAATGGCGAGGTCTTCCACACGGCAGCGGAAGGCAATGGTCCGGTCAACGCGCTCGACATCGCTTTGCGCAAGGCACTCATCACGCATTATCCACAGATTGAAGCCTTCCACCTGGCCGATTACAAAGTCCGCATCCTCGACGGCAACAACGGCACCGAAGCCATCACGCGCGTATTGATCGACACCCAAAACGGTTCCAGGCGCTGGAGCACCGTCGGCGCGAGCGGCAACATCATCGAGGCGAGTTGGCGGGCGCTGGTGGACTCGGTGGAATATGGGTTGACCGTGGCCGCTTGAGCACGAAGTCAAATTACTTTCATGACAAGATGACAGAATGACAAGATGACCTTCTTCACTCGATCATCTTGTCATCCCTTCATCTTGTCATCCTGTCAGAGATGGAGGATGCTTTGAAAGCAAAGATAGTTCTTCTTCCCGGCGATGGCATTGGTCCTGAAGTAGTAAATGAAGCCGTCCGTGTGCTGAATGTCGTCGCGCAGAAATTTAGCCACACGCTCAAGTACGAAACGCATCTGATGGGCGGTTGCTCGATCGATGCGCATGGTTCGTCATTGACGGACGAGACGTTGAAGGCATGCCAACAATCCGAGGCGGTGCTGCTCGGCGCGGTGGGCGGCCCTAAGTGGGATGATCCCACAGCGAAAGATCGACCCGAACGTGGATTGCTGGCCTTGCGCAAAGGCCTGCAAGTCTTTGCGAATCTGCGCCCCGTGAAAGTACATCCGGCCTTGATCGATGCCTCGCCGTTGAAGCCGGAGAAACTGCAGGGCGTGGACATCATCGTCGTGCGTGAATTGACCGGCGGGCTGTATTTCGGCGCAAAGAAGCGCGAAGTGGTGGACGGCCACGACACCGCCAGCGACACGCTGGAATATCACGACTACGAAGTGCAGCGTGTGGTCGAGTTGGCCTTTCAACTCGCGTCAGCGCGGCGCAAGAAAGTGACCTCGGTCGATAAAGCAAACGTGCTGGAATCGTCGCGATTGTGGCGGCAGGTGGCGACAAGCATTGGCAAAGAACACAGTGACTTTACGCTGGAGCACATGCTGGTCGATACCGCCTCGATGCGGCTGGTCACCAGTCCGGCCTCGTTCGATGTGCTCGTCACCGAGAACATGTTCGGCGACATCCTCACCGATGAAGCCTCGGTGCTGGCCGGCTCGATGGGCATGCTGCCCTCGGCGTCGCTGGGCAGCGGCGGGCCGGGCCTGTACGAGCCGATTCACGGTTCCGCGCCCGACATCGCCGGGAAAGGCATCGCCAACCCGATCGGCACGATCCTCTCGGCGGCTTTGCTGCTGCGTTATTCGCTGAAGTTGGAAGAGGAAGCGCAGGTGATTGAGAAAGCGGTCGAGACGGTGATCACGGATGGATGTCGGACTGCCGATCTGGGCGGATCGTTGAAGACGACACAGATGACGGATGAGATCATCGCGCGCATAGCCTAACCACCGTCATTGCGAGGAGCGTATTTTGCGACGAAGCAATCTCCTGTCAATCGACGAGATTGCTTCGCTGGGAAGCGCTCGCAATGACGTAAGCGAGAAAGAAATGCAAGTTGCTTTTCAAGGCGAACGCGGCGCGTATTCCGAAGCCGCCGCATTAGAATACTTCGGCAGTGACATCGAACCGGTGCCCTGCCCGTCTTTTGACGAAGTGTTTGAAAAAGTCGAGAGCGGTGCAGTCGATCGCGGCATCGTGCCGGTGGAGAATTCGCTGGGCGGCAGCATTCACCGCAACTACGATCTGTTCATGCGGCATCAACTGCATCTCATTGGCGAGAAGATCTTTCGGGTGCGGCACTGTCTGATCGGCTTGCCGGGCGCGTCGATTAGCGACATCACACTGGTCATGTCGCATCCACAGGCGTTGGCTCAATGCGAGCACACCATCACTCGCCTGGGCATTCAACGTGAAGTCGTGTATGACACGGCGGGCGCAGTGAAGATGTTGAAGGACAGCGGCCAACGCGATCACGCGGCGATCGCTTCGCGGCGCGCGGCGGAAGTGTACGGGATGCAGATTCTGGCCGAGGACGTTGAAGACGCTGAGGCGAACTACACGCGCTTTGTTGTGCTGGCGTGTGAGCCGATCGAGCCGCCGAGTCCGGCCAAAACATCGATCGTGTTCACGCTGAAGAATCAACCCGGCGCGCTGTTCAAGGCATTGAGCGTCTTCGCCCTGCGCGATCTCGATCTCACCAAGATCGAGTCACGCCCCCTGGCCGGCACGCCGTGGGACTACTTGTTTTATCTGGACTTCGTTGGAAGCGCGACAGACGAAGCGGCCCGCCGCGCGCTCGATCATTTGAGTGAGTACGCAACGACGTTGCGCGTGCTGGGTTCTTATTCACGCGACATGAATATCAGCGTACACGAATCACACGAATAACACGAGTTAGCATTGATTCGTGCACTTCGTGAAATTCGCGTACGAGTGAGGAGAAACAATTATGGGCATGGAAAGCAAGTACATCTGGATGGATGACGAGTTGGTGGACTTCGCCAATGCCACCGTTCACTTTCTCAACGTGGGACTGCATTACGGCCTCGCCGTGTTTGAGGGCATTCGTTGCTACAGCACAGATAAAGGTCCGGCAGTGTTTCGTTTGCAAGAACACGCCGAGCGATTGATCGATTCCGCGCACGTGCTGGGCATACGCGATCTGCCGTGGAGCGCAGACGCTGTGGCCGAAGCGATCAAGCAGACTGTTGCCGCCAACGAATTCAGCGAGTGCTACATCCGCCCGGTGATCTGGCTGAGCGAAGGCGGCTGGAACATCAACGTCGATGGGGCGAAGCCGCATCTGGGCATTGCGGCGTGGGCGTGGGGCGCGTATCTGGGCGAGGCTGCGATCGAAGCCGGTATCCGCGCCAACATCTCATCGTACACGCGCCATCACGTCAACGTGATGATGACCAAAGCAAAGATTTCGGGCAACTACGCCAACTCAGCGCTGGCCAAAACGGAATCGGTGCGCCTGGGCTTCGACGAAGCCATCATGCTCGATCCGCAGGGCTATGTGGCGGAGTGCACAGGCGAGAATATTTTCCTCGTGCGCAACGGCAAGATTTTCACGCCACCCACGACGACCATCCTTGAAGGCATCACGCGCGATTCGCTGATCACCATCGCGCGCGATCTGGGCTTCGAGGTGAGCGAGCAGATGATCAGCCGCGATCAGCTGTACATCGCCGACGAGGTGTTTGTGTGCGGCTCGGCGGCGGAGTGCATCGCTTTGCGCGAGATCGATTTCCGTGTGATTGGTTCTGGCAAGATGGGGCCGGTGACCCGGCAGATTCAGCAGGTCTATCAAGCCACGATTCACGGCAAGACACCGAAGTATGCGGGATGGCTGGCGCTGGTGAAGAACGAATAATGGCCTTCAACGGATGTCTCATCGGATAATCGGATGGTAACGGAACGGCGAGCCATGAGGTTCGCCGTTCGCGTTGTGGGTCATCAAAAATCGAGCTGTAGCACTGGCCTCTATTTCTTCCCTTTTGCTTCTGCTCTTGCCAGGTTTTCCTTTACCCTAAACCTCACAATTTTGCTTATCAAGTCGAAAGGAATGGGTTTATCTAATGGGAATCTTACCGAACCCTTTGCGCCTTTGTAAACAAATAGCTCCTTTTGGAATTTCTCAGTTCCGGTTGGCGTAGGATAAAACCCGATATGGTTTTTGAAAGCAGCAAAGTGAACCAAATTACCTTTCAGCGTGAAGGTGGGAATCTGGTACTTGATGGTTTCTTTCGCGTCCGGTGCCGCTTTTCTAATCGTCAGCCTGATCTTTTGCAGAATCGCTTGAACATCATTGGGGAAGCCGGCAATATATTCATCGATAGTCTCGGGGGCTGTTTGCTTAGTGCTCATCGTATTTCCTCCGTGAAATCCTGAAAACCATACTTCAGTAAAGTTCCTTCTTGTAGATGTGATATTGCTGGATAGTGCGCATCCCGGCCTGCTCATACAAACGCGGCGCGTTGGTCAGGCTGTGAGAATCGACGCTCAACTTGACTCGCGGTATTCCACGTCGATAGAATTCTCCAAAGGAATGGAGCAAAAGCGCCTTTCCAAGCCCTTTGTTTCTCCACTTGCGACGTACACCCAAATGATCTACCCACCCGGTATGGGTCGCTTGCGAATAGACGTTCAGAGCGACGCCAACGATTTCATTCTCGTCACAGGCCAAATGCCAAAGAGTTGGGTCAAAAGACTCACCATGCAAGTTCATGCGATCAGCCCACGCTTCAAATTTCAGGGGCGCATGATACCCTTTGTCTTCCGAAGCTTCTTCATCGGCTAAATAGGTGGTTTGTTCATCTTGCCCGGTTATGAATGTCCGAATTGTAATTCCATTGACCCATTGTGGCGAAGCGGGTGGCCCCATCATGACGATTTCCATGAGTGAAAACGACAGTGTGCGCGAATAGCCTGCCCGTTCAAGAATGTATCGAGCAGCTGTATTACGCTCACTTACTCTGGTCGTCAATCCAAATGCAGTTTCAGCCGAACGATTAGTGGCTGCTCTTGCTTCAACAAGGTTAAGTAGAGTAGTACCGATCCTCTGATTTCGGTATTCGACTGCGACGTAAATCGAATGGTAAAATTCCGTATCCGCCTCTTGTTGTAACTCGGCGTAACCTGCCAATTGTCCATCCGGTGCAGTTACGAGCCACGTACTCGTCGCCACGTCGCAGCCAGGTGATTGCCATGCTTTACGAAGAGAGTTTTCCGAAATCATGGGCGAATCGTAGTCAGCCGTATTCTGCACCGTGATCAGATGCAAAACAGATTCAAGATCATCAAGTGTTGCCGGACGGATGACAAAGTTGTGTAAGGTTTTTGATGGCATGCCCATTTGCTTTCGCGAACTTAATTCGTGCGCAGTGCCGCCCAACCGCTTAGCCTAACCCGCGGTGGCCAGCAACGGGCCGTAATCCTTTGTGGAGAAGAAGCCGTCGGTGATCATATTGCTGGTCAGCTCAAGCTTCTGGCCCCAGAATGAGAAGCCGTCAACTGGAGCACCGTTCACCAACCCGTTCTCGTCCCACTGGATTCTACCCGAGAGTTCCATGTTTGGCTCATAATCGGCTGACGCAACTGCTTCGTACTTCTCCTCGCCGATCTGCTGTTTTACATGACCACGAGTTGTAGTAGGTGGCACTGATACGGGTCCGGCAGTAGATGAAATTGTAGCAGGAGCGCCACAGACGTTCAAGAATAGCACAGTCAACACGAAGCCAATTGTCAGTCGTAGCGATTTATGAAGGTTCATTTTGCTAATCGATTGCCACGCAATCCCATTGTACACTCAGGAGGCCAGCCGGGGCAAGTGCGAATGGGTCTTCGCCAGCTGAGATGAGGCCAGCGAAGGCCAAAAGGACGAGCAGGGGAAGTCACGGGGCAAGCGGCATTCAAGACGCAGGGCGAGCGATCTGACACGCTGCGCATAACGGTCAAGCCGCGTGAGGCGGAGTACGGTCAGCGCTTGGCGGGCCACTGCGTGACGGGTTGGGACGCAGCAGCGTGCGAAAGAGCATGAGGCGGCCACAGAGGGCAACGCCGTCCCGACGCAAGTGATGGATCAGCTCGCAGGGGATCGAGGGATGGTGCGTCGGTGTTCGGGGTGGGCCAAACTCGAGCGTGGCCCAGGTGCGCTGCAGCGTCTGCTCATAGAAAAACTTCGGCCCGCACAAGGTCACGGTGAAGGTACTGGCCGCCACGTGTTTCTCGTTCGTGAGATACAGCAGATACTGACGGAGTTCCTCTTCGGTGATCAGGTCCGGCGACTTGTGATAGTGCTCCGCCAATTGCCTCACGGCGCGCACATAGGCATCTTGCGTCTTGGCGGCGAAGCCATGCAACTGCATATCCTCGATCAGGCGTTGGCGCAACGGGGTCGATGGGATCATTACTCACTCTCCTGGTGCATAGAATGAACAGCGCCAGAGAGTATAGCCGTGACCGAGGTCTACGTGAACAAGAGCTGTGGTGGTGCTACGAGGACTGCCAAGAGCTGCGCGAATGTGCGGATCATACATCTCTGAGCCATGCAGCTTCTGTTGCGTCGCCTCAAGCCGGCACCTCAGCCAGCTGCGCCAGGATTTGATCGACTTTCAAAACCTTCGCATACGATCCGTTGAGGGCCGCCAAAAACGCGTAGTGCACTTGCTCGGCGGGAACGGTATGCCCGTTGAAGGTGAGATTCCGCGCGGCGCAAGCATCGTCCGCGACAACGCACTCGAAGCCGTAATCGGCCGCGGCGCGCGTGGTGCCATCGATACACATGTGGGTCTGCATGCCACAGATGATCAAGCGATTGACTTGTTTCTCACGCAGCACGTCGAGCAGCGACGTCTCGCGAAAACTGTTGGGGAAGTTCTTCTGCACAATCGGCTCGTCCGGCAGCGGTTGAACATTCGGATGGAAGTCCGCGCCCAGTGTGCCGGGCAGGAAGAAGGTGGCGCTCGGCCGGATGGCGATGTGTTGAATGTGAATGATCGGCCACTGGGCGCGGCGGAAATGATCGAGCAGGCGGGCAGCCTGTTGACTCGCCTCGACCGGCCCGACGAGCGGCATTTTACCCTCGGGAAAATAATCGTTTTGAATGTCGACGATGACCAACGCAGTATTCATGGTGATGGCCTCTGAGCAAGATGAAATTGAGCTACGCACCAATCATACCACCCCATGATTTTCGGCGCACGCTTTCACCCAGCGGTTGATGCGTGTGTGCGAGTTGGATTTACGCGCGTTCAGAGATTTCAAAAAAGAAGGGACGCACTCCATTCATGAAGGCCGAGAATTGATCTCGGCGGATGCTGTGCCCGGCGCCGGGGATATGGAGCTGGCGCAGTTGTGGCAGCCACGCTTGAAGCGCCAAGGCATGTTCCGGCTTCACTAGCGCGCCCCGTGCCGGATCAGCCGTGATCAGCAAGGCAGGACAGCGAATGCCGCCCACGAGAATGGGCCAATCGATGCTGAGGCGACTGAGGCGGTTGAAGAATTTGAGATCGAGGCGCAGTTTAGCCTCAGCCCATGGCGCCAGATCAACCTCGGGCCAGTTGGGGGCTTCAGCACGCTGCGCGGCAATGAGGGCCTCGCGGCTCTGGCTTTGCAGAGCGCTGATCCAGGCGCGGGTCTGCGCCTGCCACTGCGCAGTGTAGGGCGGATCAAAATCGGGAGCCCACCACGGCGGTGGATCTTCCAGCGCGATCGCCCGCGGTAGATCAGGATAACGACCCGCGAGGGCGAGAGTGGTCATAGCGCCCATCGAGTGGCCCAGCATGATGGGCCGCTGCAAGTTAAGACCGGTGATCACACCGGCCAAATCCTCAGCCTGTTCAAGTGGATCATAGCCCTGCTCTGGCACGTCCGAAAAACCGTGACCGCGCGCATCGACCATCACCACATCATAAACTGACGCCAGGTCTGCGGCGACCGAGGTCCAACACAGCCCATCGTCGGAGAAGCCGTGTGCTAAGACCAGGGGCGGCTTGGCGCCGCCCGTGCGCGTGTAGTGGAAGCGAATTCCGTTAGCGTGGATAAAACCTGATTGCCAGGAAGACATGCACTTGCTCCTATGCGCTGATTTTTCTTCGAAAAGCAATTCGTGCCTGTCATCAATCACCCAGACAGGTATTGACGCTGCGCGCGGTTTCGATCCAGCCGTGATCGAGCGGCACGGTCTTGCGCTTGCCCACCACTTGTTCCAGGGGCACCGCTTCCACACCATCACCGCGCGCCGCCACCATGACGCCATAGCGATCTTGATTGATGAAGTTAGCGCATGCCGTGCCTAATCGGGTCGCCAGCAATCGATCTCCAGCCGATGGAATTCCGCCGCGCTGCAAATAACCCAAAATCGTCACGCGTGACTCCAGACCGGTCAGTGCCTCCAGCTGCTGAGCCAGACGCAAGCTATGACCGGTCGAGATGTCGTCGGGCTCACCTTCGGTCTGGGTCGCTTGTTTGCGCTCCTTCTTCTTCTTGTCTGTCTTCTTACTGTCCCCGGCCGCCGCGGCCGCTTCTTGGGGCAGCGCCCCTTCCGCAATAGCGACAATACTGAAGCCATGCCCGGTGCGACTGCGCCCCAGAATCGCCTCGGCAACTTTAGCGACATCGTAAGGAATTTCAGGGATCAGGATCACATCGGCGCCGCCGGCAATGCCCGCCCCCAACGCCAACCAGCCGGCCTTGTGCCCCATCAACTCCAATATGATGACCCGATGATGACTGTGCGCCGTGCTGTGCAAGCGATCGATCGCCTCGGTGGCGATGCCCAGCGCGGTATCAAAGCCGAAGGTCGCGTCGGTCAGGACTACATCGTTGTCGATCGTCTTGGGCAGCGTGATAACGTTCAGGCCCTGCTGCATCAAGTGATAGGCATTCTTCTGCGTGCCGCCGCCGCCCAGACATACCAACACATCCAGATGATGCTTCCGGTAATTGTCGACGATGACGTCCGTCATATCCATCATCTTGCCGCCCACCGGCATGGCATAAGGCTTGTCGCGGCTGGTGCCCAGGATGGTGCCGCCCACCGTCAAAATACCCGCGAAAGAAGAACTGTCCAACTCTTGCGAACGATTCTCCATCAAACCGCGAAAGCCATCCCGGAAACCGATAACCTCCATGCCATAGCGGCCCAGCACCGCTTTCCCAATTCCACGGATGGCGGCATTCAATCCAGGACTATCACCGCCGGATGTCAACAACCCGATAAGCTTTTTCATGTTTGAGATCCTCTTTCTGCGGCAATGCCGCTCACCTCGATCGCACTGTGCCAACCCTGTAGAAGACATCCACAGATTGATTATACTCGCAGGTGCCCTGGAGCAAAATGACGGAGGCAAACTCAAAGCAAACAAGCATGACCACTCGCTCGCAGCCCGCGTCTCCGCGGGCGTCATGCGGCGCATACAAAACGAACGAGCATGACCACTCGTTCGCAGCCCGCGTCTCCGCGGGCGTCATGCGGCGCATACAAAACGAACGAGCGTGGCACGTGATCACGCTCGTTCATCATCAACAGCTACCACCGACAGCTTAGTGATTGCTTATCACGATGGGCAAGTAGCAGCGATACTGCGTGGCTGAGCTTGTCCAAAAGCCGCCGTTGAGCGTATAACCTCCGCCGCCCAACATACCCGCCTCGGCCTGACCGATGGTGCCGTCCAGCGTATAGTTGCCACCTGTAGCATTGCCGCCGCCACCATCGATGGTGTTCCATGTGAGGTCGTAGCCACCGCCGCTTTGGGCTGCGCTTGGCCCGGCAGGAGCAAGTGTCAATAGCAACAAAATCGTAAAACCCACAAGAATCAAGCATGTTTTCATTTTTTACCTCTCACCGCTTATGGCGTTTCGGTAAGCGTCAACTTGACAGTATCCAGTCTGATCCCGTCCGGTAAAGCTCCAGCGGTCATCCAATTGAGCGAGAGTTGGACATAGCTCGAATTGTCAATCGCCGCGCGTGTGGCAGCCGTGGCGGTATAACAAGCGCGGGTCGTGCTGGTTCGGTCTGTGCCATCATAGAGATAAGTGGCGTATGTTTCACCGTTACCCTTGTACGCGCCGGTGCCGGTAATCCGTTGCGGGCCGGCGCTGGTGAGCTTGTAGCACACCTCGATGGACTTGATGTACACCGTCGCGCCAAATAGCTTGCCATAGGTCGAGACGGGCAGCACCACCAATCGCTCGCCGGCGCTGGCGACGGTGCGGTAAATATTCACGCCGCCGTTTTCCAGGGGCGAAAAGGTCAGGTCAGAACTGGAGACGCGCGCCATGGCCGTATAGGGGCTGAGGTACAGCTCGGTATCGGCCACGCTTTCAATGATGCCCGTGCCCGCCGCATAGAGGGCGACGCCGCCAAAGCTATTGGCTTCTACGCCTGTGCCGGCGCTGCTATAGCCCTGCACACCGGCGCCGGTGCTCGAGTCGCTCACGCCTTTCACGCCGTAAGTGGTGCCGCTGGCGGCGGTGGCCCGGCCGTACACGCCGCGCCCGTTAGGTGAGGAAGAGTCGCCAATCACGCCGTAGGCCAGGCCGGTGGTGGCAGTAGCATGGCCGACCACACCGGCCCCTTGGGTCGAAGCGGACGCGCCGACGATGCCGGCGGTGTTGGTGTCTGTGCTGACATTGTTCGCAAACAGAATCGCCCCACCATAGGCGGTTGCTCCACTATCTACCGTGCCGCTGATTGTTGCCCCGGGCCGCAAGCTGTGCGCATAGGGCGTGGCCCACAACAATTGGCGTGAGTCGAGTGTTGTATACGCGCCGCTGCCGGCCGGGCAGCGCACGGCGATTTCCAAATAACGCCTCTGTCCATTAAAGGCAGCCGAGCCGAACGCATCGCCGGCATTCAACACAACCGTGAATAACCCATCGCCCACAGAGACGGTTTGGGTTTCGGTCGCGCCGATTTGCACGCCGCCCACCGGCGGCGCGCCGGTGCCAGATTCATCCCACAGGCTGAATAGCATGTCGCAACTGCCTGTATAGAGCGCGCCATCTTTTTTGATCTGCCCCTGATAAGTAAAGCCGATGGGCACCTCGCCGGGACCGCCGCCGCCAACAGGCGACAGAGATAGATGGGGCTGGGGCTGTTCTGCCCCCTGCGCGTTGGCAAAAGAATCCGTCCGCGCGCCCGCGCCTACCAGCAGCATCAGCATAACAATGACGGATAAAATATTTACAAATTTGTGTTGCTTGTTCAAGACAGTTCTCCTCTGTTTTTTTGTTAGAGGCCGCCGCCTAACAGCGGCCTCTTGTATGATATTCTTACGACTCGTTTTTGCTCAGCCTAGTTCGCGTCTCAAAACTCATAGGCAGGTATCCCTACACCTGCACTTGCGCCAAGCGCCAGCGCAGGTGCAAGTGTACCTGCCGCTACCGTATGGGGATACGGTAGCTATGCAGGTTTTGAGACAGGCACTAGCCAACCCTCCCGCAGGTTCAACCTGCGGGAGGGCGAGATTTTTACGACGCGTTGCGCATGATGATGGGCAGATAGATGTTGTATTCGGTCAGCGCGGGGACGCCCCCATGCCAAAAGCCGCCGCCCAGGCTATAGCTGCCACCGGTGAGCACCCCGGCGTCGGCCTGTCCAGCCGTGCCACCCAGCGAGTATCCTCCCCCGCTGGCAGACATTGTCCCGCCGCCGTCTACGCTCCACCAGGAAATGCTATAGCCGGGACCCTGGGCTTGAACTAGACCTGTCCCCAGGCTGAGGACCACCCCGGCCAGCAAGAGCAGGAGAAAAAGTTTCTTTTTCATCGTCTGCCTCCTACTGAAGCACGACCAGCATCATGATGACGCCGGTGCCCTTGTCTAACCCTGCCAGCGCCTTGCCGATGGTGCGGCCGAAGCAGGTGTCCACGCCCTCGCAGCGCATGGCATGCCCGGCCGTGCCGCTGGCCACCAGCAGGTCGCCCGGCTGGATCGAGCCGTTTTCGGCGCTGACCTTGACCGGAACGATGCCGACCACGGCCAGGGGCACCTTGCCCGCGTTGGATTGTTCCTCAATCTCCGAGCCGCCGAGAAAGGCAGGCTTGGTGGAATAGACGCCCACGACGCTAGGCTGGTATGCCTGGGTGCTGCGGGCGAGCTTTCCATCAAGGCCAATCACCAGCACATCGCCCGGCTCCAGGCCGGCCTCAGCCGGCAGCAGCTCGGCCATGTCGGCGGCGGGGCTGGTGTAGGTGCCGTCGGCAGTGACATTGCCGGCCTTTGTTACACGAAACTTGGTATCGGGGCTCATCACACCCACCGTAGCGTTGATAAAGTTCCCCGTGCTCGAGGCGGAAAAGAGAGAGAGGGCGAGACCATCCAGCGTGTACGCGCCTAGGGCCACGCCACTGTCCGAAACGCCCCTGACCCCGAACCCCTCGGCGCTTTCGCCAGAGACGCCGCCGCAGGGCACCCCATTCACATTAGCGTAATCGCACGTGGCGTCGTCGGCCAGGCCGTACACGCCGATGCCGTCAACCGAATCGGACCTGGCGTACAGCCCGGGCGCTGTGCCGGTGATTGCATAGTTGATGCCCAGGAGGCCGCGGCCATCGGGAGAGTACGCGGAACCGTATACACCCTCGCTCGTGCCGGTGGTGGCGTGATTGACGCCATAGACGCCCCGGCCGGCAGACGAGTTGACTTCGCCCCACACCCCATAGGTTGTGCCGGTAGCAGAGTTGTTGATACCGGTGACGCCTTGGCCGCTGGGTGAAGCGGATATGCCATACACACCATAGGCCTTGCCGCTGGTGGCGGCGTTGCTGCCATAGACGGCAGTGCCATTGGGCGAAGCAGCCACGCCGCCCACGCCATAGACTGTGCCGCTGGTGGCGTTGGCAACGCCTGCCACCCCCCATCCGCTGGTCGAGTTGGACTCGCCGCGCACCCCAACGTTGTAGCCGGTGGCGGTACTGCCCACACCGAGCACCCCGTAGAGTGGGGCCGTGCCATACACACCGCGACCATCGGGCGAAGCGGCCACACCGCCCACGCCATAGACCGTGCCACTGATGGCGGTGGACACGCCTGCCACCCCCCAGCCGCCATTCGAGATGGATTCGCCGCGCACCCCAACACTATAGCCGGTGGTGTCCACGCCCACCCCGAGCACCCCATAATTCAGGCCCTGGCCGCGCACGCCGGTGGTTGTCGCCGCCACGCTCAATCCGGTGGGGACACCGCCGTTGATCTGGGCCCCCGGCCGCAGCGAAAGCGCGTAGGGCGCCGCCGTCAGTGCCTGGAGTGGGGTGAGGGCAATGTAGGCAGCGTCGCCAGCGCACTTGACCGCCACTTGCAGCCAGCGGGCATCGCCGGTAAAGACATCGCCAAAGTCAAGATTGGGAATGGTAAAAAGCCCGCCACTGACGCTTACCCCGGTGCGGGTGAGGGTGCTGCCGATCTGGGCGCTGGGGCTGGCGGCGTCATAGAGCTTGAACTGCATATCGCACGTGCCATTGACCGGGCTGCCGTCTTTGTTGAGCTGACCCTGGTAGGTAAAGGCTGTGCCTACGGCGGCTGCGGCTGCCATTGGATCGCTAGCCTCGGGATCGGGGCCTTGGGCTGCGGCGTAAAGATTTGCCTGCGCGCCAGTCCCCACCAACAAAGACAGCAAGAGAACGGCTAGTACTAGATTTCTAAACATTCGCTTATTCATGATCAGTCTCCTTATGATTTTCTATGATTTTTGTAACTACTCAGCATCCTGAGCGGAGCAGCGCGCCCCTTCGACTTTGCTGCGCTCCGCTCAGGGTGCGCGCTGCGCAGTCGAAGGGTATGGCTGAGTAGTTACTGATTTTTGATGATTTTTGATTTTCAAAGCTCAGTTTCATATTCATTTTCTAGAGTGATTTTATTGGGGCGATTCGCGAGTCGCTCTGACGGACATGTCTAGGAATGCGCGAACTGCGAAATCCTGGCTGTATGTGAAAAGAATTGTCTTATAGTTCCTCCCCGTTCTCCTCTGCGGTCTCCCGCTGGTCGGCCTGGGCGCTTGCCATAGTGGCCTGCACAAAGCTCACCAACGCTTCCAGGCTGGCAAAGCCTTGCCGCTGGCCCGTGCGCGGGTTTTCCAGGCTAAAGCGCCAGCTATACGTTTCTGTCTTCCAATCTTGCTCTTTCCAAAAGCGCAGCAAGTAAGCTTGATAGCCGGGCAAATTATGATTATGAGGCATATATGCAATACCCTCCCACCTTGCGTTGTCAACCAGACTGGTTGTGTATCAACAACTAAGGTATAATTATACAGAGCCAGCGTTCCCAAAGCGTGAATTAAGAGTTTCCCAAGTGGGAAACTGGGGGGATGCGGCTTATTTTCAACAAGGGTAACTGCTCAGGCATGTGCCTTTATCTCACCACTAAGGACACCAAGGACACTAAGTAGATTTCCTTTGTGCCCTTTGTGGTAAAAAAATGAGCTATGGCTGAGTAGTTACCAACAAGGAAGCATTTTACTGTGGCCGAGGGGCTTGAACTCAAGTTTCTGGGGGACATTCAGATCTTGCAGGGGGGAAAGCCGCTGACTGGCTTTGTGTCGGCCAAGGCCAGGGCTTTGCTGTGCTATTTGGCTGTCACGGGCCAGGCCCATCGCCGCCCGACGCTGGCCGGGCTGCTGTGGGGTGAACAACCCGAGCCTGACGCGCTTGCCAACCTGCGCAAAGTCTTGTCTAACCTGCGCCACCTGCTAGGCCCTCACCTCATCATTACCCCGCACCAAATTGCGTTTGACCGGCATAGCTCCTATTGGATGGATGTGGAGACGTTCTGTGATCGCGTGCGCCGACTAGATGCCTCTCCCGGGCAAGCCTGGCCGGCTTATCTGCAAGAATTTAAAGCCGCGGTCGAGTTGTATCGAGGCGATTTTTTGGCCGGCTTTTACGTGCGCGGCGCGACAGATTTTGAAGAATGGGCCGCCGGCCAGCGCGAACGATTCAGGCAACTGGCTCTACAAGCTCTGCACACGCTGGCCAATTACCACGCCGTGCAAAGAGACTATAGCGCCAGCCTAGAGTGTGTTTCCAGGTTGCTGACCATGGAACCCTGGCGCGAAGAAGCTCACCGCCAAAAGATGCTGCTTTTGGCGTGGATGGGGCAGCCCAGCGCGGCCATGGAGCAGTATAAAGTTTGCCGCCAGGCGCTGCAGCTCGAGTTTGGCATAGAGCCGGGGGCAGAAACCAACAGTATGTTTGAGCAAATTCGCGCCGGCCAGCTTGACGCCCTGGCTCCGCCGCCGGCGTTTCTTCAAAGCATGTATCCTGATTTTGCGGAACAAGCGCCTGTTGCGCGGCGAGCTTTTGTTGCGCGTGAGCGCGAACTGGCTCAACTGGATGAGCATCTAGATTCTGCGCTGGCCGGGCAGGGGCGGGTGGTTTTTGTCACCGGAGAGGCCGGGCAGGGCAAGACGGCCCTGGTCCAAGAGTTTGTGCAGCGCGCCATAAAAGCCCACCCCCGGTTGGTGGCAACCGAAGGCAACGGCAATGCCTACACGGGCATCGGCGCTCCTTACTTGCTCTTTCGCCAGGCGCTCAACTTGCTTGCGGGCGATATTGAAACTCACTGGTCAGAGCGGGCCATGCCCGGCGAGCAAGCCCGGCGATTGTGGCGCTTGCTCCCGCTTACCATCCGGGCATTGGTAGACGCCGGCCCAGACCTGGTGGGCGATCTGTTGCCTGGCGCGGCCTTGCTCAAACGCGCCGCGGCCGCCAAGCTCACCGCGCCCGGCGAAACGGCCTGGCTGCGTCGTTTGGAAGAATTGGTTGCGAGCAAATCTGATACCAAGGATACCCATGCGCTCCAGACCAGCTATCTATTTGACCAGTACACCAGTGTGCTGCAAATGTTGGCAAGGCAAAATCCGCTCTTGATTGTGCTGGATGATTTGCAATGGGCAGACACCGGATCGCTCGGCTTGTTGTTTCACCTGGGGCGGCAAATTGAAAACAGCCACATCTTGATTGTGGGCGTTTTTCGTCCGGCGGAACTGGCCGTGGGAACAGGCGGCCCTCAAACGCTTTCCGATTCCACCCAGCCCAGGCGGCATCCTCTGGCGTCAATGGTCAACGAGTTCAAGCGCCGCTTTGGCGATATTGACATCAACCTGGATCGGGCTGAGGATTGCCTGTTTGTTAGCGCCTTGCTAGACGCCGAGCCTAATCAATTGGGGGCCGATTTTCGCGAGGCGCTCTACCAGCGGACCGGGGGTCAGCCGCTCTTTACAGTTGAGCTGCTCCAGATCATGCGAGAGCGCGGCGAGCTAACCCTGAACCAAGAGGGGCAATGGGTGCAGGGGCCGGCGCTAGATTGGGAAAGATTGCCCGCGCGCGTAGAAGCCGTGATTGCAGAACGTATTGATCGGCTGCCAGAGCCGCTGCGCCAGTTGCTCCAGGTGGCTTGTGTGCAAGGCCAAGATTTCAGCGCCAGGGTGGTGGCCTGCGCGCATGGAAAAGATGAACAAGAAACCCTGAATCGCTTGGAGCAAGACCTGGATGGCAAGCACCGCCTGATATGCGCCGCAGGCTCGCATCTTTTAGGGGCGCGCTATCGCTTCCAGCACATAATGTTCCAAAAATATCTGTATGCCGGCCTTGCCCACGCAGAAAGAGCGCGCCTGCACGGGGCCGTCGGCACAACCATGGAAACACTGTGCCAAGACCCGGAAGAAATGGCCGCCGCCGCCCCTCAATTGGCGTGGCACATGCAAGAAGCCGGGCTGGCCGAAAGAGCCGTTGGCTATTTGCACATGGCCGGCGACCGCGCCCGCCGGCTCTATGCGCTGCCAGAGGCGATTGGCTACTATCAGCGCGCTATCGAGTGCCTGAAAAAAGGCGATGCGCAAGAGCAAATGGCGCGCACATTGATGAAGCTTGGGCTTACTTTTCACCTGGCTTTTGATTTTCTGCAGGCCCGCCAGTCTTACGAACAAGGTTTTGCGTTGTGGCAGCAGGTGGCAAGGATACTGCCGCCCACCGCGCCGCAAGCAGATGGCTGCCTCAGGGTAGATTGCCCCTATCCACCCCTCAGCCTAGACCCGGCTTTGGCCGGCGACATAGATTCAACCAGCGTGCTAGACCAGCTTTTTAGCGGGCTGGTGGAATTGAGCCACGAGCTAGAGATTATGCCCGATATAGCCGCCAGTTGGGAGGTGTTGGAGGGCGGGCGCGAGTATGTCTTTCACCTGCGCACTGATGCCCGGTGGAGCGACGGAACGCCGGTGACGGCGCGCGATTTTGAGTATGCCTGGAAGCGCGTGCTCAACCCCGCCACCGGCTCGCCTGTTGCCAGCATGCTTTACGAAATCAAGGGCGCCAGAGCCTTGCACCAGGGCGAAATACAAGACGCAGACAAGCTCGGCGTGCGCGCGCTGGATAAATTCACGCTGGCCGTAGAGCTGGAACAACCCGCCGGCCACTTGCTTTATCTGTTGGCCTACACGGCCGCTTTCCCTGTGCCCAGCCACGTGGTAAAAAGCCACGCCAGCGCCTGGACCGATCCGGGGAACATTGTCACCAACGGGCCATTTTGCCTCGAGTCTTACCGGCCAGATGAAATGCTCACGCTGATTCGCAACCCTGGCTATACCGGACGCTTTACGGGCAATGTGCAGCGGGTGGAATTGCGCCCTGTGGCGGATGTGTCTGCCAGGTTGGCCGCCTACGAGGCGGATCAATTGGACATTTTGTTTCTCTGGACTCATTCGCAAGAACGAGCCAGCGCCCGGCAGCGGCACGCCAGCGAATACTTGGTGGCCCCCTGGCTGGCAACCACCTATGTGGGCTTTGATACAAGCCGCCCGCCTTTTAATGATCTGAACGTTCGCCGGGCTTTTGCGCTGGCGGCCGATAAAGAGACCTTTGCCAATGTGGTCTTGCAAGGTTACGCTTTCCCGGCCACGGGCGGTTTTGTGCCGCCAGGGATGGCGGGGCACTCGGCCAGCATTGGCCTGCCGCACGACCCAGACCAAGCCCACACGTTCTTGGCCCAGGCCGGTTACCCAGAGGGGCGCGGCTTTCCGCCGGTGCAGTTTATCTCGGACGAATCTTCCAGTCAGGCTTTGGCGGCCCAATGGCAAGAGACACTGGGCGTAGAGATTGCCTGGTCAAAAGTGAGCTGGGAAGAATTTGTGCAGCGATTAGAGAACGATCCGCCCAATATTTTCCTGGGCACCTGGCAGGCCGATTATGCCGACCCCGACAATTTTACACGAGTGTGCGAGGTTATCCGTTGGACTCGCTGGCGCAATGATGGCTATTGGGAATTGGTAGAAAAAGCCAGGCAGGTGATGAACCAGGCTGAACGCTTGGCAATGTACCACCAGGCCGACCACACCCTGGTGCAAGAGGTGGCCCTATTGCCCATTACCTATCGCCGCCTGCACATGCTGCTCAAGCCGTGGGTGCGCCGCTTTCCCACCTCGGCGATCAAATGGTGGTATTGGAAAGATGTGGTCATTGAACCAAATAAAGAAGATTCTTTGGGAGTTGCTGTGGTGGACCCCTCCCCTAGCCCCTCCCCGAAGCGGAGAGGGGAGCGTGTTCCCCCTTCCCTTGTAGGGAAGGGGGCCAGGGGGTTAGGTCTGCCACGCGAAATCCCAAAGAGCCATAAAGAATAAATGAGGCAAGATGCAAAAACAACACTCTGTGGCGAGTTGCAATCGAATTGTTTTAACCCTGGCTTGGCTGAGCCATGACCTGACAAGGAGATTACACCACCAGGTACACCAAGGAACACAAAGAAAAGGCTCAATCTCGAGTTTTCCTTCGTGTCCCTTTGTGAGCTTTGTCGTAAATTGTCTTGGCCGGAGAAGCAGAGGCCCAAGTGTCAATGTACTATTGCTGTCCGTTGGCTTGCTGTTGGCGCGCGCGGCAATGCCCAGCTCGGTTTACGCGGCGCAAGACCCTTTTGCCCTGGCGTGGTCATCTTATGAGAATGATTCTACTGCAAGCATGGCCTGGGGTGATTATGATGGCGACGGCGACCTTGATCTGGCTGTTGGAAATTACGAACAACCCAACCGGCTGTATCGCAACGACGACGGGACTTTGGCCGCCATCGCTGCCTGGTCATCGGCTGGAGCCACCCGCAGCCTGGGCCTGGCCTGGGGCGATGTGGATAACGACGGCGACCTCGACCTGGCTGTGGGAAGCTATAATCAGCCCAACCGGCTGTACCGAAATGATGCTGGGCTATTGACGGCCGATCCCATCTGGGCCTCAACTGAGAGCGACTTGACCACCAGTGTGGCCTGGGGTGATGTGGACGGCGACGGCGACCTGGATTTGGCCGTAGGCAACGCAGGTCAAGTTAACCGGCTCTACTTGAATAACGGCGGAAGCCTGGCTACCAGCGCTGCGTGGTTTTCGACCGAGGCCGATAACACTTATAGCGTGGCCTGGGGCGATGTGGATGGCGACGGCGACCTCGACCTGGCGGCGGGAAACAATGGCCAGGCCAACCGGCTGTACCTCAACAACGGTGGGGTATTGGCCGCCAGCGCCGTGTGGTCGTCAACTGAAACCGACTCGAGCCGGAGCATTGCCTGGGGTGATGTGGAGGGCGACGGCGACCTTGACCTGCTTGTGGGCAACGGAGGCCAAGCCAATCGGTTATACCGCAACGACGGCGGAACCCTGACAACTAGCGCCGCCTGGTCTTCATTTGAAAGCGATGTCACTCGAAGCATAGCGTGGGGTGATTACGACAGCGATGGCGACCTGGATGTAATTGCAGGGAACAGCAATCAGCCCAAGCGGCTGTATCGCAATGACGACGGGACTTTGAGAACCAGCGCCGTGTGGTTGTCAACTGAGGCCGACGACACCCGCTGCATTGCCTGGGGCGACTATGATGGCGATGGCGATTTAGACTTGGCGGTGGGGAATTATGGCCAGCCCAATCGCTTGTATCGCAACGATATTGGAACCTTGGCCGCCAACGCTGCCTGGTCTTCAACGGAGGCCGACCGGACCGCGAGCGTGGCCTGGGGCGATGTGGACGGCGACGGCGACCTTGACCTGGCGGTGGGGAACGATGCTCAGCCCAATCGCTTGTACCGCAACGACGGCGGGGTATTGACCACCATCGCTGTTTGGTCGTCAACTGAATCTGATGCAACCACCAGTGTGGCCTGGGGCGATGTGGACGGCGACGGCGATCTCGACTTGGCCGTGGGGAACAGCCTCTATCCAACCAGCCAACCCATCCGCCTGTATCGCAACGACGGTGGCGCATTGACCACCAGCGCCGCCTGGTCTTCGGCAGAGGCTGAGCGGGTCCAAAGCCTGGCCTGGGGCGACTATGATGGCGACGGCGACCTCGACCTGGCGGCGGGAAATATCGGCGTCAACCGGCTGTACCGCAACGACGGCGGGAGCCTGATTGCCAGCGCCGTCTGGTCTTCAACGGAGGATGATCGGACTATGAGTGTGGCCTGGGGCGACTATGACGGCGACGGTGACCTGGATTTGGCCGTGGGTAACACTGCCTCCTCGTTGGGCGAGGTCAATCGGCTGTACCGCAACGATGGCGGAACCTTGACCACCAGCGCTGTCTGGTCATCGCTTGAAGCCGATAGCACCTCTGGCGTGGCGTGGGGCGATGTAGACGGTGATGGCGATCTTGATCTGGCGGTGAGCAACGGCGGTCATCCCAACCGGCTGTACCGTAACGACGGGGGGAGCCTGACCGCCAGCGCTGCCTGGTCATCAATTGAAGCCGATAATGCCTCTGGCGTGGCCTGGGGTGACGCAGATGGCGACGGCGACCTGGACCTGGCTGTGGGTCACAATCGGCTCTATCGCAACGATGGTGGAATGTTGACTACCAGCGCCGCCTGGTCATCGGTCGAAGCCGACACTGCCAGTAGCCTCGCTTGGGGCGATGTGGACAATGACGGTGACCTGGACCTGGCTGTGGGAAATTACAATCAACCCAACCGGCTGTATCGCAATGGCGCCAGCCGCAGCGGTGGGCAATTGCTGCCTGGTTCCATCCCATTCGTTCACTTGGCCCGGCCTGGCCCAGACGCAGATTTCTATTCAATAGCTCCCATTTGGCAAGAGCCTATCATTCCCATTACCTATACATTGTCAGACCCGCAAGGCGACCCCGCCAAGTGGGTGCGCGCCTGGTATTCGCTCGATGGCGGTGGGCGGTGGCTGCCGGCTGCGGCTGCCTCTGGCGCCATCACCACCAATCTGCCCACAACGGCAACATACATCTACAACTGGGATGTTTTTGCCAGCGGCTTGTTTGGGCAGAGCGATAACGTGGCGTTTCGCATCCAGGCAGCGCCTGGCGTCATCAGTCGCTCCAATCAAACACCTGGCCCATATCTGTATGGCAGCTATGCTTCGCAGACCTTTCCCTTTCGCGTGCGCGGCACGCAGGTGCGCGTCTATAGCGAAACGGTGGCTTTTGGCAATGAAGCGAAAGGGGCGTTGGTCTATCGCTTGCCCAAGGGTCAATCGCTCGACGCAGAGCCAATCGGCGGCGCGCAAAGCCCGTTCCATACGGATGCCTATGGTTATCTGCAAGGCCGTGGGCAGCTAGATGTTGGAGACCGCTTGGTGGCGCTGCTGCCTATCACGGCCACAAACGGCTTGACGTTGCCTGCGGCATTCAAGCTATATCATACCAGCGCCAGCGTTACACCTGGCGGCTTGAACGCCTACACTGTCACCCAGACTGGCGTGCAAACGCTCACTGTGTCGTCGGCCAATCCCCTCATCTTGTTCGATGTGGACGTTTCGTTAGAATGGGACGCCCGCAATGACAGTGGGTTTTTATCTCGCTTGCAGTTTGACCTGCAGCGCGCTTCAGAGATTCTCTACGATTGGACCAATGGGCAGGTGGCCTTGGGGCAGACGCGGATTTACCACAACCGAGAACATTGGCTAGACGCGCACATTCGGGTCTATGCCTCGAACCAATTGCGCCCCAACGCTGCGCAAGGCGGGCTGGTCAGCCAGGTGATTACCGACCCGCTGACCTCGACCGTCGTCTATGCGCCCGGGCAGGTGCGCATGGGGGCGAGCTGGAATCGCTATGGCGAGCCGGGCAGCGACCTGGGCGAGGATTGGCCGCGCACGCTGGCCCACGAGTTGGGCCATTATGTCCTTTTCCTCGATGACAATTATCTGGGGCTAGATGAGAATGGCTGGCTAGAGCCGGTGGATGGCTGCCCTGGAGCGATGAGCGACCCCTATCGGGTGGATTTTCCTTATGATGAATTTCACCCAGTGGAGGGCTGGCTGCCGGCTTGTGAAAATACCCTGTCGAATCAGTCCACAGGCCGTTCAGATTGGGCAACTGTGCAAACATTTTATCCCTGGCTAAGCGGCGTGCTGACCAACACCGGCCCCAGCGCGCTGCCTCTGGCAATTACCCAGATTCAGGTGGTAGAGCCAATCACGCCATCCACTGCTTTGGAAAGCCCGGTCTTTTACCTGACCCAGGGTGGCAATCGCGTCCAGCCGGGGCGCGGCGCGCGGGCCTTTCTTTTCCAAGGCGCATGGATAACCGATCTGGGCAGCCCCACGCTAGACCAGGTGCTGGCCCGAGGCGCGCAGCCCGGCGACCGCGTGTGTGTTTACGACCTCTCCCCCAGCCCCTCTCCTACAATGAGAGGGGAGCACATTTCCCCCTTCCCTGCCAGGGAAGGGGGTCAGGGGGTTAGGTCAGAACCGCCAATTTCAAAAAACCTACCCTTGAAAGCTCTCTCCCACTCCCCCCTTTGGGGGTCGCGGGACGGGTTGTCAGGCGAGGAGGAGTGGTTGGGTTGTGAAACTGTGGTCCCAGGCGATGAACAGTTGGAGCTTTTTACATTAGCCGGCTGGCAGCCTGAAGTGATTATTTCGCCCGTCACCTCGCGCACCATCGTCATCACGGTGACAAACGTGCCCACCGGCCTTGAGCTGGGGGCGCAACTCTTTCCCGCCAGCGATCCGGCCACCCAGCCCATTTCACTCACGGTCATCTCTGAGGGCTATGCGGGGTTATTCAACACCGCCGAGCCTGCGATGGAAGGTTATGTGCATGTGTGGGTCTATGAAGCAACTCCCCGCCGAGAAATCGTTACTGATTATGCGATTGGGGGAGGCCCCGCCCATGTGCGGGGCGACCGAACCAGCATCCGGGGCCGACGGGCGCATATTCGCAGCAGCCAGGCCCCGGCCACTTCTGCCGATGGCCAGGTGATCTTGTTTGCAAGTAACCTGGAGGCAGAGTTTGTCACCCTGCAAGCTGCCACGGTCATCCCATCACCGCCGCCGTGGGCAACAGTGATTGGGCGCGCTTATCGGCTATTGGCTTCGCAAGACGCGCAAGATTGGACAGGAACATCGCTTGGCTTTGGATACCTGGGAAGCCAGGTGCCGCCGGGTGAAGAAAGCTGGCTGCGCGTTTATTTTTGGGACGGCCTAGCGTGGATGCAGTTGCCTACTCAACTGGACACGTACTATAACATGGCATCAGCGCCAGTGCAGGGTAGGGGGCTGTACGCGCTTATGGCCAGCGTCGAGATTCCATTGTATGGGCCAGGCTGGAATCTGTTTGCCTACCCGGTGCAAGCCACTCGCCCCGTGACCGAGGCATTGTTGTCGCTCAATGGCTATTACACCACCGTCTATGGCTATGACGCTCAAGATGTAACAGACCCCTGGAAGGTGTACGATGTGAGCGCTCCAGGGTGGGTTAACGATCTGGTAAAGCTAGAATTTGGGCATGGTTACTGGATACAGGTTTCCAGAGCCATCACGCTGATGCTCAATGGCGAGACTCTTTCCGCTGCTTGGGTGAATCAGTTGAATCCTCCAGCGACGTACTATGGACGAATAGAAGCCGGGCCGGGTTTTGCGCCTGTAGCCGGCATGGAGGTGATGGCGTGGATAGACGGCAGCTTGTGCGGGCAGAGTAATACTCTGGATGTCAATGGGCAGATAGTTTACAGCATCAACGTGTTTGCCGATGGGCCTGGCAATGCAAGCGGCTGCGGCGCGCCGGGCAAGCAAATAAAGTTCCAGGTCGGCGGGCTGGACATGGCGCCACCCGCCGCGTGGAGCAACGATCAACTGTGGGAGCTTGCGCTGCGCCCGGCTAACCGGGTGTATTTGCCGCTTGTTCTGAAAGGTGGATAGCGTCGCTCTTCAAAACAAGTGCGGTTTGCCGATTTTTGTGTAATTTGCTAGTAGCGACGATCCGCCGGGTCGTCGCTACTATTTTCCCTACCTCTCAACCAATCCCCTAGGAGCTTGTCGGAGAAACCCCTTTGTAGGGCATGTTTTCAACCTGCCTAACGCTGCGGCGGCTTGAAAGCCGCCCTACAAAATCACTCCCCGACAGGCTGCTAGACCCCAGCCTTGGCCTCACGCGCAAGATGGCGTAGCGGTCTATAGGCTAAATGGCGCTATCGGCCCCCTGGCTTGTGTTTTATAATAAATAGACCTTATCGGAAATAGCAGGACAGGCATCCCCATGCCTGTCCGCCAACGTATGGGGATACGTTGGCTGCGTTATTTCCGATAAACTCTAATATATTAAATATCGCCCAAATGGCACGGCCAAGGAATTTTTCTGCCGACAAATCAAGTGTTTCCAATTTGTTCAAGCCTGTTTTTTATGGTATAGGAAAGTATAAAACTTTCCACCACTGCGAAAGCTTTGATTTCTTGTAAACTGGAGAGGAGAAAACCATGAGTGATTCTATTGTTGATTCTAGATTGAGCCGTTTGTTCTTTACAGTATTTATCGCGGCAATGTGTGTGTGGCTAGTTTCGTTTGTGTTATCGTCGCCGCTATCAGCGGCAGATTCTTCTAATGATATGGGTGTACAATCTATCCCCGCAAGTGTCTTGAGCCAAAGTGTAAGCATCAGCGGGCCGGCATCTGGCATGCCGAATGTGCCTTATACGTTTATGTCTACGGTTAGTCCGGCCACAACAACGCTCCCCCTTGCTCACGTTTGGCGGGCCACCGAGCAAGCGCCCGTGACGCTCATTAGCGGCCTGACCAGCACCGTTGCTTATACCTGGACGACGCCCGGCGTCAAGGCGATTACTGTCACAGTTCCCGATAGTTCTGGCTCGGCTGCTGTGGCTTTTCACTCGATTGTGATTGGGTTGTCAGGCGCGCCAACGCAGATCACTTTTATTCAACCGGGCAGTGGGTCAACCGGCAATCCGCACTGGGTAACCGCCCAAGTTGATCCGTTCACGCTTACGGTGCCAATAACTTATACTTGGAGCGCCAGCGATCTGCCCCCGCTCACACTCGTGCGCAACACAGTTCAAGGTGGTAATTGGTTCGGCAACAGCGGCTGGTATAACCAATATACTCATGCGTCGTTTACCTGGAATACTCCGGGCCTCAAGACCATCACCCTCACCGCATCCAACGCCTCCGGCGCTATCGCCGCCACCCAGGTCGTTACCATCAACCTGTCGCCAACCGTAGTCGTCACCGGCGCTACATTAGCTCAGCTTGGCGTTCCCTATATCTATACGGCTACAGTCAGCCCCATCACAGTGGCGATGCCAATCAATTATTCCTGGTCTGCCACGGACCAACCCTACCTCATGAGCAGCGGCGGGTTGAGCGATACAGCCACTTACACCTGGACGACCACCGGCAATAAAGTGGTTCAGATCTGGATCTATAATGCTGGTGGGTGGGATCAGGACGCCCTGCTCGTCAAGATTCCTGTTCCCATGCCATCGCTCACGCCCACGCTCGAATCCATCAGCAGCGGCAGTTGGAGCAGCCCGACCACCTGGAATTTGGGGCGAGCGCCCCTGGTGACCGATGTGGTGCTGATCCACCCTGGGCACACTGTGGCTGCTGCTGCGCCTATTCACATGGACTCGCTTATTAACAAAGGCACATTGCTGGGTTCGAACGTGAGCACTCTAATCATCACTGCCACTAACGTCTTGTCCAACAGCGGCCTGATCAAGACGCCCGATGCGGTGCTTTTGTCTGCGTTGAGCGTGCTATCGCCCAGCTATCACCCGGCCTGCAACGGCACAAGTGGAACAGCCGGGGCGAATATTGTGGTGGCCGCCACCCAAACCTATAACAACGGCACCATCCAGGCCGGCAATGGGCTGAATGGCGGGCGCGGCGGCGACGTTTCTTGGACGCCCTCGCCCAACACGACAATGTGGAATGACACAGCGGGCGTGATTCGCGGCGGCGATGGCGGCAATGGCTTGCCTGGCGGCGGAGGCGGCCCCGGCGGCGATGTGACCGTGAGCGGCAAGCCGTTCGACAATGACGGCCTGATCCGCGCCGGCGATGGCGGCAATGGCGATCAGTGCGGCGGCGACGGCGGCTCGATGTATGTATTCGCCGAAAATTCCACCAACACCGGCGCAATTGCCGCCGGCAACGGTGGAGACACCACCGCCAACTTGGCCACAGCGCATGGCGGCGACGGCGGCGACGCCCAGGTTTGGGGCAAGTTCTTTACCTGGAACGGTTTCCTCGTCAACCTGGGCGCCATCAAGGCGGGCAACGGCGGCAACGGCAATCCCACCGCCACTATTGCCCAAGATGCCGGCTGCGGCGGTAACCTCACGCTGATGGCCGCGCCAAATGTCTTTTTGGGCGGCGGAACGCACTCGGCTGGGTCTGCCGGAATGTCCTCAGCCGGCGGTATGTCTTGCACAGATGGTTGGGTCAGCATTGACCCGGCCTCAATCTCGCTGGCCGGTGATGCGCGCGTCGAGGGCGGCGATGTCATTGTCTACGGGGGCGATGGCTGGACGCTCGACCTGCGCGGCCTCAATGGTGAGGTAATCTCGGCCACCGGCGACATCACCCTGGCCGTAGGCAGCGGCGGCATAATAGACCTGAGCGAGAATACCAGCCGCATTTTGCGGGCCGACGGGCAGGTGAGGATTTACGCCGATGAAATCCGGCTTGATCCGGGCGTTCCGTTGTTCGCGCTGGTAGGGGAAAATGTCATTACCGGCCCTGCCCAGGTATTGCACTATGTTTCGGTTGTCGCCGACGATGTGGTGAACGGCCAAGCAGGCAGCATTGTGCCGCTTCGCTTCAGAGTGCTCAATACCAGCCCGATAACCGACACCTTTGTCTTGAGCCAGGCTGATTCGATGGGGTGGAGTATAGGCGGATTGCCCTATTCAATCACCCTTGGGGCTTTGAGTAATCAAGAGATAACGCTTGACGTTACGGTGCCCCCCCATGCTCAGAGTGGAGATGTTGACGAGGTGGTTTTGAGCGCCGCTTCACAGGCTCACCCGCAAGCCAATGCCAGCGCGCAGACGCTCATCGCCGTCACGGCGTCGCAGGCTGCAGGCTATCGAATTTACCTGCCGCTAGTGATGCGCAACGCCCAGTAATAGCGTCATTACAAGTAATGGTGCCAGTGCCAGCAGCGCCCCAACTATTCAGTTGGGGCGCTGCTTTTTGTGGTATAGGAAAGTATAAAACTTTCCACAGGGGGCCTTTGGCTCCACCACTGCGAAAGCTTTGCTTTCTTGCTAGACGACGTTAATGGGTGTGCCCTCGTCGGGCTTGGCCCTGAGGGCATAGTCTTGATATGGGACGGATGGCTCGGTCCAGCGAAAGATCAACTTGGCCACCTCGCTGGGCACATTGACGCAGCCGTGGCTCTTGGGCCGCCCATAATCATTGTGCCAATAGGTGCCGTGGGTGGCAATGCCCGACCAGGTGAAATAGACCGGGAAAGGCACGCCCGGCAAATTATAGTAATTATCGCCCTCGCCGCCAATCATCCAATCGGTGTGACGCTTGGTTAACACGCGATACTGGCCGCGCGGGGTGATTGTGCCCCTTAGCCCTGAAGCGATGGCGCTGCTAAAAATGAGCCGTTCGCCTTCAAAACAAGCCAATTGCTGTTTGGCAATATCAATCTCAATGTGCTTGTCGGGCTGTCCAGGCGAAAGGGGAGCCAACTCTTCTGGCGGAAGATAGCGCATCGCCCAGGCCGGAACATACGGACCAGCCGAGTAGCCAATACCTTCTTTCAGTTGATACCACCAATCGCCGGCTTTATTCTGGACGGCCTTTACTGCGCGATAGACTGTGCCATAATACACTTTGCGCGCCACAGAGCGGCTGTCAGGCTGCCAGCGCAGCTCGGCAATCGGCACGCACACCTGAACCCAAATGCCAGAGTTGGCAACCTCGGTCACAACATTGCTTTGGGGCGTGTTTTCTACCGGCTGCACAAAAGCGCTGTGGACAAAACCGCCGTCGGTCTGAAACCAAATTGGGTTAGAGACCCAGGGCGCTTTACCCTCTACTGCCGCGTAGAGTGGGATAACCTCGTCGTATTTCTTCCACGCCACCCACTTGGCGCTTGGCGAGGCTTCCTCGCGTAGCGCCTCACGCCACCGGGCAACCCGCCCCAACGACGTTGGCGGCGTTTGCCCGGCCGGGCGCTTGCCAAGCAGAGGGATATCTGAAAACACCGGCCAAAGCAGGGCGGCCCCGGCAGATTGTAAAAACTCGCGACGACTGACCTTGTGCACCTCAAACTCCATTACTTTAGATGGCTACATTTTACTACTCACTGCCCAACTTGGCAATGTTACCGGCTTTGACGACAGCGGGATTCTCGTGTAAAATACTTTTTTACGGCCCTTGTTTTTAACGCTAACCTTTTGTGATATAGACATTTCCGTTTAGATGAATTAACATCAGGTTGTGTTGTTTTAGTGTTCTGACATATTGACATAGCACTTTACCAACTGAAAAGTATGCGATAGCTTATTCCATCGTGTTTCAGCATGGTGGGCAAGTTGTTCAAGT
>JBGSMF010000128.1:0-17338 GCA_041740315.1 Thermoflexales bacterium
ACTTGAACAACTTGCCCACCATGCTGAAACACGATGGAATAAGCTATCGCATACTTTTCAGTTGGTAAAGTGCTATGTCAATATGTCAGAACACTAAAACAACACAACCTGATGTTAATTCATCTAAACGGAAATGTCTAATCTACCAAAATTGTCGTCACTCCAAAATGCTCCTTGGCCGGGCGCAGGTTGCGCGCATTGTCTTCAACCAAGATACATTCCGGCCCCTCGGCGCGCAGCGCGCGCAAGGCCAATTGGTAGGCGCGTGGATCAGGCTTGTTGCAAAACTCGGTCGCTCGTATATCCAGGATAGTTGGGAAAAGTTCGGTCAGTTCTAATCTTGCCAGCACCCGCCCGGCATGCCGTATATCGGCATTGGTAAAGATGGCTTTGCGCAGCGGCAAGCGGCGCAGCATGGCCGCTACAGCCGGGTTTGGCTCAATGTAATCTTCGAGGCGAATATCGTGCACGAAATGCAAATAGTCATCGGTATCTACCTGGTATTCGGTCTGCAAGCCGCGCAAGGTAGTGCCATAGTGCATCCAAAAATACTGGCGTAGCTGCTCGGCTTTTTCGGGCGCAAAGCCCATGCGCTCGACCAGGTATAGCCGGATGAGCCGGGCAATTTCGTGCATCAGGCCCGAATGGCGTGGGTAGAGCGTTTCGTCCAGGTCAAAGATGAGGTGTCGGTAGGTATGGTTAGTGTGTGACATTGCTAAAACTGATGATACCACAGAATGTCCATCTTGCGTTTTGTGTGTTAGGGTAGCAGGTGTATAATAATTGCGGCTATTGCTGTCCCCGTTCAATTTGCACAGCACAAATCGCTAGTATCTTTTCAATAATCTGGGGTGAGGGCAGGGCATGCCCTGCCCAAACAGTGTAATCTCAAGGATTACCCCCACATTTTTAGATGTTACAATTGTTATGTGCCAAAGCTAGACTCTTTCCAAGGAGGTGCATCATGAAAAATTGGCTCAGCCTGATACTGGTTGTGGTTTTTGCGTCTGTGGCGCTGGTTACGGCGGCGGGATTGCTCTATGCTCAAGGCCCTGGATCTGAGCGTACTGTGCATACCCAGGCAGCGCCGTTGGGAACTGCTTTTACTTATCAAGGCCAATTAGGCAAAGAAGGCCAAGTAGTGAGCGATACGTGCGACTTTCAGTTTGGGCTGTGGGACTCTGGCAGTGCCGGCGGCCAACTCGGCATTACCCAGACTCTTGGCAATGTCAGGGTCGCCACCGGCCTTTTCACTGTGCAAGTGAATGGGGGGGGTGAATTTGGGACCCCGGCCTTTAATGGCGAGGCGCGCTGGCTGGCGATTGCTGTGCGCTGCCCGGCAGGAAGCGGCGACTATGCCTCGTTAGGGCGGCAGGCGCTTACTGCTGCGCCGTATGCTATATATGCTCAAAATATCCCACTGGCTGGCCCGGGTTCTGCTGTCACTGCCGCTCGCTCTGACCATGATCATAATGGCGCATATGCGTTGCTACTACACACTCACCCAGGCACAGATGTCACCTCGGCTGTTTCTACGGCCACACTGGCGCTCGCGGCCCAGAGCGTCCCGTGGAGTGGACTGGTGGGTGTTCCGGCTGGCGCGGGTGATGTCAGCGGCACGTGGCCTTTGCTGACCGTCACCGGCCTCCAGGGCCGGTCTGTGGCAGATATTGCCCCTGGTCTTGGTCAGGCGCTTGGGTGGGATGGCAGCCAGTGGGCGCCGGCAACACTCGATATGCCGCCCGTTGTTGTTCTCCAGGCCCATCCTTCGGCGCTCTATTTGGGCGAGACAAATACAGCGACGGCAGTGTTGAGCCTGACTTTGAGCTATGATCCTCGGGGGGGCCTGCTGAGCTATGCCTTTGACGCCACAGGCCGCCCCCGGGGCTTGCCGCCTGCCTATGGCAATGGCCCCACTGCCACGGCTGTCTATAGCGTCACCGGCAATTACCTGGCGCGCGGGTGGGCGCAGACTGCCACCGGCTTGTTTGCCACTGCCCAAGCTCCCCTTTCTGTCTATCGTTTTGGAAGTGTCATTGTGGATGATAGTCTAAATAATCTGTCGCCCATTGCAATGGCCGTTGTGGCAGGCCACCCCGCCATTGTCCATGACAAAGCTGTTACTCAGACCAGGATGATTTATCTGCGCAGCTTGGATGCTGCTGGCGCCAACTGGGCTTTGCCGGCGATACTTGACCACGCAGTGTCAGGTTCGTTTGACCCTTCCGTGGCAGTGGTGAATGGGCGTCCGGCTGTCGCCTACTATGCGGGTGATTCTCATACTTTGCGTTATGTGCGCGCGCTGGACAGCACTGGCGCCACATGGGAAATGACCACGACGGTAGACAGCGCCTACGGCTCTGGTTATGGCGCTTCATTAGCTGTTGTAAATAGCCGCCCGGCCATTGCCTATATCTATACTTATTTCGAGCCTCCCATGCAGCGCTATGACCTGCGCTATGTGCGCGCCAATGATGTTGACGGCGGCTCGTGGCCCACTCCCACTCTAGCAATTTACGCAGGCTTTTCTGGAGTTGTGTATTCTCTGCTTGTTGTTGAGGGCAAGCCGGCCATCCTCTACGTTGGCAACGATTCTCTCAATTATATCCGCGCCAATGATGCCGATGGCACGTCTTGGGGAAGCCCGGTCGCAGTTGGTCAGTTATCTACGCTTGTCGGCGCGGCCCAGTTAGCTGTGGTGGGGGGGCGCCCCGCCGTTGCTTATTACGGCTCTGATTATCGCCTCAAGTATGTCCGCGCCAATGACTCTGCCGGCGCAAGCTGGGGCGCGCCTGTTGTTGTGGATGAACCGCAGCAAGGCCGCTATGCTTCTTTGGTAATGCTTGATGGTGGCCCGGCCATCGCTTATGTTGATGATATCGCTTATGATCTCAAGTTTGTCCAGGCTTTGGATGATACGGGGGTATTTTGGGGCGCCCCCATCATTGTTGATAGTAGCTGGAATACCGGTTGCTATGCTACTATGGCGGTGGTAGATGGTCGCCCGGCTATTGCCTATAAGGATTACACCAATCTCGACATGCGTTTTAGCATCCCAAGGCAAGATTAAGGCCATCACTCAATCATCAATCATCCGCCGGTGACCTTGAGGGCAAATGCCGTAGGTGCAATCGTACCAGCCGGCGAAATCACTATCGAACACAACTGACACCTGCCAGTGATTGTAGCAGTATACCTGCTCGCACTCGGGGCAATAAAACGGCGCCCACAGCCGGTCAATGTCGTGCACAGCGCGGGCTTTGCCTGCCTGCAACGCTTGGCGCAGGGCCGGAATTTTATCTGTGGCAATTGTCTCTGTCCAGTGAGATAAAAAACCAGCCTGTACCATCTGGCCCAAGGTGGTCAGTTCGATTGTGGCCGCCTCTTGTCCACATGCGCTGCAATAAAACACCGCCCTGACAGTTTCACTGTCTGGCATCTTGGCTTCCTTCCTTGGCTCTTTGGGCCGTTACCCACTTTACAGCAAAATCCACCGCGCGCCTCTGCAGAAACAACCTGGCTTCTGCCGATCCAACCTGGGCCTTGCGCACGCCGCATGTTTGCTCAAAGGCTGCTCCCAGCTCTTCAAAGCAGTCCGAGTCGGTCTCTATATCTCTAAATGGCTTCCAAACCCGTTGCCCGGCCTCGGTGATGGGCGCGCCTTGTTCCATTTGCGCAGCGCCGGGCGCGCGATACTCGGCTAGGTGAAACGAGGTGTTGTTGCTATACCCAACGCCCAGCAGCAACACCCAGCCATCCAGGTCATAGAGCCGCGCCAGGGGCGAGCCTTCGCCCAGGCAATACTCTAGCGCGTGGTTGGCCGTAATGTATTCGGCGTGCCGGCCCCAGGCGGCAAAGGACACCTGTGGGTGCGCGCTGCGCAGCACGCCCGGCCAGGCGCGAAAGACCTCTACAATCCGTCCCATCTGGCGTGTAGGTGTAGTGCGCGGGTCAAAGGCGGGCATGGTAGCGCGTATGATGGGCGCCCACTCGCCTGGCACAGGCGGATGCTGCCAGCGGGCCGGGTCGGAATAATCGCCGGAATGGGTGGGCATTGCAATTGTCCCGCCTGGCGTGACCATGTCCATCAAGGCCTGCGCCACCGCCACCGGCCCGCCGCAGACCCAGCCCAGCGCGCTGAGCGAAGAGTGAACCAAGACCGTCATCCCTGCTTCCAGGCCAAGCTGGCGCAGGTCGGCGGCCAGGCTTGCTCGCGTGCGCGGCAAGGGAGCTTTTTCTATCGCGTTTGCTTCACTCATATCTCACTTGCTTTCAATGATCAAAATCGGCCAGCCACCAATCATGCAAACGTCTTCCATCGGCTGAGTGCAGGCTGCGCCGGGCAGGTCTAGCACGTAATTTCCGTCCGTGGGACTGAGCGTGACTGTTGCTCCGGTGCGAGTGTCAACCACCAACGCGCTGCTGGCGCGCGCCGGCAGCGTCACCTGTTGGGCTGGCCCGCGCGCCCACAGCACAATTGTTGTTTGCGCGCCGCGGTCTACCGTTATCTGCGCGACCTTATCGCGCCGGTCCAATGTTGCGCTGCGATAGCCTGCCAGGTAGCGGGCCGCCAACTGGAACGAGGCAAAGGCCGGCCTGCGTGAGCCGTCCATTCGCACCAGCCCAAACGGTTCTGGGTTGGCGGCGTGGTCGCCGGGGGTATCGGCCAGCTTGTAAACCGCGATGCGCTCAGCCCCGCCGGCCAGCCCCATGGCCAAGGCCTGCACCATAAACGCGGCCTGGTCATCGAGTGTCACGTTGAACTTGGGCTCTGGCACCGGCCACGCCGGGTCGAGCGAGGGGGCGGCGTTTGTTTCCACCAGCCACACCGGCTTGTCAAAGCCAAAGGTGCGCATGGTCTCGTGATGCCACAGGGTCAGGCTGTATACGGTATCGGGCCGAAAGTATTGGTGAGATGTCGCCACATCGAAATAGTAATTGTTGCCTGCGGCGTTGGGGTCGTTGGCTATCGCTTCCATCAAAAGCCGAAAAAAGGGCGTGCGGCCATATTCTGTATCCCACCAAAACGTAAAGCCTGCCAGGTGAATGGTGGCAGTGGGGTTGGCGGTTTTGGCGACGGTGTAGGCGACGCGCTGGAATTGCAAAAACTCGTCCACCGTGCCGCCCCAGGTTTGCCCCGGATAGGAGCTGTCCCAAATATCCGGCTCGTTCCAGATAATCCAATGATCCACCCGCCCGGCATATCTTGTCACAAGCTGGCCGATAAACTGCGCCCAGGCGTTTTCGGGATTATCGGCCGGCAGTTCCAGCCCGCGCGGCACGCCGACTATGCCCACATCGCGCAGCGCCCACGGCGGTGTGTTGACAATCAGCGCCACCACTTGCCGCCCGGCGGCTGTCTCTGAATTGACGATGGCCTGCAGGTCGGCGTCGTTCCACTCTTGGGCATTGTTGGGTTGGATGACGTTCCACACAAAGCGCACCCGCGTCCACCCGGCGCCCAATTGTGAGGCCGCCGTGGGGTTATCGAATGCCTCCACCACACCCAATCGCCGGTCGCCGCCTGCGGCCACGGTAGGTGGATTGGCTGGCGGAAATGTAGGCGCGGGCGTTGCCACTGTTCCAGGTGGCAGTGTGTGCGTGGGTGCTGCCGTGGCGGTAAATGGAATGAGTGTAGGTTTAGGCGTCGGTGTAAGAGTAGGCTGTGGCGTCTTGCTTGGGGTAAAAGAGGGGCGAATTGTGTTGGTAGGGCGGGGGGTGGCAGTAGAGCTGGCCGTTGGCTGCAGCGTGGCTGTAGCCGAGGCGGCCAGCGGGCTGGGCCATTGTGTCAGCGAGCTGGTTGGCGCCATAGCGGGCGGCATAGTGCTGCCAGTCGCGCTGATTGCAATCAGCGCGACTGCTATTACCAGGCCTATGATTAAAACTAGAACGATAAATTTGTTTTGTTTCATAAATTCCAGCGCGGGAAACCCGCCGCTTGACCAGCGGGATGCTTCGCAACGCGCCGTCTCCTTTCGTAATATGGTAAACTCACGGTATGGATCAAAATGCCAAACATAATTCGCATTGTGTCTACGTAATCAACTACCATCTGGTTTGGACGCTTGCGCGACGCTATCGCAAAAAGGTTCTGGTCGGGCCAGTAGCAGAACGCTTGAAAACATTGCTGAATGAAATTGCTGCCCAGTATGGTTTTGAAATCGTGACTGATTCTAACACTTGACCGATTAGCACATTTGTACTATACTTCACAGTATGAAGCTGATAGCCCAGGTCAAACTTCTGCCCACGTCTGAACAAGCCAACGCACTCAATCGCACGTTGGAGGCAGCCAACGCTGCGTGCGACTGGGTCAGCTGGCAGGCTTGGCAAACCCAGACCTTCAGGCGTTATGACCTGCATCACTTGTGCTACCAGACTATCCGGGCCGACTTTGGCCTGTCGGCTCAGTTGGCGGTGCGGGTGATTGCAAAGGTGGCGGATGCTTACCGAGTAGGCCCTGCGGGCAAGCTGGATAAAAACACCCAGCGCACCTTCAAGCCCATGGGCAGCATTGCTTACGATGACCGCATCCTGTCGTGGCGATTGTCTGACTCCACTGTATCTATCTGGACGGTTGAAGGTCGGCTGCGGCTGCCTTTCGTGTGCGGGGAACGCCAACGAGAAATGTTGCAAACCCGCCAGGGTGAGTCCGATTTGGTGTTGTCGCATGGGTCGTTTTTTCTCTCGGCCACAGTGGAAGTAAAAGAGCCCCAACCGATTGAGGTAGAAGGCACACTGGGCGTAGACCTGGGTGTGAAGAATATTGCAGTTGACTCGGATGGGAACATCCACTCGGCCAGCCACATCAACAACGTGCGCTACCGCCACCGCCGCCTGCGAGCCAAGCTGCAAGCCATAGGCACGCGGTCGGCCAAGCGCAAGTTGAAGAAACTCTCCGGTAAGGAACGGCGCTTTGCGAAAGACGCCAACCACCGCATCAGCAAACAGCTTGTGGCAAAGGCGAAAGACACAAAGCAAGCGATTGCCCTCGAAGACTTGAGTGGCATTCGCCAGCGGGTTACGGTTCGTCGCCGCCAGAGAGCCACACTGCACAGTTGGGCCTTCTTCCAGCTGCGCTCGTTTGTCGAGTACAAAGCGCGGCGCGCTGGCGTCCCGGTGTTCTTGGTTGACCCCAAGAATACTAGTCGCACTTGCCCCGAATGTGGTTGCGTCGATAAACGCAATCGCCCCAATCAATCTACTTTCTCCTGTGTGGCCTGCGGTTTCTCTGGACTCGCAGACCACATCGCGGCGGTGAATATCTCCCGCCGGGCTGTTGTCAACCAGCCAATCGTAGCGCGTGACGATGCTCAAGCCGTTGCGGTTGCTCTGCAACCGATCCCAACGGAACTGCGGCGGAGCGCGGTTACAAGCCACCCCCTTTAGCGGGTGGTAGTTGACTGAATTATCCTGATGGCAATCACAACCCCCAGTGCGGCCAGCAGAACCCAAATGGCGATAATGATGCCCGCTGCCGCCCAGTTGGTCGGCTTGTTTTGCTGCATCATCTCTTGGGCTTGTTGGCGGCACTCGGCCATCACTGCCGGCGGGATCAGCTTGAGCGCAATCCAGATTCCCAACGGCACAATCAACAGATCGTCCAGATAACCCAAGATCGGGATTGGGTCGGGGATCAAATCTATGGGGCTAAAAGCATAACCCACCACGCAAGCCGCCAAGAGCCGCGCGTACCAGGGCACGCGCGGGTCGCGATAAGCCAGGTAAATGGCATACGTTTCTGCCTTTAATCGCCTGGCTCGTTGTTTCCAGGTATCTAGCGTTTTCATTTCGTGTTCCTTGGGATGCCAATCACCAGCGCAAGCGGCCCCATCAACAACAGCCACATGGTCACCCGCAAATCAAAGTGCTCGGCGATTGCCCCCAGCGCCAGCGGCAGCAATCCAGTCGCCAATCCAAAAATATTGCTCACGGCCATCACGGTGCTGCTTTGCCCGGGCATAGCGGTGTAAAGCTGCGCCTGAAGGATCGAATACCACCCCGCGTTGAACAAACCCAATAGACCCAGCAATACCAGCTTGACCCAAAAGTTGGGCGCCAGCAAAAAGGCCGGAAACAGCGCCAGTTCTATTGCTGCGCTCACCCGCAAATAGTCCAGTCCCCGCGCGCGCTCTAGCAGGGGAATGATCAAAAAATCGCCCAGCAAACCTGCGACTGACCACACCGCCACGGCCATTGCCGCCTGGCTAGGAGTTACTTGTATCACGTCTACAAAGTACAATGCCAAAAAGCCCAGCAGCACATCTAGCATCAGATCAGAAAATTTTAGCAGCGTCAGCCAGCGTAGCACCTCGCCGCGCCGCAGCGCGCGCAGCGCGCCCATCACACCTGCTTTGAATCCTTGTTTCTTTGGGTCAGCAGGTGATAGAGTTGGTTGAGAATGACGGATGTCAAAGGGTAGCCGCCATGCAGCCGCCAGCACTAGCAGCGCCAGGCCGATGAAGGCCAAGAACAAGCCTCGCCAGCCTAACCCCAGCGCGGCCCCTGCGCCCAGTGCCAGCGGCCCGCCCACCACACCCAGCGAACCGGCCAGGGTCCAGCGCGCCATATTGTGCTCGTGCCGGTCAGGCGCAAGGTCCATTAACGTGGCTTGCGACAGGCTGACAAATGCGCCCGACGCCGGATAAAAGAGCATGAACGAGATGAGGAGCAGGCCAAAATTCTGGCTGAGCGCCGTCAGCAGCAGCGCCAGCGCAAATAGCAAGCCTCCGCCCAAAACCAAGACCCGGCGTTTCCACACATCGCCCAATATGCCCAGAAATGGCTCGACGACGCTGCTCACCAGGCTGGGCACGCCAAGCAGCAAGCCGATCTGCGCGTAATTTAACCCCAGGTCGTCTCGGATGAGCGGCCAGGCAGCCTCGCGCGCGCCAAACACAAACTCGTCCAGAAATTCAATGACGAGCAGCGTAAAGCTAAAGATGCTTATATTACGTGTTGTTCGCGCCAGGGTAGACACAGTTGCCTTTCAGTTGATGGTCAACGGCCAATCATACCACAAAAGTAATTACTCATCCTCTCACAGGTTGGAAAGAGGGTAACATCTCAAAATGTGGGGGTAATCCTTGCATTACCCTGTCTGGGCAGGGCATGCCCTGCCCAGACGAAAGAGGTGTATGTTAGTTTGGGGGCAACCCTGCCCCCTTTCCCTGCGAGGGAAAAAGTGTTTTCCCCTCCCCGACACGGGGAGGGGCCGGGGGAGGGGTTGGCTGATTTTGTGTCTTGGCGTCTTTGCGTTAAAATACAAGCATTGGCAACTTGCCCTTGCGAAGGTTTAAAACCCTCGCAAGGATTTGAGTCCAAGCTGGCGATGAATCAACTGGGAGGCGCTATGCACATTCGCTTACACAATTTTACGATGGAAGTTGAAGACAAGGGAAGCGGCCAACCCGTGCTTTTCATTCACGGCTATCCCCTCAACCGCGCCATGTGGGAGCCTCAGCTCAACCCGTTGGCAGATGTGGCGCGCGTCATCGCGCCAGACCTGCGTGGGCACGGAGGGTCCGACCCGCTGCCCGGCCCATACTCTATGGAACTATTGGCCGATGATTGTTGCGCGCTGCTTGATGCGCTAGGTAGTACGCAGCCGTTGGTGGTCTGCGGCCTTTCGATGGGCGGCTATGTGGCGTTTGCCTTTTATCGCAAGCATGCGGCACGGGTGGCCGGGCTGGTTCTGGCTGCCACGCGGCCAGGCGCAGATTCGCCTGAAGGCAGGGCCAATCGCGCCAAGGCCATCGAACTGGCGCGCGCTGCCGGCGGAGGCGCGGCGGCCATTGCCGAATCCATGCTGCCCAAAATGCTGGCCCCTCGCTCTTACGAGGCCAACCCTGCTCTAGTCGCGCGCGTCAGGCAAATGATGGAAAGCACATCGGTCGAGGGAATCATTGGCGACCAGATGGCGATGCTGGAACGCCCTGATTCGACGCCCATGCTTGCCCAGATAAATTGTCCGGCGCTTGTCCTGCATGGAGCAGATGACCAGATCATCCCGCTCAAAGAAGCCGAAGCAATGCATAATGCCATCAAGGATTCGTGCTTACAAGTCTTGCCGGGCGCGGGCCACTTGGTCAATCTTGAGCAGCCCCAGTTGTTCAACGCGGCGGTGCGCGAATTTGTCAAGTTATCCACGAAGGACGCAAAGAAACACTAATTGCAATATTTTCCTTCGTGGAAAAAGGAAATTCCTACGGCCATAGCCGTCCTATGGATTAGACATTATCGGAAATAAACGTTACCGCGTAACAAAACGCCCATTTTCATAGTGGTTGTGCCATTTCGGGCCGACCATTTCCTTATTTCCGATAAAGTCTATTAACTCAAATTATTATGCTCAGTGTAAGTGATCGGCCAAGCTCGCCGCAAAAATACCGAGGGCATGGGGAACCCCCACAAAAATTCTCTGTGTGCTCCGTGTCTCAGTGGTAAAAATTAGAATTATCAAAGGAGGCATTAATGGAGATCAAACTTGTCAGCATAGACAAACCCGAGGACCTTAACTTCATCTTGGGGCAAACGCACTTTATCAAAAGCGTTGAAGATTTGTACGAAGCGCTTGTCTCGTCGGTTCCGGGCGCCAAGTTTGGCGTGGCCTTTTGCGAAGCTTCGGGCGCGGCGCTGGTGCGGGCCGACGGCACCGATGCCGAAATGATCGATCTGGCTAAAAGGAACGCGCTGGCGCTTTCGGCGGGGCACAGCTTTATTATTTTCCTGCAAGGGCTGTTTCCCATCAATGTGCTGAATGCCATCAAAATGGTGCCCGAAGTTTGCCACATCTTTTGCGCCACGGCCAATCCCACCCAGGTGGTGCTGGCCGAAAGCGAGCAGGGGCGGGGCATTTTAGGTGTGATTGATGGGGTCCTCACCAGGGGCATCGAGAACGAGGCCGATATTGCCTGGCGCCAAGGTTTTCTCCGCAAAATCGGCTACAAGCGCTAAACACAAAAAAAGAAACCAGGTTCTTTAGAAAAACCTGGTTTCTTGGCTGCCATCAACGTAAATAATCTTTGAGCCGGCGCGAGTGAGTGGGATGGCGCAAGCGGCTCAGGGCTTGGGCTTCAATCTGGCGCACGCGCTCACGGGTGACGCCCAGTTTCTTGCCCACTTCTTCTAGCGTGTAGCTTTCTCCATCCACCAGGCCGTAACGCAATTGCAAGATGCGCACTTCGCGCGGCGGCAGCGAAGCCAATATTTCATGGATGGTTTCTTGCAGCATGTTGTGCGTCACTGCATCCGAGGGCACTACCGCTTCCTGGTCTTCAATAAAGTCGCCCAGCACACTGTCTTCATCCTCATCGGTGGGCGTTTCCAGGCTAAGCGGCCGGCGCGCCACCTGGATCATCTGCTCGGCCTTTTTGAGCGGCACGTTCAATGCCTCGGCCAACTCTTCTGGGGTCGGCTCGCGCCCTAGCTCTTGGGTCAGTTGGTGGCTCACCCGGATGAGGCGGTTGATTTGGTCGCCCATGTGAACCGGCACGCGGATCGTTCGGCCCTGGTCGGCAATGGCGCGCGTCACGGCCTGCCGAATCCACCACGTGGCATACGTGCTAAACTTGTGCCCGCGCCGATAATCAAACTTGCGAGCGGCCCGAATCAGCCCAATGTTGCCTTCTTGAATCAGATCCAAAAACGGCACGCCCCGCCCAATATATTTCTTGGCCACGCTAATGACCAGGCGCGAATTGGCCGTAATCAGGTGCTCGCGGGCGGCCTGGCCGTCGCGCCAGATGTCTCGCAGCCTGTGTTGTGTGTCGGCCTTTAAGCGGTTGTTTTGGGTCAGCTGCTTTTGAGCTTTTTTGCCGCGCTCGATGCGTTTGGCCAGTGATACTTCTTCTTCGGCGGTCAGCAGCGGGATGCGCCCAATTTCCTTCAGGTACAAGCCCACCGTGTCATCCGTTTCAATGGCTGCCAGCGCGTCTTCGGCCAACTCCTCGCCCAGGGCGCTTTCTTCTTCATCCCCTTCTTCTTCGGGCGGCTCGCCGATTTCGATTCCAGCGTCCATGAGCATGGCAAACACTTCGTCTAGTCGGTCCAGATCGTTTTCCGCTTCTGGGAAGACAATCATGATCTCGTCGAGCGTGACATAACCACGCTCGCGACCGATGACGAGCAATTGCTCTTCATTGATGCTTTCTTCGCCTAATGTCACATTATCCAGAACTGTCAAAATACTACCTCTCTACTCAAATATAGAGTTTATCGCAAATAACGTAGCCAACGTATCCCCACACCCTGTCTGCGCCAGGCAGGGTGTGGGGATGCCCGTCCTGCTATTTCCGAAAAGGTCTATTATAGAATCATACTCTATGGTGTTGGCGATGGTGTGGTAGCCACAGGGAGCTGTGGCACTAGCTCTGGCTGTGGCAGGGTGATGGGCAACAAAGGGGGGGCGTTAATCAAGTTGCGCGTTTCGTCTACTGCCGTTAGCCCAATCACCGCCACCTGGTCGCTGCCCACTTGCCGGGCATAATAGCCGCTTGAAACCTGGACAAGCTTGCCCACATGGATAATGGCTGTTTTAATGCTATTGCTCACTTGTATCGTAAATGTGATAACAAGCGCCGGCTCCGCCAGCCCATAGTCGGCCAATCCAGAGGTGGGTGTGATGGTGTGTTGGGCATACAGATATTGCCATTGCCCCAGCCAGGCATAAATTTGCTGCGGGTCGGCCGCTCCTGCGGTGGGCGACTGCACCATCCATTCAGTATCGCTTTTTCGCGCCAATTCCAGCTTTTGGCCTTTGGCGGTGTCTACCATAGATATAGTCTTAATTTGCCCGTTAGTCAATTGAAGCCAAGGCCCTGTTGTGGGCGACAGGCTAGGCGTGGAAGCTTGTTGTCGCTTGGAGAAAGCATAGCTGCCTGCCAGCAGCACAACCAGGATTACGGCCAATACATACGTCGTCCGCCGACTCATTCGCACCTCGTCCTTGACGTTATGAATGCCCTAACGCCTGCGCCACCAAACTAACAGCCCCACTATGGCCATCCCCAGCGGCAACAAGCAAATACTCACCAGCCCGGCCGCCAGGATATTATCTGCTCCCAAGGGTTTCAATTGCCTCGTCACTGCGTTTTGCTTGGGCGGCAACTGAAAGGTCTCTTGCTCTCCCGCTGAGGCGCTCAGCCAGTTGGCGGCATTCAAGAACAAATCTCGATTTCCCACAGTGGCAACGAGCCACAGGTTATTGGCAAACGTTCCCCCGCCAAACAGCACCAGTCGCCCCCTAGTTTGCGTGTTTTCCAGGCTGGCCGCCATGGTCAATGGCCCGTGTGGGTCTTGCGCTTCGGGCTGCGGCGCGCGATGAGCCTGGATGGCTGCTTCCACTTCGCTTACCTTGGTGATGCTCCAACTATCGGTGGATGATTGAGCCAAAGCCGTAAATTGTACGCCTTCTATCTGGCGCGTCTGGCTGATAGAGCGCGTTGTCATAAAGACGCTGGCGTTCCCCTGCAGCTTGCTTGTGATTGAGCTATAGCCGTATTCGGCTACAGCCGGGGCAAAGTAGATGCGTTCCAGGCTGCTAGAATCAAAAAGTGAAGAGATGGCGTCAATCACCAGGTCGTTGCGCATCGTCACGCCCCATTCATCCAGCACCGGCCCCAGCCCATAGAGTGTGTCAGATTGTTTTGTGGCGTTGGTGAAATCCAAAATGATCATGGCGCTGCCGCCTTGGGCCAGATAGCTTTTGAGTATGTTGGCTTCTATCGCGCTAAAACTCTGGGTAGGTGAGGCAATAATCACAGTCGCTGCATCCGAGGGGATGGTATTGGTGATGGCGGTTGCCAGGGTGCGCACCTGCAAGCCTGCGCTCTCTAGCGCGGTTTTGATCTGGCTATAGCCTTGCTCGCTTGAATCATCAATGTTGTTTTCGCCATGGCCGGTGCTAAAATACACCACCGGCTGCTTGACGCGCAGCACCTTGATCAGCGCCGAGCTCAGCCCAACTTCAGTCACCGAATCGGCCGCCTGAAGGCGCTCGCCTGCCTGGAAAACGACGCTTTGGTCATACGCCACGCCATATTTTTCAGCCAGCACCGGCTGGGCATAAGGATCAATCCATTGCAGCTTGAGCAGCGGGTTTTGGCGCGCATAGTTTTCTAGCAGAAAGCGGTCGTCACTCGTTGCAGTGTAAAAGGCCAACATATCCACCGGCTCTTTGATGCTCTTGATCACGTCAATGGTCTCTTTGGAAAGGCTGTAATCTTGCGCAGCGGTCAGATCCCATTGCTTTTCAAAGGTGGGCAGCCAGCTCAGCCAGCTAGGGCGTGGCCAGGCTGAGTTAAAGAGCATGTTCACCACCAGCAAGATGGCAATCAACAAAACCGACATTACCAGCACATTCCCGCCATGTTGCGCCTGGCGCGTGCTCAGCAACTCGCGGGCCACATCGGGCCGCAGATAGGCGGCAATCGCCGCGCACAAAAAGGCCAGCACCAACGTCAACAAACCGCCCACAGTCGCTTGCCTAAAATAGACCCACGCGCCAATACTGGCCAAAATCGCCACGCCGGCCACCGCCAGCAGGATGATGGGGAGGATAGAAATGAGATTGCGCTTGTCGTTCATCGCCACCTCCTGCTTTCCAGCACACGGGTTGCAATAAACAACATCCCCACGATAAGGCTCAAAAAGTAAACCACGTCGGGCGTGCTGATGACGCCGCTTTGAAAGTTGTTCAGGTGAGCCGAAAGGTCAACTTGTTGGAACAGTTGCGCTAACGCGCCGGTAGGTGACTGGGAGAGGATGCCTAGCAGGTACAAAGGGAGACTGATGCCATAGCCTACCACCGCGGCAATGATCTGGTTTTGTGTCAGCGATGAACAGAATACACCAATCGCAAGCAAGGCCGCGCCGACCAAAATCAGCCCCAGGTAGCCCGATAGCACTGGCCCCATGTCTGGATTGCCGTACATATTGAGCAAGCCTACATAAGACAACGTCAAGGCCAAAATTAGCCCCAGCAGCCCCAGCGCAGCCAGGAACTTGCCCACTACCACTTCCCAATCACGCACGGGCGCAGTCAGTAACAATTCCATCGTTCCCAATCGTTGCTCTTCGGCCAACAGGCGCATGGTCAACAGCGGGGCAGTGAACAATATCAGTGTATACATCAAGCCAATCTGATAACGCAAGGTTGGTTCGGGCATAGAGCCGTCGTACGGCGAGGGCGTGCCCAAGTAAATCAGCACTCCCATAAAGTAAAGGCCGTTAATAAACAAAAACACTGCTCCCACCACAAAAGCGATGGGCGAGGTAAAATAAGCCATTAATTCGCGTTGAGCGATGATTAGCGCATTTTTCATAGAGTTATTCGGTCGTCTCGTTGTTTGCTTGCCCGGTCAGTGGCTCACTGCTTAACTGGTCGTTGCTTGCTTGATCGCTGGCTATTTGCTCTTCTTGGGTGAGCTCCAAGAAAATATCTTCCAGGCTCATCTTGCTGGCGCGCAGTTCCAACAGCCCCCAGCCTTGGCTCACAATGGCCGCCGCGATTTGCGCTCGCACGTCTTTGCCGGCCGCCGTGCGCACCTCGTAGCAGCCTTGGCCTATCGGCGTGACAGATTGCACGTCGGCCAAGTTTTGCAGCGTTGGAGCCACCTCGCCATCTCCCCCGGCTACTTGCACCGTCACGCACTCGGTCTGGCGCAAGTGCGCCGAGAGCTGGGTGGGCGCGTCTTCGGCCACAATTTGCCCCTTGTTGATAATGAGCACGCGCGTGCAGATTTGCTCCACTTCGGGCAAAATGTGGGTAGAAAGCAGCACCGTATGCTGCCCGGCCAGGTTTTTAATCATCTCGCGCACTTCGATAATCTGGCGAGGGTCCAGCCCAATGGTCGGCTCATCCAAGATGAGCACATCCGGGTTGTGAACGAGCGCCTGGGCCAGGCCCACTCGCTGCCGGTAGCCTTTGGATAGCTTGCCGATGAGCATGGTAGCGTGGTCGGTGATGTTGACCATCTCCATCGCCCGCTGCACCGCCCCCTTGCCGTCTTGCACTCTGCGCAGGCGAGCCATAAAATGTAAATAGCCCCGCACACTCATATCCGAGTAAAGTGGCACCGATTCGGGTAAATAGCCAATGCGCTGGCGCGCCTCTATGGATTGCGTCATAGTGTCATAGCCGGCCACGCTGGCGCGCCCGGCCGTGGGCGGCAAATAGCCGGTCAGGATGCGCATGGTCGTTGTCTTGCCGGCGCCATTAGGCCCCAAAAAGCCAACCACCTCGCCTTTTTGCACGCTAAAGCTTAACCCTTTAACGGCAGGCACTCTGCCGTAATGCTTGGTTAAATTTTCAACCTCAATCATTGCATTCAAGTCAACAGAGCACAATTTTCCATTCCTTATCCAGGCAGCTTGATCACGCCGGGGGTTTGCTTTCGGTGGCCCGTACAGGCTCTAAAGGTAAACGAGAGCTTGCCTGTATGATTGATTCAAAGCAAGCTCTCTACCAGAATACCCGCCCTCTAATCATTCACTTTGAACGCGAGGGACTAGAAGCATTGTGACCTATTGCACAATCAAGGATTTAATTCAGACCAGGGCTTGACCTGCCCCAATTACGTGAATTAGTTTACAACAAAATGAGGGCGATTGTCAAGAGGCAATTTTTAGCCGTTTTAAGCGATTCTTCGCCTCCATTTTTGCGCCATTTGGGGTTGAAATTCATTGTCTTGCCTGGGCATTGCTTGACTTTTCTCCGCGCGTCTAGTAAAATCCCTTCACTAAAGCGCAGGCGCAGAGTGGTTGTGAACCAGGAGACAAACGTTGCTGTCAATCACCGGTTTATCACCGGCCCGTCCGTCGGTGATTTTTTAGTGTTTTGCCCAGGCATTTAAGCATGGGCGTTTTTTGTTAACTAGATACTACAGCAATTCTCTTTTTGACCTTGCCATCGTCAATTTGCAAAAGGTGTATAGCCGCATAAATCTCAAAGCTGGGATAACTAAACAAAGAAAAGGAGTTCAACGTCATGCAATTCGCTTTTAGCATGGAAGGCATTAGCCTGTTTGAGCAAATCGGTTTGGTGGTAGTCCTGTTAACTGGCGTGGGCGCATTGATTTACGCCTGGATGCTGGCGCGTGAGGTGCTGCGCGAGGATCCGGGCACGCCTAAAATGCAACAAGTGTCCAATGCGATTCGTGAAGGCGCGATAGCCTACCTTAACCGGCAGATGGAGGTTGTCATCCCCATCTCGTTTGTGCTGGCGGTGGCTCTGTGGCTCACGGCTTATCTGGCCAATGCGCCGTGGCAAATCGCCATTGGGCGCGGCGTGGCGCTGCTCTTGGGCGCTAGTTGTTCGTTGGCGATTGGCCAGATTGGC
>JBGSMF010000129.1:0-24878 GCA_041740315.1 Thermoflexales bacterium
AAGCCGCCGCCAAGCAAGCCACGGCCGCCCAAGCCACTCAAGCGGCGGCGCAAAAAGCAGCCGGCGGCCCTTCTAAAGGCGCGGCGGCGGCGGCACAGTATGCGGCTACTCAGGGCGCGCAAATGGCGGCGCGAGACGCCAAGGCCCAAGTTGGACAGGGTGGCCTGGGCGGGGCCGGTTTGGAAGGCGCAACAGTAGCCGCTCAAGCGGCTGTGCAGCAGGCTTTTGACCGGGCCGAAAACGCTCCAGATAAAGCGCCGGTTTCTGCGGAAGAAGATAAAGAATATGGCGCGGTGACTGAAGCGGCCCAGGCGACGGGCAAAGAACAACAAACTCACGATCCCGCCAAGGGCAAGGCCGACGCGGCCCAGGCTGCCTCTCAGCCGCCCGCCAACGAAGTCGAGAGCAAGGCCCAGGCCAACAAGGTGGGCACGATGGAAAAGGCCGAAACGCCGGCCTTTGACGCCAGCGCCTTTAAGCAGCAATTGATGAAGCGTATCGAGGCCCTCACCCCCAAGACGGCGGCCGACGCCGACGACTTTAAGGAAAAAGACCGGCTGGGCACAGTCAAGGGCGAGCTGCAAGGCAAGGTTGAGCAGGAACAAACCAAGTCTCAAACTCCGCTGGAGAAAGCGACAGAGGCCGCGCCTGATACCAGCAGCATCAAGCCCAAGCAGGTCACGCCGCTTCCGCCCACTGAGCCGGGCAAAGCGCCGGCCGAGATTGGCGCCAACAAGGCCGTTCCCAAATCCAAGGGCGTGGGCGAGTTTGAAACTCCTCTGCAAGAGAGCAGCAAGACAGTTGATGCCCAGATGGCCGAGGCCAAGATCACCGAAGAGCAATTGACCAAATCGAACGAGCCGCAGTTCACGGCGGCCTTGGCGGCTAAGAAAGAAACCCAGACCAGCCTGGAAAGCGCCCCAGGCACGTTCCGCCAGGTTGAGCAAGATCAATTGACCAAGGCCGAGGCGGAGGCTACCACCCTGGCGCGAGAAAAGACCCAGGGCATGCACACCGACCGGACCAACGCCCTGGGCCATGTTTTCGGGCAGCAGGGCCAGGCCAAGACCAAAGACGAACAGGCGCGCACCAAGGTGGCCGGCGATATTCAAAAGATTTACGACGAGACCAAGTCCAAGGTTGAGGGCCTCCTGAGCAAGGTGGATCAAGACGCCACCAAGGCCTTTGACGATGGCGCGGCCGCGGCCGAAAAGGCTTTTGAAGACTCGGTAGATGCCGAGATGGACGCCTTTAAGAAAGAACGCTACGAAAACTGGCTGGGCTGGGCCAGGTGGCTCAAAGACAAGGTGCTGGGTATGCCGCCCGAGGTCAACCAGTTCTACGTGCGAGGCCGCCAGACCTATATAAAGGCGATGGATGCCGTCATTGACAAGGTGGTGGGCATTGTGGGCACTGCCATGACTGAAGCCAAGGCAGAAATCGCCCGGGGCAAGAAACGCATCCAGGACTATGTTAACAAATTGCCCCAAGACCTTCGTGATGTCGGCCAAAAAGCGGCCCAAGATATTCAGACCAAGTTCACCGAATTGGAACAGAGCGTTGAGGCCAAGCAGACCGAGTTGATTGATACCCTGGCCAACAAGTACCAGGAAAAGCTGCAAGCGGTTGACGCCAAGATCGAAGAGATGAAGCAGGCCAACCGGGGCCTGGTTGACAAGGCTGTTGACGCTATAGGCGGCGTGATCAAGACCATTATCGAGCTCAAGAATATGCTGATGGGCATCTTGTCTCGCGCCGCGGCGGCGATCGAAGCGATCATCAAAGACCCGATTGGCTTTGTGGGCAACCTGATCAGCGCCGCCAAGCAAGGCTTGCAGAATTTTGTGGGCAATATTGGCAAGCACCTCAAGGCTGGCTTTATCGAATGGCTGACGGGCACGCTATCGGGCGCGGGTATCACCTTGCCGGAAACTTGGGACATCAAGGGTATCTTTAGCCTGGTGATGCAGATTTTGGGCCTGACGTGGCAAAATATTCGCGGCCGCGCGGCGGCGATTTTTGGCGAGAATGTCGTCAAGGCGCTCGAGACCGGCTTTGAAATCTTTGTCATCGTGCGAGACCAGGGCCTGCCCGGCTTGTGGGAATGGGTGAAAGACAAGCTGAGCACGCTCAAAGAGCAGGTGATGGACGGCATTCAGCAAATGCTGATCACCGAAGTCATCAAGGCCGGCGTCCAGTGGTTGGTAAGCATGTTGGGCGGCCCGGCGGGGGCGTTCATCAAAGCGGCCAAGATGATTTACGACATTGTGATGTGGTTTGTGAACAATGCCCAACGCATCCTGTCGCTGGTGAATGCCATTATAGATTCGGTGGCGGCGATTGCAGCCGGCAACCTGGGCGGGGCGGCTCAGTTCGTAGAAAACGCGCTGGCCAAGATGGTGCCGATTGCCATTGGCTTTTTGGCCGGCCTGATTGGCTTGGGCGACCTGAGCAACAAGGTGCGCACCATCATCCAAAAGATTCAAGCGCCTATCAACAATGCCATTGACGCCGTGCTCAACCTGGTCAAGGGCTTTGTGAGCAAGATTGCCAAGTTCTTGGGCGTGGGCGGAGGCGGAGAAAAGAGCGATGGCGAAATCGGCAAAAAGGTCAGCTTTAGTGCCGGTAAAGAAAGCCACAGCCTGTGGGTAGAGACGCAAGGCGCGCAAGCCACGCTGATGGTGGCCAGCGAGACCAAGAGCGCCGAAGACCAGTTGGCGGAATGGGAAGGCAAATTAGCTACCCTACCTGAAGAAAAGCGCGGAGAGGCGCAAGGACTGATTGGGCAGGCGCGCGGGATGCTTGGTGGCGCGGAGCAAAAGGCAGATAGCCTGGCGTCCAAGAAGCAGGCGGTCAAGAAACTGGGCGACGAAAACACCATCGCCGCCGAAGATTCGGCCCTGGAAAGCGCGGAAGACTCGCTGTCGTCGGTGATGGGCAAGCTGTTTGAGATGTTTGACAGCCGCAGCGACGAAGAAAAGCAAAAGGCTCTTGATGATGCCCTCAGGGCGGCTGAAGCTGTGATGAGCAAGCCGGATAGTACGCCAGAGAATGTAAGGGAAGAATTGCCAGCTATTCAGGCCAAGTATGAGCTAAAATCGCTCGTGTTGGTGCCAGAGAATGAAAAAGAGGACCTGTATTACGTTGAGGGTATGGTCAATCCTACAGGAAGGACAGGCTCTAAGAAGCTACACAACAAATACAAACCACAAAATCTGCAGACGACTCAACGAGGCACGGATATCGTAATTACTTATAACACGTCTACGGGAGCTCAGTTCGAGGTTGTGTTAGGCGAAGACAAGATGGTCAAGAGCATTACGGGTACAAATTTGCATCTCAAAGAGCCTTGCACGCGTGGCCAGACTGGAACATCGGGCTGCAAGATACCCGGCATGAATATGAACAGCAGTCACCTAATCGCTGATCGCTTTAGGGGCTCGGGCTATAAGAGTTCAGCAAACATTATTACGACCAGTGATCACTTTAATAAGAAAGTGATGGGAGGAGTTGAAGACAGCATTGACGGGTTTATTAGGAGTATTCCTAATGTAACTACATTCAGCATGACGGTCAATGTGACCTGGGGAAAGCTGGATGATGCAGAGGCCAACGCAGTAGTTCAGGCGAAACTAGATGAACTGGGCATCATTGATATTGACTTGGGAGATATCGCTCGCAAGTTGCTGGCCAGGAAGACTAACCTGCAGCGCTGCATGAGTGTAGTGTATGTCGTGAAAGTCGAAGACGCAGAGGGACAAATACATGATTTTTCGCCTCCCCCAATTGGTCCAGATGTATGGTTGGGGAAAGAATAGTAAAGGATGTTCATTATGGAGAAAGCAATTAGCTTTATTCAAGCGTTTATACAACACGAGCATGAAGGGTTGATAGCATTGTATTGTGAGCGTGATAAGGAGGCATTCAAGGCGCGGAAGGCAACTGTGTCCCAATACTATGCGCCAGGTATAACCACCATGATCGATCGTCCGTTTAAGGCTGCCGACGACTGGTTCAAAGATCGAGCAGAAGCCGAGCGATTGCTCCGGCCGAGAAAACTGTTCCAGATTAAGCACTATAGACACCCAAAATATGGCGATTTATTTCGGTGCTATGTGAGTGACACACACCCCAGAAGTGATTCTTATTTTTCCTGCTTATATGTTGCGGATGTGGAGGGTAAACTAAAAATAATTTCAAGATACAATGTGGATTATGATACAAATGGTTGGATAAATAGAGGTGGAGCAACTATTACTAATCCAGGAAAATTGATTGCGGTACGCAAGTTCCTAGTCCCAAGCAATCCAGAACATTTGAAAGAATACGAGTCCGAGTAGATAATGCACCCCACTGAACAAATAATGCTTCAGCTAGATACTGCTTTGTGTCGGGGGCCAAGCGAAGAATCTTGGAAGAGTATCTGCAATTTACTAGATGCTTGGGGTGATAGCGAGGGTTTGGACAGGGTTCTGGATCATGTTGATGAGCAATTAGCGAGTTGGGCAGACCATTATCGTAAAGCGCCTCACTCTTGGGGAAGAGATATTACATCCAACGTTAACCCGCGTTTAAAGATCGTGCGTGAGCTAAACTTGTTGGGGGCAAATATTGGAGACAAAGGTCTGATTTTTCTTGCCAAATCACCATACCTTGCCAATTTGACCAAACTAGAGCTAGACAGCCAGGGAATCAGTGATACAGGGATCATCGAATTTGCGCGGTCGCCTTACATGACCAATCTTGTTTATTTGAAATTGCGTTATAACCAGATAACTGGTTTGGGCATGGGCGCTATGTCTCAATCTTCGAATTTTGCCAAACTGCTTTGGCTAAAATTGGATGAGAATAAAATTGGCGATCCGGGTACAATTGCACTGGCTAGTTCTCCTCATACCACTCGCCTTACTTTATTAGATTTGCCTGATAATAATATTAGCCATGAAGGAGTATTGGGACTGGCTCAGTCTCCTAATATGTCAAGCCTAACAAGTTTAGATTTGAGTGAAAATGAGATTGGTAATGAAGGAGCGATAGCACTAGCTCAATCTCCTTACCTTGCCAACCTAATAGAATTGCGTTTAGGCTTGACAAATATCGGAAAAGATGGCGTCCTGGCTATTGCTCGCTCGCCCTATCTTTCGAAACTTGTAGAACTAGATTTGCAGGGTGAGGATTCTGATGATGAGGCCTGCGAGGCTTTAATGGAAGTAGGGTTTGAGCCTAGGGATGATCTGTGGTGTAGATCAGGGGAACATTGCCATGAGGGCTAGCTCCAGCAATTCTACGTTCATTTCACCTTGAGTGGATTAACAAACTTTGCTTGTTGCACAGGCCGGACATTAGTCCGGCCTTTTTTGCGCCTTGCCAAAAACGTGCTAGAATATAGCTATGTCACATCAAGCCATTGCCCCTTGTGGGCGCGATGGCTATGGCGCAACTTTTGCGTCCGCAATTCTTGCGTCTGCAATCTTTGCGTCCGCAGTTTCTGCGTCTGCAATTCTCACACGTGATTTGTGGCGCTCTGGCCGAGTAGATACCATAATGAGCGGCGCTCTCAACCGGGAATGAAAATATTACGTTTTTGTGTTTCTTTGTGCCCTTCGTGTCACCTGCCCTCGCGTGAGCAGAGGGTTTGTGGTTATTTTTGGACTAGACACGTGTTCTTGGCAAAGGGAAAACGCACATGAGCGATCAAAAAACCGGAACCCAAGCTGAAAAGAAGCGGCAGGCCCAAATTGAGCAAAAGCGTCCCCCGGCAGCCGAGCCGCGCGATCAAGTTGCCGAGGCGCTGCCAGACCCCTCGATTGCCTTCAAGGGGGGCACGGTTGAATCGCAAGTAGCGACGATGCAGCGGCTGGGGCCGATTCAGCGCCACGCCATGCTGATGCACATTAGCCGGGTGCAGGGCAATGCGCACGCGCAGCGGCTGCTAAACGCTATGCGGCAAGGCGATCAGGTAGATAGCTCTTCCGATGCCCAAACTGCCAGGCCAATGCCACAGGCAGATATTCATCCCATTCGCGCTACAACCCCCAAACTCAGCGCCAAACCTGCGCTGCCGCCTGTTCAGGCCAAGCTGGCCGTCAGCCAGCCCGAAGACCAATACGAGCAAGAAGCCGAGCGGGTAGCGACCGAGGTCATGCGCATGCCGCCCGCGCCTGCTACGCCCCCGCCACCCGACGAAGGCGACAAGGGCGAGGACAAAACGGCTGCCGTCAAGCGGGCGGCCTCTCAGCTAGAGAGCCAGAGTGATGGGCAGCTTCAAGCGTCGGCCGAGGCCGAGGCGAACATCCAGCGCATGCGCGGCGGGGGGCATCCCATGCCCGATGGTGAACGGGCTTTCTTTGAAGATCGGATGGGGATGGACTTGAGCGGGGTGCGGCTGCACACCAGTGAGCAGGCTGCGCAAACCTCGCAAAACTTGCAAGCCCAAGCTTTTACGGTCGGCTCTGACATTATGTTTGGACAGGGCAAGTACCAGCCGGGCACGGAAGGTGGGCGGCGGCTGATGGCGCACGAACTGACGCATGTGGTGCAGCAGGGTGGGGCGCAAAGGTTGCCTGCCCAGCGATTGGCCAAGATCAATCGTTGTGCTTCACCAGACTGCCGCGCCGATCGCATCATGCTCAAAGCGGAAATGCAGCAGCAATCGGCCGAGTTGCCTGCGCCTCCATCTCCTGCCTTGCCTCAGTTCAAGCCCAATCGCGCCCCATCGGACGCGCCTCAGCTCGAACCGTCCAAATCTGCTAAGGTGCAGCCAGTCCTCCCAGAAAAAGACCCATTGCAAAAGTCCTTGCCGGTTCCGGTTCAGGCGGCCAAACAAGAGCGTTCGGACAAAGCGGGGCCAACTCGCCCGGGCAAGCCAGAAAAATCACTGGCAGCCGACGAGCGTCTTGGTAAAAGCAAAAACGGCGATCAAGATAATGGCGGACGTGCGGCGATCAGTGCAGAGGCAGAGACCCAACCTTCTGATATGGCGCAGCCTTCCCATTCACTGGCGGCAGACCGACCCGAACTGGCTGCGAAGCCAGCCTTGCCGATGGCTGAGCAAGACCAACCCTCCCCAAAGGCTGCTGGCCCATCTACTCCTGTTGCCCACCAAGATGCCTCATCACTTGACCATCCGGCGCGCCGGCCAGCCCAGCCCGAGGTATCGTCTGCACAACCGCCATCGCCCGCGTCTCTCTCAGCGGCAGAGCCAGTTGCCGATCAGCTTGGCAAGGACCGAGGCGCAGAATTGGGCAAAAAGTGGCAGCGGCACATCGAGGGTGACCATGCCGCTGGCATGCCTGCTTTTCGCAACATGCCGTTGTCACAAGCCTGGACAAGCGCCAAACAGCACACGGCCAAAGTAGAAGACGCTTCAAAATCTGCTGCCCAAGCCAAGAAATCTGCCCTTGACACAGTCAACGTGCCGCCAGATCGGCTTGAGGCGTTTCCGGCGCAATCGCCGCCTAAACCTCAAGTGGTAGAGCAACCGCCCTTGCCTGCAAGGGATAAGCAGCCCCAAGTGGCTCCAGGGCCGGCATCGGTCACACCATTGGCTGCACCAGTTGAACCATCGCCTGCCATCGAATCGCCTGCGGGTGAGCCGCCGGTCGCAAAGGCGCCAACGGCTGAACAGACGGAGATTGCGTCTGCTGACCAATCACCGGCGCCCGCTGAACCTGTTGCGGCCACTGCTCCAGTGCCCGAACAGCCCGGTCAACCTCCGGCATTTGTTGAAGCATCTACTGCCACCGGCCCAGCATCCCAGCCGCCCAGTGCGCAAACTGGGGGCAGCCAGGCGGAACCGGATAAACAGGGGCCGGCGACCGATTCGTTAAAGACCCAACCTGCCCCAGACCGCCAACCCACAGGCGAAACTATCCTTGTCCAGCGCGACGGGCTGCTTGAAGATCTTATTCCTAGTTGGGTCAAGGGCTTTCTGAGCAGCTTGAAGGGTGACGCTAGCGCCAAAAAGAACGACTTGAGTAGCGACGGCAGCGCCAAGAGCGGCGAGCTTAAAAGCTCTTCACAAAGCAAAGGCCAGGAAGTTGAAACAAACGGCAAGCTCAAAGGCGGCGAAATCAAGGGGCACGGCGAATCCAAAGGCGATGAACTCAAAGCCGACCAGGAAAGCAAAGGCTCTGAACTCCAGGCGGATCAAGAAAGCAAAGGCTCTGAGCTTCAGGCAGATCAGGAAAGCAAAGGCTCTGAACTCCAGGCAGATCAAGAAAGCAAAGCCGCCGAGCTCCAGTCGGATCAAGAGAGCAAAGCTGCTGAACTCCAGTCGGATCAAGAGAACAAAGCCGCTGAGCTCCAGTCGGACCAGGAGGCCAAAGGCGCTGAGCTTCAATCGAATCAAGAGAGCAAAAGCGCCGAACTTGCATCAGATCAGGAAGCCAAAAACGCCGAACTCCAAGCTGCCCAGGAGGCCAAAGGGGCCGAACTTGAAGCTGAGTCTGAGACTCAGTCTCAGACTATCCAATCTCAGTGGGCGCAAACAGAACAACAGGCCTCTCAACTCCAGGCTGGTGCCGCTCAACAAGTTGATAGAGTAGCTGCAACACTCCAGGCTCAAGCCGAAGCGGCCGGCACGCAAATAGAAGCCGGTTTTGCCCAATTACAAGCCGAGGCTCAAACAACGGTTCAAAACCTGGACGGCCAGGCCAATCAGCTTTGTTCGGCTTTTCAAGGCAAGGCCGACGACTATATGTCCAAGCTTGACCCATTTGTCCAAAATGCCCAAGCCGGCTGGCAGCAGTTGCAGCAAGATGCCAAATCCTCTTGGGATTCATTTATGAAGAGCGCCCAGCCCACCTTGGATGCCGTGGGCCAAAAATGGCAGCAGTTTACGGATTGGGCCGGGCCTAATGTGTTAGAGCCGCTCAAAAAGGGCATTAGCGATTTTGCCAATTTTGCCGGCGAGCTGGCTGGCAAAGCGTGGGATTCGGCCAAGCAAATGTGGGGCAAGCTGCAATATGACTGGAATAATGCCGAGCAAATTATTAGCGCCAAGGCCGACGCCGCCCGCGAGTGGATTAGCGGCAAGGCCGAGGCGGCGCGCGACTGGATCAACGGCAAGGCTGAGGCTGCCCGCGACTGGATCAATGGCAAGGCTGAAGCCGCCCGTGATTGGATCAGCGGCAAAGCCGATGCCGCCCGCGAATGGATCAGCGGCAAGGCTGAGGCGGCCCGCGAGTGGATCAGCGGCAAGGCCGATGCGGCTCGCGAATGGATTGGCGGCAAAGCCGATGCGGCCCGCGAGTGGATCGGCAGCAAAGGCGATGCGGCCCGTGAGTGGATTGGCGGCAGAGCCGATGCGGCCCGCAGTTGGATTGGTGACAAGAGCACCACTGCCACAAGCTGGATTCAAGATCAAGCGAGTTCTGCCCAAAGTTGGATCAGCGGCAAGGCGAACGCCGCCACCAATTGGTTTAGAAGCAAGGCCCAGGGGCTTGTGTCTGGTCTCAGCAGCAAAGCCCGGAGCGCGGTTTCCAGCATCAGCAGCCGCGGCGGGCGGATTATGCAGTGGTTTGGCGGCATCGTCAACTCGCTGATCTCGGGCGTTGAAAGCGTTGGCAATGCGGCGGTCTCTCGCGTCAGCCAGGCTATGAGCACGGGTCTCAATTGGGTCGAATCCAAAGCGTCTAGCGCCATCCAGACCGTGAGCACCTTGGCCTCTAGCGCGGTCAACTGGGTAGGCAATGCTGCCACCGGCGCGGTCAACTGGGTGCAAGACAAAGCCACCGGCGCCGTCAGTTGGGTTGAAGGCAAAGCTCTTGGCGCGGTCAATTGGGTCGAAGGCAAAGCCCTTGGCGCAGTCAACTGGGTCGAAGGCAAAGCCCTTGGCGCCGTCAATTGGGTTGAAGGCAAAGCCCTTGGCGCTGTCAATTGGGTGCAAAACAAGGCGACCAGCGCGGTTAACTGGCTTCAAGACAAAGCCACCAGCGCCGTCAATTGGGTCGAAGACAAAGCCCTTGGCGCGGTAGATTGGGTGGAAAACAAGGCTCTCTCGGCTGTTCAGTTTGCCCGGTCTGCCTGGGAGGCGATTCAATCCGGCTGGTCGGCCTTTACAGAATGGCTTGGCCCGGCGCTCCAGTGGGTTGGAGAAAAAGCCTCCTGGCTGGGCAGCCAGATCAATGAAAAAATCATCCAACCGGCCACCCAATTCATCCAGGAAAAATGGAGCGCGATCCAAGATTATGTCGCCGAAAATTTCCCCGGCCTGGTGGCGTGTTGGGATACGCTCAAGGAATTTGCCGGCGCAGCGTGGGAAAAGTTCCAGGAACTTCCCTTGGTCAAAGAGGTCACCACCGCAGTCGGCGAGATAATTCAAGGCGCTATCTTGGGCGACTTTATGGAGAATCCCTCCATTTGGAACATTGTCGGCCAGGTCATTGTCGGCTTTATCCCCGGCGTGGGGCAGGTCGCCGACGTTCGCGACTTGCTGGCGGCGATCACAAAGGTAGTGCAAGGCCAAGAAGGCGCCTGGCTAGATTTATCTATGGCCCTGGTGGGCTTTATCCCAGGTCTGGGCGATGCGGCCAAGGCTGGCAAACATCTTGACAACGTAGATGAGGTTGTGGATGCAGTCAGCACAGTCAGCAAGAACCTGGACGAGGTCCTTCCCTATACCGATGAGATACTCGGGCCCGTGGTCAAGCATGGCGACGAAGGGATTGACGCCGTAGGCACGGCCGTTACCAAATATGGCGACGAAGTGGTTGACGCTGTCGTCGAAGGCGGCGACGAGGCCGTCGAAACTATTATCAAGCATGGCGATGAAGGTGCTGAAGCGCTTATCAAAAACGCAGACGAGGCAGCCGGCGCGGGCAAACATGCGGATGAAGCGGCTGATGCGGGCAAGCACGCTGATGATGTGCCAGGAGGCAAAGCGCCCGATACGCCAGGCGGCAAAGCACCCGATACGCCAGGCGGCAAAGCGCCCGATACACCGGGAGGTAAAGCACCCGATACGCCAGGCGGCAAGGTGCCCGATACAAAGCCGCAGAGTGCTGGTGCCCAGATGGCAAAGAATCAAGGTTATCCTGATGCGCCCGATGGATACCACTGGGCTAAACAAGGTGATGGCGTTACTCTAAAGCGGAATCCAGGCAAAGCATCCGATCCAGCTTTCCCACAGATGAGATACGACCCTGAAACCGGCACATTTGTCAAGGCTGATGCGCCATTGCCTGCTGGAACCCAAATAGCCATTTCGAAAGGTTATCCACCTGCTCCTCCAGGGTATCACTGGGCAAAACAAGACAATGACGTCATTATTAAACGGAATCCAGGTAATGCCAGTGATGCCAATTACCCACCTCTGCAGTATTTCCCTGGCTCTGGCCGATTTTTGACAAAGGATCAGGCCACGCTGATTGGCAATGCAGATGCGCAGTTGCAACAAGACTTTAGCCAGTGGCTTCAATCTTCTGCACGTTTGGATCCGAACTCGAACGTTTTCTTTAATCCCCAGACAAGTTTTAAGCCAGGCAGATATGGATATTATAGTCCAACCACCAAGCAGCTATATATCAACAAGGATATGAATGGTTGGACTGAAACGACCTTGCATGAGGGATTGCACATGTTGAGTGATAATGGCCTTGCGGTTCGCCCTGATGGCAGCAGCATCCTTTTGCTGGGCATTGCGGATGGCCATTACAGCCCGGGCGGTGTATTCCTGGGTTATGATCACTTGGGATTGAATGAAGGATTTACCGAATTGATGGCTTTGGAAACAGCGGGGAGAATGGGCGTCACAAACTTTACGCCGGCTTACCTGGATGAGATTGGAGTTGCACAGGCGCTTCGTGCAAAAGTGGGGTCCGACACAGTGACCCAAGCATATTTTGCAAGTGATACAGATGGCTTGCGTCAGGCTACAGATGCTGTACTGGGTGCTGGCGCGTTCGATGAGATTAGCGCACGCTTGAATGTAGGCGATGCTCCCGGCGCGACAGCTATTATTAATAATGGTATGCCGAAAACTCCGTGAGGGATCTGGATGGATGAACATATCTTACAAGAGCTAACTGACACAGCCAAGCCCTTAATTATGGCAGGACTTGATCAAGAGGCCGAAAGCATGGTTGCTGAATTTAATCGTCTCTTGCAACAAGTGATAGAAGGTGTTTACCGGACCCCATCGGAGCATAATGCCACTCTTGCTCGCCAGGCTGGCGAAGAACTAATTCGTCAAGTAGCAGATCTGCCTCCCCAGGAGCGATCTGATTTTATTGCAGACAAAGTATTTAACATAAGGGTCAATGAGGCCAGTAAGCAAGCTTGGCAAGTAGTAATGCAATGGCTGTCCAATCCAGAAGAAAGCCTTCGAATTCAGGCCAGGGATATTTTGAGCCAGGCCAAGCATCTGAGCGATGAATTGGAGCAAAAATACCCTCCCGCAGTGCGTTCCAGGTATGGACGGGTTTTATCGGAAGCGATCCTAGACTGCGAGTATGTTTTGGGGGCAACAGACAAAGTCAGCTTGCGGCTGGGCAGAGCACTGGGGGCGACGCAAAAGCAGCCCCAAGCCCAGCCACCGACCACTGTGCCCGCGCAGCAAGAGCGGGCCAATGCCCTTATTGCAGAAGCGAACACTCTCCAGGCTGCCGGCCAGTACGAGGAAGCTATCCAAGTTTATAAAGAGGCTATCTCGTTGGTTCCTGCCTATCATTCTTTTTACCTGGTCGTCGGCGATTTATTGCAAAAGTTGGAACGGCATCAAGAGGCCGCCGAGGCCTATAGAAAAGTCATTGACGACAACCCAAACCATTCTCAGGCATGGGGAGGACTGGGCGTCTGTATGATGGTGCTGGGCCGCCACGAGCAAGCCGCTCAGGCACTTGACCGCGCTGTCCAGCTTGATCCACAAGATGGGCAATCATTCTTTTATGGCGCGATGATATACACCCTACAGGGAAATCGTCGCAAGGCCAAATCCTACTTGGAGCGGGCCTTGAAGATTTACCCAGATTGGACCGTACGCGCCAAGCAAGACCCTTTGCTGCGTGAGTATTTCAAATAGAGTTTATCGGAAATAACGTAGCCAACGTATCCCCATACGTTGGCGGACAGGCATCCCCATGCCAGTCCTGCTATTTCCGATAAGGTCTAATGAATGCTGAAAGATGTAAAAATAATTGATCACCCAGTCGCCGCCCAATCCTCTAAAAGGCATACGCATCTTGGCCATCCCCTCGGCAGTGGGGTTGACGCATTTGACCCGCTTGGTTCTAGTCGCCCAGGAATTAGCCCCATTGGAGGCCGAGATTGCTTTTGCCTACCGCGATGCTCAAGATACCATTCTCAAGCGTGAAGGCTTTCCGGTTCTGCCCGTCGCCGACGCGGTTGTGACCGATTTCAGCGGCAATGTCTATGCGGCGTTTGATGCGCCGCTCATCGAACGCTGTATTCAAGATGAGCTTGCAGCCATCCAGACCTTCAAGCCCGATTTGATCATAAGCGCCTTTCGCCTTACGGCCGCCATTTCCGCCCGCGTCGCCCGCGTGCCTCATATCTCCGTTGTTGATGGTTGCATGACCGATTACTTTAATCTGGTTGAGGCCATGATGTTGGAACAAAACCCGCAGTTCAAGCTGGCGTCTTGGGCTGTCCGATTCATTCAATCTCGCCAAAAGCATGGTCTGGCCCGGCATTTTCGTGATGCAGCCCGCCGGCGCGGCATCAAGCAGCTCAAATCGCTCTACGACTTTTTAGCTGGCGATCTGACCCTGGTGGCCGACCTGCCGGCTTTTTGCCCGTTGCGCAATTTGCCCGAAAATGTCCGCTATATTGGCCCACTCGTTTGGGAACAGAACCCACTGGCCGTGTTTGACCTGCCCCCTTTTGATCCGGCCAAAACGCTCATTTACGCCACGGCCGGCAACACTGGCCAGGCCCAGTTTGTCAACCTGGTTACTCGGGCTTTGGGCGGCGACGAGGCATACCAGGTCATATTGACCACGGGGGTTTTTATCAAGCCGGATGGCAAGCCCTTGCCCGGCAATGTTCACATTGAAAAATTTATTCCCGGCTCACTGGTCATTCCGCATGCCCAAGCCGTCATTCATTGCGGCGGCAGCGGCACAACGTACCAATCCTTGATGCATGGCGCGCCCGCGTTGTGCATTCCCTTTAACAACGAACAGCGGATCAATGCCTGGTTGATTAAAAAGCATCGTCTGGGTATTCCTTTGTCGCCGGTAGAGTTAACCCCCCCGCAGATCAAAGAAACATTAGAGCGATTGTTAGCAGATGCTGAAATCAAAAAAAGCGTTCAGCAGTTTCGTTCGAGTTGGGACCAAGACAAGGCCCCCAAGGTTGCCGCATTACGGATTGCCAATTTCTGGGCGGAAAGAAAAGCGGTGGTCCAGAAGGTTTGAGGACAAGTCAAATGAATGACCAGCCTATTTTGCGAGATGTAAACACAAAGCAGTCTTTTGCTACACTAGGCCGTTTTCTGCAACAAGACGGCTGGCATCCGCAACAACTCAACGACCGGCCCATCTACCGCATGGGCTTTGCGGGCAAAAATGGACAAAGCGTCTGCTTTGCCCAGATTTTGGATGATCTGGAGCAATTTGTTTTTTACGCCGTAGCGCCGGTCAATGTGCCCAAAGCGTCACGCCAGGCTGTGGCTGAATTTATCGCGCGCGCCAATTATGGGCTGCGCATTGGCAATTTCGAGCTGGATTTTTCCGATGGCGAGGTGCGCTACAAGAGCAGCTTGGATTTTGAAGGAGTGGCGCTGACGCCTGAATTGATCAAAAACGCGATTTACCCTGCCGTGCAGACCATGGATTGTTACTTGCCCGGCTTGATAAGCGTCATCGAGGGCAAAACCCCAGTCGAAGCTTTTTTTGAAGCGATAGACAAATGAGCGGCCAAAGAGTGAGCCCGGTTCGGCGCTCGTAAATCCACCACAGGCTAAAGTGAGGAATTTAAAAACTGCGACGCGCTATCCAGCGCGTCGCAGTTTTGTTTGCCTGCCACGTTACTTGCCGATATACAGGTCAATGACCTTGATGGCGGCCTTTTCATCTGCCGAGGTATAGAACCAATTGTCGCTCAGGATGCTCTTGATAATGCGCCACACTTCTTTGGATACCCGCGACATTTGGCCGCTTTGCAATTGCGCCACCAGCTTTTTAATCGCCGCCCGGTTGCGTTCCTTTACAATGTACTCTATGCCGGGGTTGTTGCCGGCCTGGCCTCGGCTGGCCCACAGCACCAGGAAATCATCCCAGGCTTTTCCATCCAGCCCGCGGTCTATCTTCTCCGGGGTCACGGTCTTGATCGCCGCTAACATGGTTGCGTCGCTTTGCGCGCCCAATATCCGCAGCACCGCCTGCTCGTCTTCGCTGCCGCAGATGCCTGTGACGAGCGTCTGCACTAGCCGGGCCGTCAAATCGGCCCCAAGCTGCGGCACGCCTTCCTTTTTGATAATGTCGCGGATGGCATTGTCGCTGTCTTCGCGCACGGCGCCTTCCAATTTGGCGATGGTCGTTGTCTTTGCCAGCGAGTCCCACTTGTCTGTGATTTCTTTGGCTTTGTAGGGGGTATTGGCGCTGGTGGTGAGTTCCTTATCGGGCTTGTCCTTGGCGCTCTTGAGCTTGCCCTTTTCAATGTGGTTCACCATCGCGCCCCAGATGGGCATGGCAACCTTGTCTTGCATAATCTTGGCTACATCCGGCCCAGGATTAGGCCGGGGCGCTTTGCTTGCGTCGCCCGGCACTGGCTTGCCAGACACGATGGAAAGCAAATGAGCCAGAGCCCGATAAGATTCTTCCACCACCGGAAAATCGCTGCCGGTCGCGGTGTAATCGCCGTGAAATCGCTGCCCATAGAGCATGGGCAAACCATCCTTCAGCTTGCACAATGCATCGTGATAGGTCTTGGCATTTGCCAATCCTTCGTAAGCAGTTCCCAGCGTCGTCCTCGAGTCAATATCGTCCAGCGCCCGTGGATATTGGTGGCCGGACGCAAACGTGTCTTGCAAAAAGTGGATGGCAACGCCCAAGTATTGCAGCGCCTTGGACATGTTGGCGTCCCCAGCCACTCGATCTCCGCGTAAATACGCCTTCCGCGCCTCGGCCGCCAGTGCCTTGGCCGCGGCATATTGTGCTCCCCACTCTTTGCCCGCCAGCGGAAAAAAGTGATTGGTATTGGTGGCAGCCACAACGACCATCCGGCTTTCCATTCCTGGCCCAAGCGGGTTGACCGTCTCGGCCTTGGCCAGGTCGCCGGCCGTTTTGAAATAATCGCCGCCCAACATGGTGGCGTCGCCGAACGACATGGTTCCGCGTTCACGTTGGGTGATGGGCATACCGTCTGGTGTATATCCCACGATCACTGTGGGTTGAAATCCCACCCCGACGCCTGATTGAGAAAAGCGACCCTTTCCCATTTTTTTTGTGAGTTCTTTTTTGAGCGGATCAACTTTGCCTTCGGTGAATTTTTTGTAATCTTTGCCTTCAGGCACATGATCGGGCGCAGCCCCCACGCCTGCCGGCGTAACCGTTTGGCCGCCAACCGGAAAAGTCCAATCGTATTTCATTGCCAACTGCGCCGCCAAATCGCCAAAGGTCTTGTGCTCTTCCTCAGCCCATCGCTGCACCTTGACGCCGGTTCCGCTTGGCTGCGCCACAGGCTGCCTTTGAACCCCGCGCTCTTCCGGCGCGCTCACCACTTGGTCGGCAACTCGGTCGGCTTCCTGTTCGTGTTGGTCACCGGCTGAGCTAACCGTCAACTTGGCCTGAATAGACCGCCGCGCCAGGCGGCGCGAAATTAGCCGCGCCACGGTTTCATTGCCAACACTGCGCTGGAGCGACAAAATGTCGGCTGGCTTGGCTCGGTCCACGTCAAGCGCGGCTCGCTGCGCGGCAGCGGGATCCGTCTGCTGCTGGGCTTCTACGGTGGGCTGCTGGCGGGCAAGCGGGGCGGGGGGACGCTTTTGAGTGGATTTTTTAACTTGATCACTTTGTTGTGAATGACTGGCCATCAATCACCTCCATAAATCCATAAACCTATTTTGGCAATACCGCAAAAGTTGCTAAATACCTCCCCCCTGCAAGCGTAGCGCAGCGGGGGGGATTGAGGGGGGGCCAATTGCCCCATAGCAAGTTTTGCTCCATTGCCTATTTTGCATAGGACACTGCTTGTATTGTAATTATAGGGCAAAAAACCCTGCCTGTCAACATTTTCGGTTTTTGCTTGTTGCCCAAAACGTGCTACAATTTATCTGTTTGTAAAACCGCTTGCCATAGGCATTTATTCACAACCTAGTTCAGTTTGTCACTTTGCTGCCAGGAGCATAGTTATGGATCCTAACAAGTTCACCGAAAAACTTCAAGAAGCCGTATTTGAATCGCACCGGCTGGCGCAAGAATCCAGCCACAGCCAGATTGACCCAGAGCATCTCTTGCTGGCCTTGCTGCGGCAAGAGGGAGGGGTGGTGCCGCAGGTTATCCAAAAATTGGGTCCCAACCCACGCCAAATTGTCTCTGCCCTAGAGGGCGAGCTGAGCCGCAAACCGCGCGTGCACGGCGACGTGTCGCGCATCCCTATGAGCAACGAGACCTCGGCGGTGCTGACCCAGGCCGAAAAAGAAGCCAAGGCCATGCGTGATGATTATATCAGCACGGAGCACGTTTTGCTGGGGTTGCTGGGGACAGGCAGCAATGCTGCCCGCATGCTGCAAACCTATGGCTTGACCAAAGATGCCGTGCTGCGGGCACTGGCCGCTATCCGGGGCAGCCAGCGAGTCACTTCGCAGACTCCAGAGGGAACTTATGACGCCCTGGAAAAGTACGGGCGCGATCTAACGGAACTGGCGCAGCAAAACAAGCTCGATCCCGTCATCGGGCGCGATGAAGAGATTCGGCGGGTCATCCAAATCCTCAGCCGCCGCACCAAAAACAACCCGGCGCTGGTGGGCGAGCCTGGCGTGGGCAAGACCGCCATTGTGGAAGGATTGGCCCAGCGCATCGTGCGCGGCGATGTGCCGGAAGGGCTAAAGAACAAGCGGCTGGTGGCGCTGGACATGGGCGCGCTGGTGGCCGGGGCCAAGTATCGGGGCGAGTTTGAAGAGCGGCTCAAGGCGGTGCTCAAGCAAATCACCGAAGCCCAGGGACAGATTCTAATGTTTGTAGACGAACTGCACACCGTGGTGGGGGCGGGCGCTGCCGAAGGCTCGATGGATGCCGGCAACATGCTCAAGCCCCTGCTGGCGCGCGGCGAGCTGCACATGATCGGCGCGACCACGTTGGACGAATACCGCAAGCACGTAGAAAAAGACGCGGCGCTAGAGCGTCGCTTTCAGCCGGTGCTGGTAGACGAGCCAAGCATCGAAGAAACCATCAGTATCTTGCGCGGCCTCAAAGAGCGCTACGAGGTTCATCACGGCATCCGCATTCAGGACGCGGCGGTGATTGCCGCCGCCACCCTCAGCCATCGTTACATCAGCGACCGGCACTTGCCCGACAAGGCCATTGATTTGATTGACGAAGCCGGCGCGCGGCTGCGCATGGAGATTGATTCCAAACCGTCGGCTTTGGATGAAATAGACCGCCGCATTCTCCAGCTAGAAATTGAGCGTGAGGCGCTCAAGAAAGAAAAAGACCGCGCCAGCCTAGAGCGCCTGGAAAAGCTTCAGAAGGAACTGGCCGACCTGAACGAGCAAACCACGGGCTTGCGCGCGCAGTGGGAAACCGAAAAAGCCGCCATCGGCGAAATGCGCAGCCTCAAGGAAAAAATTGACCAGGCCCGCATGCAGATTGAGCATGCCGAACGAGCAGCTGACCTGGAAACGGCCGCTCGCCTCAAATATGGCACACTGCGCGAATTGGAAACCCAGCTCCAGGAGCGCGAAGCCGCCTTGCGCAACTTGCATGGCTCTCAGCGGCTGCTCAAGGAAGAGGTAGAAGCCGAAGACATCGCCTCCGTCGTGGCTCGCTGGACGGGCATTCCGGTGGACAAGATGCTGGAAGGCGAGATGGAAAAACTCATCCACATGGAAGAGCGTTTGCACAAGCGGGTAGTGGGGCAGGATGAGGCCATCCGTGTGGTGTCTAGCGCCGTGCGCCGCGCGCGGGCCGGCTTGCAAGACCCCAATCGGCCCATTGGCAGCTTTATCTTTTTGGGGCCGACCGGTGTGGGCAAGACCGAGCTGGCGCGCGCCCTGGCCGAGTTTATGTTCGACGATGAGCAGGCCATGGTGCGCATTGATATGAGCGAATACCAGGAAAAACACACCGTCAGCCGCTTGCTCGGCGCGCCGCCCGGCTATGTGGGCTATGAAGAAGGCGGCCAACTGACCGAAGCCGTGCGCCGCAAGCCTTATAGCGTAGTGCTCTTTGACGAGATAGAAAAAGCCCACCCCGAAGTGTTTAATGCGTTGTTGCAACTCTTGGACGATGGACGCCTGACCGATGGCCACGGGCGCACCATAGATTTCAAAAACACTGTCATCATCATGACCAGCAATGTGGGAGGCGATGCATGGCGGATGAGCGGAACCGAAGCGCCGGCGGGAAGCGCCGTGGGGAAATTGAGCGAGGCCGAAGCCGAGCACATTGTGCTCAATGCCCTCAATGCGACGTTCCGCCCCGAATTCTTGAACCGCATTGACGAGATTATCATGTTCCACAAGCTAAGCCGGGAACACTTGGCCAAGATTGTGGATATTCAACTGGAGCGATTGAATCGCCTAATGGCCGAGCGTCGCTTGACCTTGGAGCTTTCCCCGGCTGCCAAAGACTGGCTGGCCCAAACGGGGTACGACCCCACCTATGGCGCGCGTCCCCTCAAGCGCGTCATCCAGCGCGAACTGCAAGATCCCCTGGCGCTGCAAATTTTGCAAGGTCAGTTCCAAGAGGGGGCGGTTGTCCATGTGGATGAGCGTGAAGGAAAATTGACGTTTAAATGATTTGATGCGAACTTGGACCTTTACAATACAAAGCAAAACAGCGGAGGCTGCTCAGCCTCCGCTGTTTGTTGTACCAGACGGGTCGGGAGATCTAGCTCACGAACTTGGAAACAGGAGCTTTCGGGAGGTTTTCGGATAGGCCCTTACTTCCAGCTATCATTACGCGTGACTGTGCCACTGCCGGGCGTGGTAAAGACACGATTTGCACCGCTTTCCCACACCACATTGCCCGAGCTGTCTTTCTTGATGTACTTGTATTCGATGCTCGTGTTGGCCGGCAAATTCACTGTACCGCTCCACACGGGATAGCTGGCCGCCGAGAGCAGCACTGCCTGCGCCGTATTCCAATTGCCCAGCGCCGCCACGTTGCCCACTATATACATGTTTTGTCCCCATACGGTTGTGGCATTCTCGTTAAAGCTAACTGCCACAGTGTCACCACCACCACCGCTAACCACGCTGTAGGCTTTGGTTTGATCGTTAAAGGTGATGATATAGCTGCCCGCGCCGTTGGTGATGTAAATGTCGCTGCCGCCCTGGTCGGCAATGCCGTCTTGGTTGGTGTCTCCAAAATTCAGTGACCAATCGCCATAGATATCAAGCTTGAAGCGGTCATTGGCTGCGCCGCTAAAGGTGGCCTGAACGCGCCAAGTATTGTCGGCAACCAGTGACATGGCTGTGGTGCCCCAGTTATTAGTCGTACCGCGCAAATACACTTGGTCATAATTCTTGGCATAGCCGCCGCCGCCGTTCACTTTGGCGCCGGCGTGAATGGCAGTCGCATCCCAACTATTAACTGAAATGGCCGCCGTGCCGTCGGCGTTGATGGTGATGGTAGAGCCGGTGCAGCCCGAACCGTCGGCCAGCAATTCGCCCTTGATGACGTTGCAATAAGTCCCGGCAGGCATGCTGGTCTGGAAGGTGCGGTTTAGCGCGTATGATTCTTTATTGATGACCACAAAGCCCTTGTCGCCGCGCCCAAAAGCAATCTGGTTGTTGCCATTATCCCACCAGTTGGTCACATAAAAGTTGGAAGCAGTCACATTGCGGAATAGCACCATATTTGTCATGGGTTGCCAGCGATGCTCGCACTTCCATTCGCTGCCAAAGCAGTTCATAGTGCCGTCGGGGTTATACACATTCTTGGTGTTGCCGTTGGCGTCTGAAGGCGGACCTTGATCGCTGTTGTCAAAAGCGTAACTAGACATGATCTTGGGATAGCCATAGGGCCACGCCAGCATAAAGACGTTGGTAAGGTCGTACAGTGTGCCATCCTTATAGGTGATGATATGCCCACCGCCGCCGTGCCCGCGCTGGTTATCGTGATTGTCCACAAACACCACTGCCTTGTCGCTGGACATAAAGCCCCACGTAGTACCAAATTGCGACAGTGAGGCAAGCTGGCCGCTGTAAAACACATTGCTCAAATTGACGCTGTATTTGAACTCGGTCACATCGCCATTTTGAAAATACTCGCCAGCGGTAATCGGTTCACCACCCTGGTCAATGACTTCTTGAAAGATGTACGGCGAGCCATTGACGCGGCTGAGAATGGCCTGGATATTGTTTGTGTCTATGTGTTTAGAGGCGTCAAGCCGAAAACCGGCCACACCCAGGCTCATCATGTCGTTCATGTAGGCAGCGATTTTGTTGCGCACGTATTCAGAGCCTGTGTTCAAATCGGCCAAATTCACCAACTCGCAGTTTTGCACTTCCCAGCGATCCTGGTAATTCCAGATATCGTCGGTGCCGTTGTTGCGCCCGCAGTGATGAAAATCATTATAACCATAGATGCCCGGATAGCTGTAGGCTGAAAAAGTGGAGCCGGCAATGCCGACGCCACTGCCCACGCCGGTCATGTGATTGACAATCGCGTCCACGTAAATGTCGACCCCGGCAGTCTTGCAGCGAGCGACCATATCGGCAAACTCGGCGCGATTGCCGCTGCGGCTGATGACCTGGTAGCTGACAGGTTGGTAGCGCTGCCACCAAGGATTGCCGCCGACGAGCGCGTGCTCGTTGGGCGGAGAAACTTGGACGGCCGAAAAACCTTTGGGCCCCAAAAAGGTCTCGCATTCGCGAGCAATGTCGCTCCATTTCCATTCAAACAGGTGCACAAAAACAGTATGGGGTGGAGGCAGATTGTCTGCCGCGGCCGGCGGAGGAGTGAGCTGCGGGGCGCCAATGAAGGCGATGACAATAACCATAAAGACGGTGAAAATGCGCCACGAACGAAGGGAAACCTGGGTTTTCATGAATATACTCCTTTGCAAACTAGATTACGGAGAAATTGGTGACTAGTCATTTATTGACTAGTCGATTGTTGATTGATTGATTGTTGACTAGTCAACAACATAATAACACAATGGGAGCATGCTTGTCAATGCCCTGAAGGTAAATTTGGAGGTTCTTTGGAGTTTTTTTGGAGAAGGCGAGGCGCAGTTTGGGGTTTGGGCAGGTGTGTTGCTAACCGCTTGGTCGCTCTTGAGCTCGTTTGAAACGCGCTCTATTTGCTTTGTGTGGCCAGATCGGCCTCGAGCAGACTCACTATTTCTTGGGTCAACTGGCTCACTGTCTTGAGTTTGGCGGCGCCCAGCGAACCGAGCCGCCGCCTGATAGACGCCACATGTTCGGTTTGGGCTTTTTCTAGTAGTGCGGCGCCACTGTCGGTCAAGAACACCCGCACCAGGCGGCGGTCGGCCTTATCGCTCCCCAACCTCACCAGGCATTGCTGCTCAAGCCGTTGTATCAGCCGCGTGGCATTGCTGCGAGTGCAGATCAGCAAGTTTGCCAGGTCGGTAACCGTCAATCCCTCTTCTGGGCTGCCTTTGGTGTGTAAATGCAACAAGAGGTTATATTGGGGTGTTGATAGGTCAAGTTGGTTCAGGCTGCGCCGGTCGCCATCGTCAAGCAACACGTGAATTTGTTGAAGGCGGTTATAAATAGCCACAAGGTCGCTTTTCATTCAATACTCCCAGGGTAATGCAAGTTGCGGGGGGTGTTACGCCACCCAATACGCTTGGCTCCCTCGCCGCCTGTTTTAACAGTGCAGGTTAGACTATCACGATACGGCACGCTTGTCAAATGGGGCTTGTACTCCACCGAGAATAGCTTGATGAGCAGCAGTCAGCCTAAAACGCGCGGCTGGACTAGAAAAAGCTTGTCGGTTATAATCCAAAGGATTTTATGCTCTATGCAAACTATGTCGATATGTAAATGGCCGAAACTTTTACCCAGGTTCACCGTATTAAGTGCAAAGACAATTTTCAAAGGAGCTTGTGATGAGCGAAGAACAAACTACCCCCAAGGTTGAAGGAACTCTGCCAGCAACCGGCGAAGCTTGGCAGGAGGTTGGTAAGCAATTTCAGGTGTTGGGTGAAAGCATTGCGATAGCTTTTCGTACCGCCTGGCAGAGCGAAGAAAATCGCCGCCGAGCAAAAGAGATGCAGACCGGCCTGGAGGCGATGATCACAGAAATTGGCCAGGCCATCAAAGACAGCAGCGCTTCTCCAGAAGCGCAAAAGGCGCGCGGCGAGGTGGATCGAGCGGCTGAATCCATTCGCGCCGCCAGCGAACAGACCGTGCAAGAAGTGCGCCCTCACCTGGTTGCTGCACTGCGCCAGGTCAATGACGAGCTACAAAAGCTGATTGGCCGCTTGGAGCAAGAGAAATCGCCGGTTACAGAGGGCAAGCCAGACAAGCCGCCCGTGGCAGATTCAAAGTAAAACAAGCCAACCTTCCCTGCGTGGGAAGGAAACACATGCTCCCCTCTCCGCTTCGGGGAGGGGTTCACTATATCCTCTCCCTTTTTGTGTTTGCGCGCAACAATTCTCCCGCAGGTCGTCAGCCTGCGGGAGAATTTGCTTTTGGTTTCACTGGTTTATCTTTACTAGCCAGCCATTGACATGATGCTGAGTGCTGGCATACGTGTTTTTTGCGGTATTGAAGCTATGCCAAACGTACAATTCAATATAGTCATTGGGATTCATATAGAACATTCCAGTTGAGACCGAAGGACCAGCAGCGAGACCCGCGATGGTATGCGAATCGTTGGCTTGAAGAGCGGTGCCCCCAACCCCATTTAGCATGATTGCAATAGCAACGCGTGCCGCAGAGTCAACTTCGGTGTCACTGAACGTAACCGCCCCACCAGCCATATAGTATCCGGCTGTCCGAGCATATAGGCGGGTTGGGTTTGCGGCATCCCGACAGTTGTTTGTGTCATAGATCACTGTGGTGAATGAGAGTGCGGTGAGAGTTCGAGTGGGGATGTTTTGTGCCGTAGTGCGAATCACCCGGCATCCCAAGACCGGGTGATTGTGCGAAACACCCGCAAAGGCGCTGGCATGTTGCCCATCCAACAAATCGGCATTCAGGTTAGAAACCGCATAGTTGCTATCCACGGCAAAGGGCGCGGTGGAACCAGACGTGCCGCCGTTAAAAGCCGGTATGCCTGACACAGTTTCACTTTGTGACAGGTCAAAGAAAGCATTTTCGTGCTTTCCATCCAGCGTGTCGGCGTTGGCAGCTTGCAGCGCAAACGGCGCGGCCGTCAATTGCTGGCGGGGCAGGTCGCTGTAACCACTACCGGTATCTACGCTCACTTGCAGCCAGCGGGTGGTATCGCCAAAGGTGGCTGTGCTCAAGGGCGTAATGCTGCCTAGCAGAACAGTAAAGTAACCGTTGGTGATGGGCACATTGTTGTGGATTTCTTCCCAAATTGGAGTGACACCAGACTCGGTTGCATAAATGCCGAACTTGAGATCGGGAGTGCCATTGATGGGAGCGCCGCCTGAATCAGTGAGATGGCCTTGATAAGGAACTGTAAAAAAATAACTTGGGATTTTCAAGACAGAGCAAACATCGGTTTGATGGTATAGTTCCACTTGGGTAGCGTCTCATGCCTATGCAAGTTGAGGCTGTCCATCTGCTCATCCGAGATTTTGATTCCTGTTTG
>JBGSMF010000130.1:0-20730 GCA_041740315.1 Thermoflexales bacterium
AGCCAACGTATCCCCACACCCTGTCTGCGCCAGGCAGGCTGCACTCCCGAAGGGGCCAAGCGCAGCGCAGGTGCAAGCCTGCCCTGCCTGCACCTGTGGCGCAGGCACAGGTGGACGGGCAGTCCAGGGTGTACGTTGGCGGACGGGCATGGGGATGCCCGTCCTGCTATTTTCGATAAGGTCTAATGTTTTTTGGAGGATTCTATGACCAAGCACAAAGACCCATTGATCGTGGCGCTTGAACAAGGCCTTGACTATACTTACCAGCAATCCCACGGAGGCGACCTGGCTTCTATGCGGGCGGCCCTGAAACACGGCCAGACAATCACCCTCTCTCCCGTGAGCGATTTTCATCAGGTTCAAGCGGGCGATATTGTCTTTCTCAAGTGGCGTGGGGGAAGCTATATCTTGCACTCGGTGCAAGAGGTGCAAGGTGACCAATTCCTCATCGTCAACAGTTTGGGCAAGGTCAATGGCTGGGTACACGGCAGCGCCATTCTTGGCCGGGTGACCCGGATTGTTGATCCAGAGCCACATTCAAGCGTCCCCGAAATGTTAGACCAGCTTCACGCGGCCTATCGAGAGCTTGCCGAGCGCAACCCTCTGCCTGGCGACGAGGCCGGCCGGCTTGATGCTATCATTGACGATTTGCGCTGGTATGCTGCCCGGCTTGGGCCTGAACAATGGGCCACGCTTCCGGCGCAGAACAAGTGGAGTTTTGAATCGCATGTGTGGCACATGGCTGAAGAAGCTTGCAAGGCTGCCGCCTCAGCCCAGCCCAGGCCGCTGCACTATTACATTGACCACGGCAAAGAGCATGTGGGGTATGTGGCGGAAAACATGGCGCTGCTTGAAAAGAGCGAATGATGGCTGGAGAGGGTTAGAGAGGATTGGAACTGTTATAACTGTGGCGATTTCATGCCAAACAGGAAACGTGTCAGCCTCGTCCGCCTTACCACCAACTCGTATAACAAAAGAGAACCTGCCAGCGACATTGCTGCAATAATCAGAAACTTGGCCGCCACACCCATATTCCACTGGATGACATAATAGCCAATCGCAACGATGACTGTCTGGTGTAGAATGTAGAAAGGAAGAGACGCCTCGGCAGCGTAACGCAGCGCCTTGTTATCGCGGTTCAAGTAGCGCCGTCCTAACCCCAACAACGCAAACACCCAGCAGCAGGTGGTGAAATTGCGCAACAGGGCAAAAAGGATGGACGGCAAAGAGAAATCGGGAAAACTGATCCCAGAGAACCAGACGGTCATACAGCCCGCCAACGCCAGCGCCCCAAGGATCAGGTTCACCCACTTTTGCCGCTCCAGAGCGAGTTGAAACTGCTCATCGGCCATCAAGATGTAGCCATAAATGAACAAGAGGATATAGGTAAACGGGTTCTTTCCGCCCAAATCAGGCAGAGCTTCAGACAGCACAAGCGGAATAACCAGTAACAAGAGCAGCCCTGGTTTGGAGAAAAAGCCTGCCAGCCCAGAAATCACCCGCCTCCCTTTTTCACCTTTGAGGGCCATGAACAACTGTAGCGATGCCCACGAAAAGACATACAGAAAAGCGATGAACCACAGGTGAGCGCCTGGCGTAAATGTCCCGGCGTAGCCCGTAATATCGCCTGGGTCAATTTCAAAAAAATGAGGATACCATTGCAGAAAAGACCCTGGCGCCTGGCTCATGCGCTCTACTCTTGCCTGCACATCGCCTGGAACCTGGCTGTAGAATTGCAGATACCCGTTGGGGTCATTGTAAAGAGACAAGCGGGCATAGTAAACCTGGGGGGGCACAATGACCAGTATGCCAAAAATAAACGGGACCATCAGCCGCAAGAAACGCTCTTGCATATATTGAGCGGCGCTGCGGAAACGTAGCGCCAGCCAAGTAGAAGCCCCGGCCAAAACGAACAAGAGCGGCATGTGCCAAGGTCCCATCAACACAATCAATCCGCTGAGCCACACGCTCAATTGCGCGTTCTTGACATAGTTGGGTTCCCAAATATCAAAAATGCGCGCAGTGTGAAAGGGAATCAACAAGAGCACCGCCATGACCCGCAGCCAATCAATGTCGTGGCGGCGCTCGCTGCGCTCGCTGCTCGGTGGTAGCGTGTTTGCTGGCATCTGGTTACCTCTGCTGTTAAACTTGTCTACGAGCCTATCCCAAAATTGGTTTTTTTGTGCTGGCGAAAAGAGATTTTAGGATAGGCCCTAATTCTAACACTTTTTTTACAGTTTTAAAACATTTGTCTGGTACACTGCTGGTAATATTAATATGCGCTTCAAATGTGGCAAGGAGGTTGAAATGATGGCAGGTACTGACCCCCTGGGGTTAGCTGAGAGAACATCGATCGAGCAGCGGCGGCTATTTGGCCTCTCCAGGCAGCGCCTGGTGGGCATTGCCGGGCTGGGGCTGATTATCTTGTTGGGGATATTTTTGCGTTTTTACAATCTGGGCGCGTACAGCATCGGCAACAGCTATTATGCCGCAACCGTCCAGAGCATGTTGACCTCGTGGCACAACTTTTTCTTTGCTTCGTTCGAGCCAGGCGGGTCGGTATCGGTAGACAAACCGCCACTGGGGTTGTGGTTCCAGGCAATTTCGGCCTATTTTCTAGGCGTAAATGGCTTTGCGTTGGCGCTGCCGCAGGCGCTGGCGGGCGTGCTGTCTATCCCGCTGCTGTGTGCGATGGTCAAGCGCCAATTTGGGCAGTGGGCCGGCTTGATTGCGGCGCTGGTATTGGCTGTTACCCCCGTCACCGTCGCCACCGAGCGCAACAACACAATGGATGGCACGTTGATGTTTGTGCTGCTACTGGCGGCGTGGGCATTTTGCAAGGCCGTGCAAGGTGGCCGTTTTCGCTACTTGCTGCTTGGCGCGTTCCTGATAGGGCTGGGCTTTAACATCAAAATGTTGCAAGCCTTTATGGTGCTCCCGGCGCTGTATGCGCTGTACTTTATCGGCGCACCCCACCGGTGGTGGAAACGCCTGGCTCATCTGACCGCCGCCACTGCTTTGTTGTTGGTTGTCTCGTTCGCGTGGGTGGCAGCGGTAGACCTGACCCCGGCAGAAAATCGCCCCTATGTGGGCAGCAGCGCCAACAACACAATGCTAGAATTAATCATTGGGCATAATGGCCTGAGCCGCCTGGGGTTGAACCGCGCCGCCCTTGTGGGTGCAGTCACCCCAACAAAAAATAGTCTCCCCTCTCCGCCGGCAATGAGTGGGCAAACTGGCGCGGCAAGGCCGCTTCCTCTGCCGCCGAGTGGTGGTCAACCAGATCAACTCCAACCTGGCCTGCGCCCTAGAGCGGGAATACCCCCACAGCCACCAGCTGGCCCTGGCGGGCAAGGCGGCAATCCGCCATTGCCGTCGCAAGAGGTAGGCCAGGCTGGCCTGCTGCGCCTTTTCACCGAACCGCTGGCCGAAGAGGCCAGTTGGTTGCTGCCGCTGGCGTTGCTCGGTATTCCGCTGGTTGCAGTGATGTTGGGCTGGAAATGGCCGTTGAGCGAAAAGCATCTATCGCTGGTGCTGTGGGCCGGCTGGCTGTTGCCAATGCTGGCCTACTTTAGCTTCACCACCGGTTTGTGGCACGCCTATTACCTCATCATGCTCGGCCCAGCGATAGCAGCCCTGGTAGCCGCCGCCATCTGGGCACTCTGGCAAGTTGTGCAACGGCATCGCTGGATGGGTTGGGCGCTAGTCGCCTCATTGACAGGACTCACGGCCGCTTTCCAGACCGTCACCCTCCGGCAGTATCCTTCTTATGCCACGTTGGTAACACTTGCCGTCGGTGGAGTGTGGCTGGTGGGTCTGGGCTTGCTGGCGGGGTCTTGGCGCCGAACCTGGCTTGCAAATGCTGCGATCGTTTTGGTCTGCGCCAGCCTGCTCATTGCGCCGCTAACTTTGGCTGGATTGACTGCCCTTAACGTTCACCCCAATGTGGCTTTGCCCAACGCAGGCGCAGACATTGGACAAAACTCGCCCAATATGCCCAGCCCGCTGTCGGCTTTTGAAAAAGTGACGCTAGATTATTTGCTGGCCAACACCACTCCCGGCAGCTATCTCGTCGCCACACTCAGTTCACACGAGGCCGCGCCATACATCCTGGCAACGCAGCGGCCCGTGCTCACTTTTGGCGGATTCAACGGCGGCGACAATGTCATCAGCGTGGACCAATTGGCGCAGATGGTGGCCAGTGGTGAGTTGCGTTTTGTGCTGGGCGGGCAGCAGTTGACGCAGCGCAAGCCCCAAATTGGCGACTGGGTGAGCAATAATTGCGCGGCGATTGCATTGCCTGGAGCAAAGCAAGTCTCTGCTCAACGGGCCGTTGGCTCCGGCGGGCAAGCTGCTATTTTATACGATTGCAGCCACCGCTAAAGCTTGCGCCAGTCTGAAAACCTAAAGTGGAAAAGAGATTTACAATCAGCCCATTGTGATTGCCGTCATAGCCGCAGCGCCCAGGCTGCTGTAAAGTGTAAGCAGAAATCAATCATAATGCTCACTCTCCCACAGGTTTGAACGGTTTTGCATGAGCTAGCGTGACTCGACCAGGGTTGCCAGCCCACCCAGGCGGCTAATTTTGTAACCTGCGGGAGGGTAATACAATGAAAGGAGGGCGCAATGAACATCTACTGGCTCGATACACCGGCTTGTCAAGATCCAATCTGTGTGGGCGGCAAGGCGGCCCAACTGGGCAAATTGGCTTCTGCTCATCCGGTGCCGCCGGGGTTTTGCCTGACGGCAGCCAAGGCCGATACAGCTTTACCCACGGCTGTCTATACCGAATTGGTCAAGGCGTATGCCAACTTGGGCGAGCGTTGTGGCACAACTCAGCCGCAGGTAGCGGTGCGCTCCTCTGCCGTTGACGAAGATGGTCAACAAGCCTCCTTTGCCGGCCAACACGAAAGCTATCTCAACGTCATCGGCCCAGAGGCCGTGGTGGCTGCCGTGCAGCGTTGTCTGGCTTCTGCCCAAAGCGCGCGCGCGCTTTACTATCGCCGTTCACGCGGGCTGGCCGAAAAGGCCAACGTGGCGGTGCTGATTCAGCAATTGGTCATGGCCGATGTGTCGGCGGTGGTTTTTAGCGCCGACCCCCGCACCGGCGACCGCGACACAGTGGTCATCAATGCCACCTGGGGCCTGGGCGAAAGCCTGGTGGGCGGCACGGTGACGCCCGATCTCTACGTGGTGCGCAAGTCTGATATGGCCATCATCTCGCGTCAGGTGGCCGATAAGGAGATGATGACGGTGGCTCGGCTCGAAGGGACGTGCGAGGTGCCTGTGCCCCACTGCATGCGCACCGAGCCCGCCCTGACCGATGTGCAAATCATCGCGCTGGCGCAGCTCGCCGTTGCGCTCGAACAATCGCAGGCCTGGCCGGTTGACCTGGAATGTGCTTATCAGCAAGATCGGCTTTACCTCTTGCAGTGTCGTCCCATCACTACCTTGTCTGAATCATAGACCCGTTTGGAAGTGGCAATCAAGAAACCAGGTTTTTCCGAAAAACCTGGTTTCTTTCATTCATTGCTTTTTAACCAGAGCGGCGATATACTCAGGACATTCTATGGCCCTGCGGAGAATAATGTCTAGATTTCTTTTTACTACGCTGCCTTCAAACGACCTGGCCCGGCTGAGGCGTTCACCAAAATGAACATTGAAATCAGCAAGCACCTTCGCTTCAATTTTATCGTCAATATCCTAGACGGCGGGTTTTTCGGCATGGCCCTTGGGCTGGCCTCGTTTGTTACCGTGCTGCCCTTGTTCGTCAGCAGCATGACCGATTCGGCCATCCTCATTGGCCTGATTCCCGCCATTCACACGATGGGCTGGCAACTGCCGCAAATGCTCACTGCCAACCGTGTGGCTCACCTGAACCGCTTCAAGCCGATGGTCATCTTGATGACCATTCAAGAACGGCTGCCCTTTTTAGGCTTGGCGGTGGTGGCGTGGTTTTTGCCCAGCCTAAAGCAGCCGCTTGGCTTGTGGCTCACGTTTGCTTTGCTCGTATGGCAGGGCCTGGGAGGGGGTTTTACCGCCACGGCCTGGCAGAGCATGATTGGCAAAATCATTCCCGCTCAACGTCGGGGTGTCTTTTTTGGCATGCAAGCATCGGCGGCCAATTTGCTTTCCAGTGGAGCGGCGGTGCTGGCTGGCATCATTTTAGACAAGGCAAATTCGCCCAGGGGCTTTGCGCTGTGTTTTTTGCTGGCAGGCGTCGTCATGGTTATTTCTTGGGTCTTTTTGGCCCTCACCCGCGAGCCAGCCAGCCCCTCGCCAGGCCAGCACGAGCGCCAGCCCACTTTTTGGTCAGGCGTCAAGCACATCTTGATGCGCGATGCCGACTTTCGCTTGTTCCTGCTGGGGCGGACGCTTTTCCCGCTGGGAACGCTGGCCTTTGCCTTTTATACCGTCTATGCGGTTCGCCAATACAATGCCAGCGCCAGCGCCATCGGCCTGATCACGGCTGTGTATATGGTGGCCCAGGTCATCGCCAATCCGTTATTGGGCTGGTTGGGCGACCATTGGAACCATGGCGCCATTTTGGAAATCGGCGCGCTGGCGGGGGTGGCCAGTGCGCTGCTGGCCGCGTTGGCTCAATCGGTCCATTGGTTTTACCTGGTCTTTATCCTGGCGGGCATTGCCGGTGTGGCCTTTTGGACCATCAGCCTGGCCATGACTTTGGAATTTGGCACGCTCGCCCAGCGTCCCACGTATATCAGCCTGTCCAATACGCTTGTCGCGCCCAGCACATTTCTAGCGCCGGTTTTGGGCGGCTGGCTGGCCGATTCGATGGGCTACAAAACTGCCTTTTTAGCCTCGGCGGTCTTGGGGCTTGCGCCCGCGCTGATTTTTCACCTGATGCGACGCTCCCCACGCAACAGCGCAGGGTCGGCTACAACGCAAGATGTAAATTTATGTTCCGAGGGCAAATAACAATGGCTAAAAATAACGCTGTATGTGCAAGTGTTCTTGCTTGTGTTTTGGCCGCAATTGGCATAATGACAATTGCCTGTGGTTTTGCTTCCCCCATGCCAGACAAGGCTTGGAGCCGAACGGACTTTACTAATGCGCCTCGAACTATCGTGAGCTCTTCGATACCGCTGACAACTGCCTGGCGGTTTACGGCAACCAGTTCAATCTATTGGACGCCTGTCATCGAGCAAGACCTGGTTTTGGTGCGCAGCGAGTATGGCCTTCAAGCCGTGGATAGAGTCACCGGCCAAGAAAAATGGACATACGCACTGGGCCGCTCAAGCGGAGAAGGTTTTCCTATTGTTACCGCTAGTGATATTGTGGTAGTTGCGGGAAGGGGACGTATCCAGGCTCTCGAGCTTGAATCAGGCCGTGAAATGTGGCACCAAGAAATGGCATATGACAAAGATGTGCCTGGCGGTTTTATTATACTTAGCTCACTTGCTATGGATGAGGAGCGTGTGTATGCAGGAGGTATGACAGGTGGGCTTAGCCAGGTTGAGGCTTACGACCTTCACACGGGAGAGTTTCTATGGCGTCAAGACGAGCAAATTCAGAGATCTACGGCTGAAACCTATCTGGTCGGTGATAATCTCCATGTCTTTTCGGGGGGTCGTTTTATTCTGGACAAATATACTGGCTCCACCATCAAAGGGCCTGAAGACATGGCTTTTAACACTCGGCTTGATATGATCGTATCTGACGAAACGATCTTTATTGCGCGTCGCGACGGCACGTTGAGGGCCGTGGATCTCACATCGCTAGAAACGCGCTGGTCGCTTGGTTCAACCTGCCCGCGTGAGGGCAGCGACTATCAGTTCCCCACAATAGTGAGCGACACAGTTTACGCAGGCTCTGGATGCTCTGAAGTATATGCAGCAGACTTGCTGACAGGCAAGGTTCTGTGGACATACCGCCCAAATGAAAAACTACGTGTTGCATCATCAGTTGCAGTGCTAGGTGGCATTGGTTATGTGATTTGCTCCGACGGTTCTTTGAGGGCAATAGACCTTGCTTCTGGCAAGGAAATTGGCCTCTTGCAAACAGAGCCAGCCGAGGTTCCTGGCGTCAAGTTCGGCGCTGGTGCAACAGCGGCGAATGGTTATGTGTATGCCTACTTTGGCGGGCGGGCTTTGTTTGCTTTTGCGCCGTAACTATGCACCCTCCCGCAGGTTTGAACGTTTGAGAACAAGCATGCCTCGACCGGCATAACCTGCGGGAGGATAGGCTGCAAATCCTACTTGACTAAACCCCCGACATCGGCTACAATCGCCACTTGCGTTAGGTGATGGCGCGGGCCTGACCTACAAGGTCGGTTATGTTTGAGACTCTGACCAGCAAATTACAGGCGGTTTTTGACAAGCTTTCCAAGCGCGGCATCTTGACTGAAGAAGATGTTGATGTCGCGCTGCGTGAAGTGCGCCTGGCCTTGCTGGAAGCCGATGTCAACTATGCCGTCACCAAAGATTTCCTGGCGCGTGTGCGCGTGCGGGCCATTGGGGCCGAGGTTCGCAAGAGCCTGACCCCAGCCCAACAGGTCGTTAAAATCGTTCATGAAGAGCTAATCGCCACCCTGGGTCAAGCGGCATCGCTCAACCTTTCGGGACCTGCCCCACATGTCATCATGCTGGTGGGCCTGCAAGGCAGCGGCAAAACGACCATGGCGGCCAAGCTGGCCCTTCGCCTCCGTAAAGCGGGTCAACGCCCTCTCCTCGTCGCTGCAGACACTTACCGTCCGGCAGCCGTGACCCAACTGGAGGTTCTGGGCAAGCAACTGAACGTGCCTGTGCACAGCGAGGGCACCAGCGTGTCCCCGCCCGAAATCTGCCGTAACGCCTTGCAGCACGCGCGCGATGGCGCCTACACCGCCGTCATTCTGGACACCGCCGGGCGCTTGCACATTGACGAGCAGATGATGGCCGAGGTAGAGGCCATTCGCAAGCAGGTCAATCCGTGTGATGTGCTGTTGGTGGTAGATGCCATGGCCGGCCAAGATGCCGTGCGCGTGGCCGACGAGTTTAACAAGCGCGTCGGCGTCACCGGCCTGATCATGACCAAGGTAGATGGCGATGCGCGCGGCGGCGCGGCCATCAGCGTCCGTTCGGTCACCGGCGTGCCAATCAAGTTCTTGGGCGTTGGTGAAAAGGCCGATGCGCTAGAGCCGTTTGCGCCCGACCGGCTGGCCAATCGCATCTTGGGGATGGGCGACATGCTCACCCTGATTGAAAAGGCCGAAGCCACGCTAGATAAAGAGCAGGCCGCCGAGATGACGGGCAAGCTGCTCGAGGGCAAATTTGACCTGGATGATTTTCTCAAGCAATTGCAGCAGGTCAAAAAGATGGGGCCAATCGGCCAGCTCATGGAAATGATACCGGGCTTTTCCAAGATGAAACTGCCCGATACAGAGCTAGAGTTGGCCGACGGCCAGTTGCGCCATATCGAAGCCATCATCAACTCGATGACGCCCAACGAGCGGCGGCATCCCGAAGTTCTGAACGGCAGCCGCAAGCGGCGCGTGGCGCGCGGCAGCGGCACAAGCGTGCAGGAAATTAATCAGTTGCTTTCTCAATTCCGCCAAATGCAGCGGATGATGAAGCAGATCGGCTCGGGCAAGGGCCGCAACTTGCTTTCAATGTTCCGTTAACCTGCCCAATGCAGTGGTGGAGCCAAAGGCCCCCTGTGGGTAAAAAATTTTACTTTCCTATACCATAAAAATTCAAGCTGGAATTTGAAATTCTGAAGGAGTAAGACAAGTGGTACGTATTCGATTGCGCCGCGTTGGCGCCAAGCGGCAACCCAGTTATCGCATTGTGGTGACCGATCTCGAAGCCCCGCGCGACGGTCACTTTATTGAGAATGTTGGCTTGTACAATCCGCGCACCGAGCCGGACACGCTGGATGTTAACGAAGAGCGTGTTCTGTATTGGCTCAAGGTCGGGGCGCAGCCCAGCGATTCGGTGTTGCGCTTGTTGACCCGCTGCGGCACCCTAGAGCGCTTCCGCCGCCTCAAGGCTGGCGAGCCATTGGAAGTTTTGCTGGAAGAGGCGCGGCAAGCCGTTGCGGCCAGGCCGCCGGTAGATGCCAGAACGCGCCTGCGCCCGAGCGGGCCATCTAAAAAGGGCTCGGCCCGAAAATCAGCCCCGGCCGAAGCCGAGGCAAAAGCCGCCAAGACGGAATAGGTCTGGCAGAACGAGCTGGTCCAGCTTTGGGCCGACTCCCTTGTAACGCACAACATACTTACTACAAAGGGCTGATATTTCCATTTCAATTCGTACTACTCAGCCGGCACCCTTCGACTACGCGCCGCGCATCCTGAGCGAAGTGAAACGCAGTCGAAGGAGCGCGGCGCTCCGCTCAGGATGCTGAGTAGTTACTTCAATTCTTCAAAAACATAAAGGGAGCTAATCATGAAAGAACTGGTTGAGTATATTGCCAAGTCGCTGGTAGATGATCCTTCGCAAGTGCAGGTGAGCGAGGTCGCCGGCAGCGGCTCGATCATCATCGAACTGCGCGTTTCGCCGGAGGATATGGGGCGCGTCATCGGCAAGAATGGGCGGGTGGTCAATGCCATCCGCACGCTGCTGCGCGCCAGCGCGACCCGGCAGGGCAAGCGGGTAACGTTGGAGATTATATAAAGCCTGCTAGCAAAACCATGCACAAACCTAACAAGCGAGGCCCAGGGCAAAAGCGCGCTCCTGTGCCTCGTTTTTTAATTGTAGCGCGTGTGCTCAAAGCGTGGGGGCTGCAGGGCGAGCTCAAAGTGCAGGTGCTCATCAGCCCACCCCAACGCCTGTTCCAGTTGCAAACAGTCTACCTGGGAGAGTCCCTGACGCCGTACCATGTGGAGCGGTGCTGGTGGCATTGCCAAGACGTGCTGCTCAAGTTGCGGGGATGCAATGACCGCACTTGCGCCGAGGCGCTGCAAGGGCAAACGGTGCTGGTAGACTCGCAAGACCTGCCGCCGCTTGGCCCCAATGAATACTATGCCCACCAGCTTGTTGGCCTGCAGGTCGTCACGATTGAGGGCCAGGAGCTGGGCCGCTTGACAGAGGTGCTCGAGACGGGCGCCAATGATGTGTACGTGGTGCGCGGCGCTGGCGGCGAAGTGCTGCTGCCGGCGCGGATTGAGGTGATCCGCCAGGTAGACTTGGAAAAGGGCGTGATGACGGTTTGCCTTTTGCCCGGCTTGTTGCCTTAGCCTATTGTCCGCGCCCCGTAGGCTTGCATCCCCATGCAAGCCGATAGTCAAGGACGTTTGCAAGGATGCGCGAAATCCTGGCTTTGGTTTTTGGGCTTGACCTTTTGGTGGCTTCAAAGTATAGTGCCATAAAGGCTGCACACTATGACGAACGTGAAATACTGGGTAGGTTTTAACCGTGTCTCTGGCATTGGGCCAGCCAAGGTGCGCGCCCTGCTCGATCACTTTGGCGATTTGCAAACGGCCTGGCACGCCGCTGTGCCTGAATTGCGCGAAGCCGGCATGGACAAGCGCGCTATTGAAAACCTGCTTGGCCTGCGCGCTGCCTATGACCCTCAGACCGATGTGCTCAAAGCCGAGCGCGCCGGCGCGCAAATCCTCACGTGGGACGATCCCGCTTACCCCCTTCGCTTGCGCGAAATTTCCGCTCCTCCCCCGGTGTTGTACGTTAAAGGCACGCTGGTTGAAAGCGACCAGTGGGCGCTGGCCATTGTGGGCACGCGCCGCGCCACGGCCTATGGCAAAGAAGCCGCTCGCGCCTTTGCCGCCGAGCTGGCCGCCAGCGGCGTGACGATTGTCAGCGGCTTGGCGCGCGGCATTGATGCGGTGGCGCACCAGGCCGCTGTGGATGCCGGCGGGCGCACGATTGCGGTATTGGGCAACGGCATAGACCTGGTTTATCCGCCAGAGCATCGCAAGCTGGCCCAGCAGATTGTGGAGCATGGGGCGCTGGTCTCTGATTATGCGCCGGGCACGCCGCCCGAGGCGGGCAACTTTCCGCCGCGCAATCGCATCATCAGCGGGCTGAGCCTGGGCGTCCTGGTGGTAGAGGCCGGAGAAACTTCGGGCGCGCTGATCACGGCCGATTTCGCCGCCGAGCAGGGCCGCGATGTGTTTGCCGTGCCCGGCAATGTCTTTGCGCGCAGCTCGGCCGGCACAAACAAGCTGCTGCGCGATGGAGCCGGCATGGCGCTCTGCCCGCGCGATATTATGGAAGAACTGAACATGACGATGGTGGCGCAGCACCTCGAGGCGCGCGCGGCGGTTCCACCTCAAGATGACGCCGAAAAAGCTCTGCTGATGCTGATCTCTTCCGAGCCGGCGCACATTGACCAGATTGGCCGGCAAAGCGGCTTGCCCATTGAGCAGGTATCTAGCACGCTGGCGTTGATGGAACTCAAGGGAATGGTGCGCCAGGTGGGCGGGATGAATTACGTGCTTGCGCGCGAAGGCCGCATCGAGTACAAGATTGATTGAGCGCTTTTGGGGGCAAGATGCGCATGCTTTATGGTATAGGAAAGTATAAAACTTTCTATTCACAGGGGGCCTTTGGCTCCACCACTGCGAGAGCTTTGCTTTCTTGTAAACCAGTGTTGTTGCTCGCAGTCGTGTTGTCGTTGGGGTGTGGTTCCCTTGCCAGTCTAAGCACGCCCACTGTTGCGCCCAGCGCGATACCTCCAACCCCTACAGCGGTTATGGTATCGCCGGCTAGGCCGCCAGTGACCGCCACCAAATTGCACCCGTCTCAGACTGTGGCCCCCACCCGCACCAAGCGTCCCACCTCCACCCGTCCCCCGGCAACTCTAACTCCCACTGCATTTCCATCGCCCTTTACTCAAGTAACGGATTTGCCCGTGGCAGAGATCAACAACATGTGGGCATCGCCGCAAGGCGAGCTGTGGCTGGCCGGGACGAACGGCGTCTTTGCCTATGCAGCAGGGCAATGGCGGCAATTGTCCAGTTTGCAAGCCGCGTATCTCTTGGGGAGCGATGCCGGCGGGCGCGTCTGGGTATTGGCCGAGGAAACAGAAACGATTGCGGCCTACGATGGCGCCGGCTGGCGCGTCTATGGCTCGGCTGAGGGATGGAGCGCGCTGCCGGATGGCGATTACCTGTCTCCGGGTTTAGGTGATGGGCTGGCAACTGACCCCGATGGAGGGATCTGGCTGGCCACCGGAAGCGACGAGCTGCGCCACCTTGACCCGGCCACGGAGAAATGGGAATTTTTGACCGCCGAGCAAATTGGCTTTGCGCCCGCCGACCCAAATTACCAGGGGCATTTTCTCAGCGACGTGGAGCTTTCTCAATCCGGCAGTGTGTGGGTGGGCAATTGCATCGGCGAGGGCGAGGGCCTGAGGGGAGAGGGCGTCCGCTGGTACAAGCGCGGCCAGTGGACTGATGCTTCTGACACGGCCAACCAGTGCGTGCTCGATATTGAAAAAGATGCCATCGGACGAATGTGGGTAGGTGGATTTAACGAGCTGCTCCAGTACGACCCGCGCACAGGCGAGTGGGCACGCTTTCCTTTGCCTGCCTGGGACCGCAGCCAGCTTGTCACTTTGTTAGACATTGACCCCGCTGGCAATCCCTGGGTCAAAATCTTGCGCCAGGGCGGGGCCAGTTGGTATGGCGCTGAGGCGCGTTATCACCTGAAAGATGATGAATGGGTGCTAGATTTGGATGATGCCTGGGATCCCGATAGCCTGGCCTTTAGCGCCGATGGCCGTGCCTGGTTGTGCGCCGGCGGAACGGTTTACGAGTTTGGAGATGGTCAGGCGGAGCAAATTGCGCAGTTGGCTGTGGGAGAGTATTGCCAGGTTGTGGTAGATGGTAGCGGGCGAGTGTGGGTGGGAGGCAGGGGTGGCCTGTGGTGGCTGGATGCCACACAAGACTAGGTTTGCTGCACGCTGCTTTTTCGGCAAAGAAATTTCACCACAACCCCCTGCCTACGGCGGGGGCAGGCGACACGAGGGCACAAGGAATGATACAAACAATTCTGGATTCTTTGTGGCTTGATGTCATGGTGGTAAAAACGCTCCTCTGTTTGGTTCTGGCTTGACCGGGTTAGGAGAGACGCAAAATGAAGTTACCTTTGTTCTGGCAGCAGCTTCCAAGCGAAATCAAGGTCAGGTTTGGTCAAAAACGCGCCGGCAGGCAACGGGCCATGGTGGCAGAAGGGCACTTGCTGCTCGTTCTCCACAAAACACCCCAACCCGATAGCCAGGAACGAGAAGGCGTATTTTTCTGGCGCAAACCAGATGGCAGTTGGGACAGCAGCCAGGGAGGTGGATTAGCGCGGCTGAGAGACCATATCGAAGAGTACGAGTCGGCGCAAGAAAAGCTCAGCCGAGAATACGATCAGGCTCAAGACGCCGAGGATTATTTCAAACTATTGGAAAAAATAACACCCCTACAACATTCAACCGGAAACTTGTATACCACCTTGCAAGCGGCGCGTGAGGCCATTGCCCAAGACCGCGATTTGATTGACCTGCGCGATTGGGCCTATGACCTGGATCGAACATTGGACCTGCTTTATATGAGCACTCGCCATGCCCTGGATTACCAAATTGCCAGGCAGTCTGAAAAGGAAACCCGGCTGAGCATGCAGTCTGTCAAGATCGCCAACCGGCTCAACGTGTTGGCGGCCATCTTTTTCCCACTGACGGCGATCTCTGGCATATTTGGCATGAACCTGCGCACCGGGCTTGAGGGGATCTCGACATGGCTTTTTTGGCTGGTGCTGTTGCTTGGAATTCTGCTGGGCTTTGGGCTGAGCTGGTGGGTGCTCAGCGCGGCGCGTGGCCAAAAATAGGGTTAACATTATTAGAGTTTATCGGAAATTAGCCACGAACACATGCGCACGAATGTTCCCGAATATATTGGGGAATTGGCGTCAATTCGTGGCAAAAAGATTATTCCCGATAATGCCTATTGGAGATAAACTTGGATCATTACTATGCATTAATCATGGCCGGCGGCAGCGGCACGCGCTTGTGGCCACTCAGCCGGCAGACGCGCCCCAAGCAGGCTCTGCGCCTGGTGGGCGAGCGCACAATGTTTCAATTGGCCGTAGAACGGCTAGAGCCGCTTTTCCCGTTGGAGCAAGTGCGCGTGATCACGGCCGCAGAGCAGGTGGGCGTGCTATTGCGCCAGGTGCCCCAACTGCCCGGCGGCAATTTCATGGTAGAACCGATGCCGCGCGGCACAGCCTCGGCGGTGGGATTGGGCGCGGTGATGCTGCACCATGCCGACCCCGAAGCGACCATGGCCGTGCTCACCTCTGATCATTATATCGCCAATACCGAGGTATTTCGGCAGGTGCTGGCGGCGGCTTTTCAGGTGGCCCAGCAAGGCCGCTTGGTGACGCTGGGCATCAAGCCCACCTTTGCCTCCACCGGTTATGGCTACATCGAGCGCGGCGAGCCGCTAGGCGAATTTAATGACCAAGTTGCGTATCGGGTTGAGGCATTCAGAGAAAAGCCCGATCAGGCGACGGCCGAAATGTTCCTCGCTTCGGGACAACACACCTGGAACAGCGGCATGTTCATCTGGCGAGTAGACCGCATCTTGGCCGAGTTTCAGCGGCAAATGCCGCGCTTTTACGAGCAACTGATGCACATCCATAGCGCGCTGGGCACCGACCGTGAACACCCGGTGATGGGTTATGAATGGCCGCGCGTGGCTACCCAGACGATTGACTATGGCATCATGGAAGGCGCGCAAGAGGCGGCGGTGCTGCCGGCCGATATCGGTTGGAGCGACGTGGGCAGTTGGGCTACACTGCTAGAGATTTTGCCTGGCGATGAACATGGCAACGTCGTCATTGACGCCGAACTGTTGGACGTTGACACCCATCGCACTCTGGTGTACGGCAACAATCGGCTGGTGGCAACCATCGGTCTGGGCGATTTGGTGGTGGTAGACACCGACGACGTCATCCTCATTTGCCCGCGCGACCGCGCGCAAGATGTGCGCAAGCTGGTAGACAAACTGCGGACCGGCGATGGCAGCAGGTATTTATAGGAGCCCAAGTAATTACCAGATTCACTATTTTGGCAACATGGAGTACAATAGAGTTTATCGGAAGCCAACGTATCCCCACACCCTGTCTGCGCCAGGCAGGCTGCACTCCCGAAGGGGCCAAGCGCAGCGCAGGTGCAAGCCTGCCCTGCCTGCACCTGTGGCGCAGGCACAGGTGGACGGGCAGTCCAGGGTGTGCCAGTCCTTATTTCCGATAAGTCTAATGAATAATTGTCGCAAGGAGGCACCATGAACAACAAGTTGTATCGCAGCCGAACCGACCGCGTGTTGGGCGGGGTATGCGGTGGGTTAGGGCGTTATTTGGCCGTGGACCCGGTGATTATCCGCCTGTTCTTTATCTTGCTCGCTTTTGGCCAAGGCGTGGGCGCGCTCATTTATCTGCTGATGTGGATTATCATCCCGGTTGAGGGGCAGGCCAGCGCCGCCTCTGTGCAAGAATCGGTGCGCGCAGGCGCGCAAGAAATGGCCGCGCGAGCGCAAGATATGGGCAACGATGTGCGCGCGGCTGTCCAAGCGCCCAACCCGCGGGCCGGGCTGCTCATCGGCGCAACGCTCATTATCTTGGGCGCGGTCCTGCTGGCGCAGAATGTGCTGGAAAGCCTGAATATCGCCTGGCTGCGCTGGTTCGGGTTCGACACACTCTGGCCGCTGCTGTTGATTATTGGCGGACTGGTTTTGCTCTGGCGGCGCGCCAGGGAAGACTAGGATCTAGGGTGGCCGAGCCTGTTGCCTACACCGCGATACCGTCGCCCATCGGCAAGCTGCACGTGGCGGCTACGCCGGGTGGGCTGTGCAAAATTATATTTTTACTCTTCCCCTCGACTTGCGCGGCGCCAGTTTTCAGCGCGCCGTTTGGGCGTCATTGGCAAGCCATCCGCCGCGCGCGCCGTGGGCGCTGCCAATGGCGCTAATCCTCTTCCCCTGGTTATCCCCTGCCACCGCGTGCTGGGCGCGAGTGGCTCGCTGACCGGCTATGGCGGCGGGCTGGAGCTAGAGCGCTTTTTGCTAGAGTTGGAAAGCAAATAACGAGAAACCGGGTTTCTGGCCTAATTTGCGGAATTTGCCCATTCAGAGTACACTTGTCACTGGCTTGCAAGCCGTGTGCTCGAATCAATTTTTCATCGGTCACCCCCCAGATGTGTTATCTGGTGACGGCATACTAGACAATCGTCAATCGTCAATCGTCAATCGTCAATCGTCAATCGCAAATAAGGAGGATTCAAAATGTTCCATACCATTATCCTAGTAGGGAATCTGGGCAGAGACCCGGAAATGAGGTACTTGCCTGATGGCAGACCGGTTACCAGCATGAGCGTTGCAACCAACCGGACCTATACAGGCTCGGATGGGCAGCAGGTCAAAGAGACGATATGGTTTCGGGTGAGCGTCTTTGGCAAGGCAGCCGAGGCTTGCGCACAATACCTGCACAAAGGTAGCCAGGTATTTGTCGAAGGACGGCTGACGCCAGACAAAACGACGGGCGGTCCGCGTGTTTGGACCAAGCAAGACGGCGCCAGCGGGGCTTCATTTGAAGTTTTTGCGATCACGGTTAAATTCTTGGGCGGGCGCGGCGGCGAAGCCACTGCTTCGGCTGCCCCGGCTGAAGATTTTGAAGGCGCGCCAGAGACGGCCGGCGCTGAGGAAATTCCCTTCTAGACAGACCCAGTCGCCCTCGACAACCCTCCTGTGGACCGCAATCATTCTACGGGAGGGTTGTTGAGCGTATGGAGAGTAACTATGCCGCAACAGCAACAACCGCCGCAGCAGCCTGCCCCGGTTCAATTCAATATCGAATTGCCCCCCGACCTGGATGCCATCTATGCCAACTTTGCAATGATCACACACTCGCCCTCAGAGATCATTATTGATTTTGCGCGGATTTTGCCCAACATGCCCAAGGCCAAGGTCTGCGCGCGAATCTTGATGACGCCGATGCACGCCAAGCTTTTGCTGATGGCTTTGAGCGAGAATTTAAAAAAGTACGAAGACCAATTCGGCCCGATCCTGATCCCACAAAGCGGCGACCTGGCGCAGCAATTGTTCCGCCCATCTCGCCCACCCGAGTAGCGCTTATGGACAACCTCGACAAGATAGCCGAAGACATTCGGGCGCTGTTGCAAGAGAAAAATACCGTTCGTGATCTGACGCTGAACCGCAGCCGCGAATTGATCCGCTGTTGCGCGCTGTCCATTCGCGCCACGCACCGCCAGGAATATGCCGAGGCCGAGGCCCTGCTGGCTACGGCGCGCGCCGCGGCAGACGCCATGAAGGCCGACCTGGCTCCACACCCCGACCTGTACTATACCGGTTACACCCAAGATGCCCTCAAAGAGTTGGCCGAGGCGCACATCACCTTTGCCATCGTCAACCGGCGCGCCTTGCCCACCCCGCCGGAACTGGGCGTAGATTCACCTGCCTATTTGAACGGTTTGTGCGAAGCCGCCAGCGAGCTGCGCCGCCGCTGCCTCGATATCATTCGCCACGGCCACAGCGCCGAAGCAGAACGTTTGTTGGCAGCCATGGACGATATCTATGGCACGCTGGTGACGATGGATTTCCCCGATGCCATCACCGGCGGGTTGCGGCGCAGCACCGATGCGCTGCGCGCCGTGCTAGAGCGCACTCGCGGCGACCTGACCAACAGCTTGCGCCAGGCGCAGTTAGAGACCGCGCTGCAATCATTTGAAGGCAAGCTCAAGAAAGAAAGCGAATAGTGAAGGACGAGCCAATTATTCGCGCCAGCGAATTGGGGCAGGTTCGGCTTGTACTGTTGCCGAGGAAGTAGACCTATCTGGCAGGCTGGTTCCTTCTGAAGACAGATCTGGCTTATTGACGGAATCATCAAGCTGACCCTGGCTACAGTCAAAGTCGAATTCCACTTTGACTGTTTTGTCGCTCATGACGTAAACGCGTTTTACGATTGCATCTATAATTTCTTGTTTGCATTTGCGCTGTTCTCGCGCTTCTTCAGGCGTGCGCGGTTCTTCATTTAGCCACTCCATTCCAGTCCGAAGCTTCTGCCTGTATTTGTTCGCAAACTCGGTGAGCCGTTCTGCGCGGTTGCCAATCAGCAAGCTCATGTCAGCCAATTCTCTCTTTAGCTCTGTTTCTTGGTATGACAATGCGCCAAGTTGCAAGTCTAGATCTGCTTCAGTTATTGTTCCTTTCCGCGCCCAGGTGATAGTTCGTTGCCGTTCTAAAGCCAGATTTCCCAGTTCTCGCTGTAGCCGTTCGACTTTGGAATTGACATCCAGTTCCTCATCCTTCAACTGCTTTATGCGTGCGCTAATCATCTCTTCAAATTGTTTGTCATCGGCAATAAAAGACCATACCTTTTCCCAAAGCTGGCTTTCATGGGCTCGTTGTGGTATGCCGTGTGGACATCCAGGCAATGAGTGCCCAGCCATGTGTTTTGAACACTTGTATGCTGCTGCTGGTGTCTTTCTGATTTTGCCGCCAGCATATTTGGTATAAGTCACGGCACGCATTTTCCAACCGCAAGCCTTGCAGTAGGTTATGCCACTTGCCAGGTACTCGTACTTGATGTTGTGTGCGGGGTGCGCTTTGTTTTTCTCTCGCCGTTCTGCAACCCGCGCCGCTGTATCGGCGTCTACTAACACTGGCACAGGAATCAAGTACAGCTCGCCATCCCAATGCATCTTTAATATGCCGGTGTGATAGGTATCGTTCCCCAGCATCTCGCTAATGACAGATATTGACCAAGCGATTTTGGTTGCTACTCGCTGGGGTGCGCCATTCTCAATCAGTCGCAACCGGATTGTGCGCAAGCTAGAGCCATCTGCAAACCATCCCCAAATCTTTTGTACCCACTTTGATTCCTCTGGCTCAGTTGCTCCTCTATCATCTACCCGGCAATAGCCATAGGGCAAATTGTTGTTCCAAACCTTGCCCTCCGCCAATCGCCCGGCTACTCCCATTAACATCCTGTCGCTTTTGGCGTCCAGTTCCATTTTGGCGACCCACGCTTTGACGGGAGCCATCTTGCTGTCGAATGTCTCTTTGACCAGTTCGATTTCGATCTTGTTGGCCTCTATGCAATCAATTACATCAAGCATCGGCCGCATGCCCCGGTAGAGCCTATCTTCGCGCCAAGCCACAATGACATCAAACTTGTGGACGGCGGCATCGGCCAGCATTTGTCTCAGGCCAGGCCGATCGGATCGTGTCCCAGCCGGCTCTACCAGCTTTTTGCCCACGCGGTATTTTTCAGTGTCACGATAGACTCCAATAACAACGTAACCACGTTCCTCACAGTATGTCCGACAATCCTCCTCTTGTGCTAGGGGGCTAATCTTGTTGGCTTGCTTTTCAGAGGACACGCGTATGTAAATAGCTGCCCGTTTTATCGCCATTGCATCTTTTGCTACCTTGCGCGTTATGCTGTCGTTAGGCATTTTATTTACTCCTTCCCAATTACTTGATGTTCCATCACTGGAATATTTCCTGCCGCGCCCATCAAGGCATCGGCGGTCTTGTCACTTTTTGTCGCTTTCGCGATCTCGATTTCTGCCTGTGCCAGTTGCGCTGTCTCGGTGCTGTGCGTCGTCGCTGCCAGCCGCAACCGATCCACACCCACGGTGTCCCGCAGCCTGGCGCGCTCGCCAGAGCGGGTATCAATCAGATAGCCATCCTGCGTGATGACCAACGGTGGCGGCAACAATGTGCGTGGCTCGACACCGATCTGAACATAGTTGGCTGTGAGCACCGCA